>JBKEBM010000065.1:0-41300 GCA_047973165.1 Chthoniobacterales bacterium
AGGCATGATGCGCGAAATGTCTCCTCCACGGCCTGGCGCAACCGTCTGGCAGATGCCATTGTCGATGGAATTTCAAGCTACCGGCTGCTGAGCGAATACCGCATTGCCCCTCGGGTGGTTAACGATTATCGCGAGATGGTCCGCCCCGACACACCGCTGGATCCGGCTTCAAAGAAAAAACTGAAGCTTCCCTGAATCTCTGATTCGTATGACAAGCCCCCCCCGGTAGGGTCATTTTGATAAAATGACCGCCTCGTGTGAGGAATGCACCATGCTGCGGTCGCTAGTCATTTTTCGTTTTTGGCTTTGGCCATGGCCTGGCTGAACCAGTCGTTGCCGGCAGCTCCGGAGTTGCTCGCCGGGCTGTTGGATTTTTTTCCCTGGAGGGCGGCGCGGCGTTCGGCCCGGTTTTTTGGCTTTGAGAAAGGTCTGTTGCCGTTGCCTGATGATTTTGCTCCGCGTGGTGCTGCGAGGTCGGGGTTTGTTTTTAAGGAGAGTGCGATGCGCTTGCGGTCGAGGTCCACTTCGACGACGGTGGCCTGCACTTTTTGCCCGACCCGGACGACATCTGAGGGGTCTTTTACAAACTCGTCGGAGAGCTGGCTGATGTGGGCAAGGCCGTCCTGGTGGACTCCTACGTCGATGAAGGCGCCGAAGGCGGTGACGTTGGTCACGATGCCGGGGAGGTGCATGCCGGGTTTCAGATCGGTGGGTTTGGAGACTTCGTCGGCGAAGCTGAAGACTTCGAATTGGGCGCGAGGGTCGCGTCCGGGCCGGGCGAGCTCGGCGAGGATGTCCTGGAGAGTTGGAAGGCCGAGGTCGCCTGAGACGTAGCGGTCGAGGTTTCTTTTGATCTGCTGGCGGCGGCTGTCATCAGTGATCAAATCGGGAATTTCGCAACTGAGGTCGGTGGCCATTTGGCGGACAGTGTCGTAGCGCTCGGGATGCACGGCGGAGGCGTCGAGGGGATTTTTTGCGCTGCGTATGCGAAGGAATCCGGCGGCTTGTTCGTAGGCTTTGGGGCCTAGACGCGGGACTTTGGAGAGGTCGTTTCGGGAGCTGAAGGGGCCGTTTTCATTTCGGTAGGAAACGATATTTGTGGCGATGGTGGTGTTGAGTCCGGAGACGTAGCTCAGGAGCTGGGCACTGGCGGTGTTGAGCTCGACGCCGACGCCGTTTACGCAACTGATGACGGTGTCGTCGAGGGCGTGCTTGAGGAGATTTTGGTCCACGTCGTGCTGGTATTGGCCGACGCCGATGGATTTCGGGTCGAGTTTTACAAGCTCTGCAAGGGGGTCCATGAGGCGGCGTCCGATGGAGACGGCTCCGCGGACGGTGAGGTCGTGGTCGGGGAATTCTTCGCGGGCAACTTCGGAGGCGGAGTAGATGGATGCGCCGGATTCGTTTACCATTACGATGGAGATTTTTGCCGGGAGGCCGATGCCGCGAACGAAGAGTTCGGTTTCGCGTCCGGCAGTACCGTTGCCGATGGCGATAGCGTCGATCTGGTATTGGGTGAGCATGGCTTTGATTTTGGTGGCGGCTTCGGCGGCGCGTCCGGTCTCGGGGTAGATGACGTCGTGGTGGAGGAGCTTGCCCTGGGCGTCGAGGCAGACGGTTTTGCAGCCGGTGCGGAATCCGGGGTCGATGGCCATAACACGTTTCTGGCCGAGGGGAGAGGCGAGGAGGAGTTCGCGGAGATTTTCAGTGAAGACGCGGATGGCTTCTTCGTCGGCTTTCTTTTTGAGGGCGAGGCGGGTTTCTCCTTCCATGCTGAACTTGAGGAGGCGCTTGAAGGAGTCTTCGGCGGCGAGGGCGACCTGCTGACTTGCGGGGTTGTCGCCTTTTACAAAAATATCGTGGAGGATGCTTTGGGCTCGGTCTTCGGGGGGCTGGACGCGGACGAGGAGGAAGCCTTCGGTTTCGCCTCGGCGCATGGCGAGGACGCGGTGGGAGGGGGCATTTTTTATAGGTTCTTTCCAGTCGAAGTAGTCTTTGAATTTTGCGCCTTCGGTTTCTTTTCCGGTGAGAACTTTGGAGGTGATTTCGGCGTCGGACCAGAAGAGAGTGCGTAGGGAGGCGCGGGCCTGGGCGTCGTCGCTGATGTGCTCGGCGAGGATATCGCGTGCTCCGGCCAGGGCGTCGTCGGCAGTGGGGACTTCTTTTTTTGGATCAATGAAAGCGGCGGCTTCCTGGAGTGGGTCGGTGGCGGGGTTTTGCTCCCGGAGGATTTCTGCGAGCGGGGCGAGGCCTCGTTCGGTGGCGATGGTCGCTTTTGTGCGGCGTTTGGGTCGGAAGGGAAGATAGATGTCTTCGAGTTTGGTGAGCGTGGTGGCTGCGGTGAGTTTTTCTTTGAGCTCGTCGGTGAGGAGCTTGCGCTCGGTCAGAGATTTCAGGATGGAACTGCGGCGTGCGTGGACTTCTTTTAGCTGGCTGAGGCGGTCGCGGATGCTGGTGACAGCGACTTCGTCGAGTGAGCCGGTGACTTCTTTTCGATAGCGGGAGATGAAGGGGACAGTGGCTCCTTCTTCGAGGAGGAGGGCAGTTGCGAGGATTTGTTTTTCGCTGAAGGGGAGTTCAGCAGTCAGGATTGAGACGAAGGGACGGATATTTTCGAGGGAGGCAGATGCTGTGTCGGTCATGGATAAAACGGGGGAGTCTGGATAATCGATCCGAGAAAATCAACTTTGAATAAACGGAGATTTTTATTCGTTAGTTGCGCAACTGTTCCGTCGGGCCTGGTTTCAGGCTTGCCAGGAGGGAATGTTTTGTTGAGAATCCCCGAAAATTGTGGATAAGCCTTTTAAAAAGCCTTCTCGCTGGTATTCAATCGGTCTGCCGGCAGGTATTGCCTGCCTGATTCTGGGAGGTATCCTGACTTTATTTATTTTAATGGAGCAGTGGCGCGGGGAGCAACGTTACGGAGCCGATCATCTTGACTCCTGGATAAAAGCTCTGAGGGCAGGTATGACCTATCAGGAGCAAATTGCCGCCTCCATCGCAGAATCAACTCAGGATTCCTCCAGGCTCATGCGTCTCCTGGCTGAGGCCGATAAGGAAAAAAGGGAAGGGGTGGAGACTTATTTAAAAGAGGTTTATCTGCCGGGTTTGCGTGTATTCGAACAAAATGGTCTGGTAGCTGTAAATTACTTTTTGCCGGATGGAGAGCTTCTGCTGCAGACGTATCCGATCGAGCCTGACGAAAGGCTGTCGCAGACGGTTATGTCGATGATGTCACTGACAAATTCGACGTTAATTTCGCAGAGTGCCTTTGTTGAAACTCTGTCCTTTGAAGGGTTCAGGTATGTCTATCCTTTATTTTATGACAAAGCGCATGTCGCTAACCTGGATATTGGGTTTTTACCAAAGACGATTACGGATTTTCTGAAACGTTCGATTGATGGTTGGTCTGATTTTGCGGTGAAGGCAACTCTGATCACAAGTAAAGGTAAAGGTCGGCATATTGACTCTTATGAAAAGAGTAAATTTTTACCGGGTTATTTTATTTTAAAAAAATCGGAAGAGCAGCAAGGAGCACAGTTAAAATCAATTATTGGTGAAGGTGAACGGGGTATCAAAATACAGGAAGACGCCAGGAAAGAGTTTGCTGGTCTGCTTTCCCTGAGAAGTTCCGGAATCGCTTCGTTTAAAAGTGGCGGTTTCTATTGGGATGTTATGGTTTATCCGCAAACTGATATAACGGGTGCCGTCGTAGGGCAGTTTTTTGCGATCAATGAGAATCAGTTTTTACCGACACTCTACAGCGGCACAAGACGAAATATAGTAGTAGCATGGGCCTGCACCTTTCTCGCGGTCTTGTTATTTTCCATGTCGTATTTGCAACGGCAGTGGCTGCTTAGTTCGCAGGTCGAGGCTGTTTCTCAATTGGAGGATATCGGAAAAACGATCCCAGGAGCGGTTTATCAAAGCCAGTATTGGCCGGAGACCGGGCAGTCTCTGATGAAATTTATATCTCCCGGTGTTATAAAGCTGTTTTTCGACTCGCAGGAAAAATTTTTAAAAAAACCTGATCTCTGGATGGATTATATTATTCCCGATGATCGGACAAAAGTGAAAAAATCGATGGCTCTTTGTGCGGAGGAGTTGCGCCCGTGGGCGGAAGAGTTTCGAGTCAAAACAAGTGATGGTAAAACGACCTGGCGTGAAGTCAAAGCCCAGCCTGAATTGCAAAAAGACGGCAGTATTATTTGGAACGGTTTTTTGGCAGAAGCAGATGATCGTAAAGCCGCTGAAAAAGCTCTCAGCGAAAGTGAGCAGCGTTTTCGGGACATGGCAGAGGCCGCCGGAGAATACCTTTGGGAGACAGACAAACGAGGATGCTATATTTTGCTTTCACATGGTGCAGGGAGCGTTTTTGGTGCTCCCAGGGAGTTACTTATTAATAAAAAACCTGAAGATTTTGCGCCTCCCGAGAGTCGCGAATGGGTTACACAAATCTGGAAAAACATTCGGGAAAAAGGGGAGGCTTTCCGCGAGCTGGAATTCTGTATTCGCCGCTTGTCCGGAGAATTGGTCTGGGTGCGCTACAGCGGCACACCTTTTGTGGATACAGATGGAAATTTTGCTGGTTTTCGTGGAACCGGACTGGACGTCACCAGGGAGAAGCTGGCTGGTGAGCTTGTAAAACAAACCCAGGAAAGACTGGTCCTGGCAACTAATGCCGGAAATCTTGGTGTTTGGGAATTTTCCTTCAAAGAAAACAAGTTCATCCTGGACGAACTTTGCTGTCAGATTTTTGATCTTCCCAGGGGTGTAAGTAAAAGAAGCCTGGAGGAGATTCTGGAGCTCTTTGTTCCCGAAGATAAAGAACAAATGAGAGAGACCATACAGGCTTTGCTTAGGGGAGAAGAGCGGCCAAATATGGACTTGCTCATTAAAACTCCCAGGGGAGAAGAGCGTATTCTGTCCACTTCGGTTAGTTCGGCAAAAAATGAAAGTGGAGAAGTGATTCGAATAGCCGGTGTTATTTCTGATATTACAAGCCGTAAACGTATCGAGGAGCAGGTGCGAGCTACTCGTGATATGCTGGAGAGTGTGATGGATGCATCTTCGGAAGTAGCTATTATCGCAACAGATAATAATGGTATTATTACCGTCTTCAACAGCGGAGCCGAAAAAATGCTGGGATACTCAGCCAGTGAGGTAATTGGAAACGAAACTCCATTACTGTTTTTCAAAAATGAAAAATCCACCGGATCGGTCAATTCCACGGATATATTACTCCATGCAGCGCAGCAGAAACTTCCAAACGACCGGGAATGGAAATATATTTGTAAAAATAAAGAAATTATAACCGTTTCGCAGGTTATAACTGAACGCTGGGATGACAATGGTGTCAGGGAAGGTTTCTTATGTGTTGCTCTTGATATTACAGAACGGCAGCGTACAGAATATAATCTTGCACGCAGTGAAAAAGTATTGCGTGCCTTTGTCGAGCATACGCCTGCTGCCGTTGCAATGTTTGATACAAATTTAAATTATATTGCTCACAGTCGCCAGTGGCTCACTGACTATAATATATTTTCAACCCCCTCCACTGATGATCCTTCCCATGCCGTTTTTCCCGAGCTTGGTGAATACTGGAAAAACATTCATAAACGTTCGTTGGCTGGGGAAATCGTCTCGCAGGATGAAGATAAGATAGAATATTCCAATGGACAGAAATTCTGGCTCTCCTGGGAAGTAAGACCCTGGTTTTCTGTTGGAGGTAAGATCGGTGGAACGATGATGCTGACCATCGACGTAACGGATCAAAAACAGGCAGAGCAACACCTGATGCGTGTAAATGAGGACTTACAACTCTCCCAACGTATCGCCAGGCTCGGCGGATGGTCCTGGGATGTAGGAAGTGAAAAAATTATCTGTACTGAGGAATTATTTCGTATTTTTGGAATGAATCCGAATGGCCATTCTGTGGATAGGTCGAAGCTTAAAGAAATATTCGCTTACAAGGCTATACTCAAAATTTATAATTTTGTTAATTTAGCTATAGAGTTTGGTGAGAGAAATGTTTTTGAGGTAATTGGCAGAAAAACAAATTCTGAAAATACTCAAAGCAGTGAAGAAATTAATATATTAATCCGACTTGAACCCGTTATCTCCGGGAATGGAAATATAAGGAGGCTTTACGGTTGCGTTCAGGACGTTAGTGAAATGCATCGTGCTCGTGAAGCTTTGGAAAAAAGTAATGAGAGGCTACAGGAAGCAATCGCTCAAACAAAAGAGCTGGCATCCAGGGACCCACTGACAAATCTGTATAACAGAGCTTTTCTCATGGCGGAGTTGGAACGCGCTTTACGTCGAGTTTCTAATAATTCTGTTGAACAAACCCTAATATATATAGATCTGGATAATTTTAAAACAGTAAATGACAGCCAGGGGCATAGTGCTGGTGATTCAATCCTCCAGGCAGTTTCGCGCTTACTTGAAAAGCACTTTAAACCCGAAGAAATTATAAGTCGTTTTGGCGGAGATGAATTTATAGGAATTTTTCAGCGTAACGAGGCTGAATCAATTAAAGCGGCCAAAACAATAATTTCAGACATTAAGACACACTTGTTTCAGGGAGCCGAGCGGCTCTATGCCATAGGTGCTTCTATTGGTGTCTGTCAATTAAAGGAAAATTTAACGGCTGAGGATGCTGTTTCCCGTGCAGATGCAGCATGTTACGCGGCAAAACGACTAGGACGTAATCGAGTAAAAGCCTTTCGCCCAAATGCAACAGGAATGGAGCTTACTCTGGGTATTCAGGACTGGAGCCAGGTTCTGGGAGAAGCGATTTATGACAAGCGCTTTGAAACCTGGTTTCAGCCTATCGTGCGCCTTGATACCGGAACACCCATATTTTTTGAAGTCTTACTTCGCCTTCGCGGGCAAAACAAAGATATTATAGAACCATCGACTTTTATTCCTCCGGCGGAGCGAATGCAGTTAATGCCGGAGCTGGATTTTTATGTGATAGAACAATCAGCCCGCATATTATTAAAATACCCGAACGTAAATCTGAGCATTAATTTAAGTGCTCAGTCACTGGCTATGTCTGACATGCTGAAATCTATCGACAGAATTTTTCTGCTTAAGTCTATCGATCCTTCAAGAGTCACTTGGGAGATAACTGAAACGGAAGCTCTTACTAATATTGATGAAGCTGCATATCAAACCCAGGCTTTGCATGAGAGGGGGTTTCTTATAGCTCTTGATGACTTTGGGTCCGGGTTTTCCTCCTTTGATTACCTTCGAAAACTACACATTGATTTTTTAAAAATTGATGGGAGTATTATCAAAAACATCGCACAGGACTCTGCAAGTTATGCTTTTACGAAGGCTATTCATGATATAGGCAAATCCATGAATTTGCAGTGTATCGCCGAATATGTCGAAACAAGAAGAGTAGCTCAGATTTTGTCAGAAATTGGTATTCTTTATGGACAGGGCTTCCTTTTTTCTGCACCCCAACCTGACTTTAAGGCCAACATGGTTAATGTTTAGGGTGCTTCCGGAAATAATTTTTTCTCTCCGGCCCAGACTTACGAGGCAACAAACTACCTGGGAGACAGACCCGCCTCTCTCGTTGGTGATTATTGCAGGTTGGGCCACTATCCATG
This sequence comes from Chthoniobacterales bacterium, assembly GCA_047973165.1. GTDB lineage: Bacteria > Verrucomicrobiota > Verrucomicrobiia > Chthoniobacterales > JBKEAD01 > JBKEAD01. The sequence goes on from JBKEBM010000065.1 coordinate 7,626, forward strand.
ATTCCGAAGCCCTTGTCTTGCCTGACTTACCATTGCATAAACTGTGTTTTTTTCTCAAACTCGCAAGGCAGAACTTGAATTTTACGTCTATTTTCACAAAGCTTCGATCCGCAAAAAATAATTTCTGTTTTCCTTTTTCGATATTTCTATCAGTCTCTTCGTCCACCACATGCCTGCTTTTTTAAAATTTATCATCATCTGCGTTGAGGTTCTGATGATCTTCAACCTTCTCATCATCGTGCACGAACTCGGCCATTTCCTTGCCGCCAAATGGCGCGGACTGGTTGTCGAGAAATTTGCGATCTGGTTTGGAAAACCACTCTGGAGTAAAACCATCGGCGGTGTCGAATACCGCCTGGGCAGCATTCCGGCAGGTGGCTTTGTCGCTATTCCTCAGCTTGCACCGATGGAAGCTGTCGAGGGGGGATCAAAAAATGATCGTGCCGCCCTGCCGCCCGTCAGTCCGTTGGACAAAATCATCGTCGCTCTTGCCGGACCACTTTTCAGCCTGGGCCTGGCCTTCGCCTTTGCCGTCCTGGTCTTTTTCATAGGACGTCCGGTTAGCGAAGGTGAGATGGGAACGACCATCGGCTACGTATTACCGGGCGGTCCTGCAGCGGAAGCTGGTCTGCACGCAGGTGATAAAATTCTCTCCATTGATGGTCACAAGGTCTCCCGCTTTTCCGCAATGGGCAATGTCGGTGAAAGCATCATCTGGAATATCGCCACCAGCGAAACTCCAGTCATCCCCATCGAAATCGAACGCGACGGCGAAACCAAAACCTTCGAGGTTGCACCCGTCACTCCGGAACGTACGGGCTGGGGACGCAAGCGCCTCCGCCAAATCGGAATCGCCCCGCAGGAGACTCCTCTCATCGCCCGTATTATCCCGAACAGCCCTGCCGCTGCCGCCGGTCTCAAACCCCAGGATGAGGTCACAGCCGTGGACGGGCAGAAGCTCCTCAGCATGGGCGACCTCGCAGATTATCTCAACAAATTCCAGGGCAAGGAAATAACCCTCACCGTCGTTCGCGACGAAAAAGGTCAGACACTCACCCGGGATATCACCGTCACACCAAAAATACCCGAGGGCGAAACCAAACCACGCATCGGCATCCAGTGGGACACTACGGGTAAAACAACCCTCATCTATCCAAACCCCGTCAGCCAAGTCGTTGGCAGCATGACAACCATGTGGGCTACGATAGTCGCCGTTATCTCTCCAAAATCGGACATCAATCTTTCGCATCTCAGCGGGCCGGTCGGCATCATGCGGGTGTATTACATTCTCTTTGAGTCACCAAATGGCTGGCGGGCGGCACTCTGGTTCAGCGTTGTTCTCAATGTCAACCTCGCTATTTTAAATCTCCTGCCGCTCCCCGTGCTTGATGGCGGACACATCACACTCGCTTTGATCGAGGCGATTCGACGCAAGCCCATTAGCATTCGCGTGCTTGAAATCGTGCAGACGGCCTTTGCTCTCCTGCTCATCAGCTTCATGCTCTACGTTACTTTTTACGACGTGCTGGACTTGCCTTTCCCTGGTAAATCCGGTGGCGATACAAAAATTCCGGAGATGCATTTTAAACCCGATGCGGCAACACCTGCACCCCAGGCTTCACCGCAAAGCAGTCCGTAAGTCCTTTGTTTTAGCGGTCTGCCAACGGATTTTGAAATGAATCTTCCCTTAGCGTATTGCGATAGTCGTTTTTCCTGGCGTCGTCTTCCCACGCGAAAAGTTCAGCTTGGCGGGCTCTCCATCGGCGCAGAAAATCCCATCCGCATTCAGTCCATGCTGACCTGTGATACCATGGACACCACTGCCTGTGTCGAGCAGACAAAGGCACTCGTCGAAGTCGGTTGCGAAATCGTTCGCATCACCGCGCCCACAATTAAAGATGCTGCAAACCTGGAAAATATCGTCTCCGAGCTGCGTTCTCTCGGCTGCGACGTACCTGTTGTTGCCGACATTCACTTCAAGCCCCAGGCTGCGATGGAAGCAGCTAAATGGGTTGAAAAAATACGCGTCAATCCAGGCAACTATGCGGACTCCAAAAAATTTGCTGTCCGTGAATACAGCAACGAAGAATACGGCGAAGAACTTCATCGCATAAAGGAACGCTTTTCCCCCCTCGTCAAATACTGTCGCGATAAAAAACTCGCCATGCGCATCGGAACCAACCACGGCTCTCTCAGCGACCGCATCATGAATCGCTACGGCGATACGCCACGCGGCATGGTGGAAAGCGCACTCGAATTTGCCCGCATCGCCCGGGAACTCGACTACCATAATTTTGTTTTTTCGATGAAAGCCTCGAATCCGAAAATTATGATCGAGGCTTACCGGCTGCTTGCAGCGCATTTGCGGCAACTCGGGCCGGACTGGAATTATCCTCTCCATCTCGGCGTCACGGAAGCAGGCGACGGAGAAGACGGACGTATAAAGAGTGCTGTCGGCATCGGCAGCCTGCTGGCCGACGGTCTTGGAGACACCATTCGCGTATCGCTCACCGAAGACAGCGTCCAGGAAATTCCCGTTGCTCAGGCACTGGCCGACCACATTTCAACAACCTTCGATCGTCCCGATTCTCACGCTCTCTCCACACCGAAAACAGAAGCCTGGTCACCTGATCCCTTCAGCTACACACGCCGCCCCGGCAAGGAAATTTCTTTTGACAGCCAACTCGGCAAAACCCGGATCGGTGGCGAACAACTCGTGCAGGTTGCGATCCGCCCGAGCAGCTTTGAGCAGCTTGCACACAAGATCGACGCCCTTGGCGACTTCCGTCCCGACTTTGTCATTCCTGCGGATGAAGACCCGCACTATGTCGAAATCGATCCTCGCGACGACAATGAAATTTGCCGCGTCAACTCGCTGCCGGACCCATGTCTTATCAGCATCCCCGATGCGTGCGACGTGCCGGTCATCCATGCCTTTCGCCTCCTGGCAGCAAAACTTGATCCCCGGCATCCTCTCCTGCTCAAAGACACCTTTACTCCATCCCGCGACGATACGCGCCCTTTCCTGGAAAGCCTTCTCGAAGCCTCCGTCAACCTCGGTTCGCTGCTCTGCGACGGTATCGGGGATGCCATTTTGGTGCAGGGTGAAAAAGCACCCGGCCAGGCATTGCGACTTTCTTTTAATATTCTCCAGGCCGTCGGTGCCCGTATTTTCAAGACAGATTACGTGGCGTGTCCAAGCTGCGGGCGCACGCTTTTTGACCTCCAAAGCACAACGGCACGAATCAAAGAAGCTACCGTCCACCTCAAAGGCGTCCGCATCGCCATCATGGGCTGCATCGTCAACGGACCGGGCGAAATGGCCGATGCCGATTTTGGCTACGTCGGTGGTGCTCCAGGAAAAGTAAACCTCTACGTTGGTAAACAAGCCGTTAAATTTAACATCCCCGAAGCCGAAGCGGTAAGCCGCCTCATCGACCTGATCAAAGAACACGGACGCTGGGTTGACGCTCCGGGCAAACAATCACAAGCCAATCTCTCATGAGCGAAACCCTCTCCCTGCACACTGCCTCCGCTGACTACCAGGTCCACATCGGTCCCGGCTTACTCGACCAGGCCGGGCGCATCTCCCGCGAACTTTCCAAAAGCAAACACTGCGCCGTAATCACTGACGAAAATGTTGCTCCACTTTATCTCGAACGTCTCCTCGCATCGCTTTACTCCAGCGGTTGGACCGCCGTCCCCATTACCGTCCCCGCGGGCGAAAAATCCAAGTCGCTGAACCACACGGAAATCTGCTGCGAGAAAATGATTGCTGCCGGGCTGGACCGCAAAGCACTCCTGTTTGCTCTGGGCGGCGGAGTTGTTGGTGATTTGGCAGGCTTCGTTGCCTCGATTTATTTTCGCGGTATTCCCTTTATTCAAATCCCAACCAGCGTTGTTGCTCAGGTCGATAGTTCGGTCGGAGGAAAAACCGGCGTCAATAGTCGACTTGGAAAAAATCTCATCGGTGCCTTTCAGCAACCCCTGGCCGTTATTGCCGATACCGATACTCTGAAAACGCTGCCGCCCCGCGAATTTTCTGAAGGCCTCGCCGAAGTTGTCAAACACGCCATTATTCGCGACCGCTCCCTTCTTGACCTTATTGAAACAGCACCGACAGAAAATACGCCAACTCTCATCAGGCGTAATGTCCGCATCAAAGCCGACATCGTCGAAGAAGACGAAAAAGAAATCAGCGGCACGCGGGCACTTTTAAATTTCGGACACACCGTCGGCCACGCCATCGAAAACGCAGCCGGCTACGGACAATTCCTGCACGGAGAAGCCATCAGCCTCGGCATTCTCGCTGCTCTGAGACTTTCGGTAATCCACGCCAACCTGCCACAAAGCGAAGCAACTCTCATCGAAGAAAAACTTCACTCCCTCGGCCTACCCACAAAACTTCCTGAAAACCTGACAGACCAGAGCATTCTGACAGCGATGAAAACGGATAAAAAATTTCAGGAAGGCAAAATCCATTTTGTCCTGACCCAAAAGCTCGGCAGTGCTTTTGTCAGTAATAAAATTACCATGCAGGACATCCAAAAAAGCTTACAAACTCTGCACAGCTAAAAACTACTTACGCCCCGCCCGCCGCTCGGCCTCTTCGTCGATTGCTTTCACTGTAGTTTTCGCCTCCTTCAGTGCCTGGTTTTTCAGTCCGGTAACCAAATTTGTTATTGGCACGACCAGGTTCGTGTAGCACATCAGAGTCTGGTTTTCGCCGTAAGGCTCGATGCGCAGCGACCCATTGCCGGACTTTGCCAGGGGAGATTTCAGAAGCTTCCACTTCACCTCCCAAAGAGAGCCTTTTTTTGAATACGAATTTCGGACCGTATAAGAAATTTTTTGCAGCACAGGAACCTTCACCGTGTAGCGCAAGTCCTTACTCCCATCCGGCTCCGTCGCAATCACCTCTGCCGAAATCAACTTGGGTGTATAAGTCGTAGCCGCATATTAATCGGTAAACAAATCCCACACAACCTCCGGTGGTGGATCCAGCACACGATACAAGCCCAACTCCGGCCAGGGAGACTTCACTTCACGGCTCTTAACCACGATTTCATGATCGACAAGTTGCTTTTGCTCTGCCGCAGACAGCTCATTAAAAATATCCCCGCGAACTGGTAGCGAAGACACAACCAAACCGATGATACCCATTAAATAAATACGTGATTTCATAAATATACCATTCGCTTCTATGCCTCACTTTCAAATATGCAAAATACTCGTGCCTGACAAGACAACGAGTTGACGGCATCATATTTCCAAAGCAAACTGCCAGCGATCATGTTATTTTTCCCCTTTGTGGCCGCGGCTTCGGCCTCTTTGTCTTCCGACTCCACGGCCTCCTGGACGCTTCTGATCGTTTACTTCTGCCTGGCAATCGGAGTTTCATTTTTCTGTTCTGTCTGGGAGGCCGTCATCCTCAGCGTCACAAATCCTTACATTGCCAACCTGAAAAAAAAGCGGCCCAAAACCGGCAATCGACTGGACAATTTAAAAAAGCACATCAGCCGTCCCCTCTCCGCCATCCTCACACTCAATACCATCTCTCACACAGTCGGCGCCATGGGAGTTGCCTCACAAGTCACAGCTCTCGGAGGTGGTAAATGGGATGCCGTCGCGGGTGCATTTATGACCATTGCCATTCTGATCGCATCAGAAATTATCCCAAAAAATCTCGGGGCACGTCACTGGCGGGCATGGGCACCCTGGGTTGCTATCTGCCTCAGTTGGCTGACAAAATTAATGACTCCCATCATCCGAATCCTGGAGATTTTCAGCAAATCGCATCACAAAGAAGCCACCTTCAGCCGGGATGAACTAAAGGTAATGGCCGAGATCGGAACACGTCAGGGAAAGCTCCGCGAAGAAGAATCCCGCATCCTGGACAACCTCCTCCAGCTCCGCAGCATCTCCGTTCACGAAGTCATGACCCCCCGTGTGGTTGTCTTCGCTCTGCCTGAAAGCACGACCATTCAGGAATACATCGACAAGCACGACAGCTCACCTTTTTCGCGAATACCCATCTACTCCGAAAACCGTGATGACATTCATCACTTTGTCCTGAAACACGACATCCTCCTCGCCGCAGCACAAGGCAACTTTACGCTGACTTTAAAAGACCTGAAACGCAAACTGCTCGCAATTTCCGAAGTTACAAAACTAACGAGTGCCTTCGAACACCTCGTCGCTAACCGAAGTCACATCTCTCTCGTGCTGGATGAATACGGTGGCATGTCCGGCCTCGTTACCATGGAAGACATCGTCGAAACTCTGCTTGGTCTGGAAATTATAGACGAAGCAGATACCCGGGAAGATATGCAGGAATTTGCACGAAATCTCTGGAAAGCCCGCGCCGCCAAAATGGGCCTGGAAATCGAAATCCTGTATCGGAAAAATAATATCCGACGCGCTGGTACCCGGTTTTTTTATTTTAAAAGCGTCCCACGCATTTCCATTGGCTGAAAAAGAATCCAAACCCCTAAGTAAAAAAGCCCTCCGGCCAAAAGCAGCCAGGGAGTCACGACACGCCAAAATGATATATTTTTATTATTATCAATAAAACGGTTCGCAAATTTCCATACAAGCAGTGTCGAAGATACAAAGGCTGCATTTAACAGAATTAACTCAACAGGAAGGAGCCACTCCAAAAGCTGAATCGGTGGACGCCAAACACTCTCCGCAGAACTCCCAATAAAACGCTGAACCACCGGAACAATCGTCCCCAGTCCTGTCAAAAAATGAAAACTAAAATGTGCCGCCCACATTCCCAGTCCAAGCGGAACAAGTGTGTAAGCAAAACTCAGAACTTCCGTTTTAAATAAATCTGCCTTCCGGCCAAAAGCAGCCCACGCTGTCAGCCCAAGCAAAATTGCAGGAAGCAAAATACAACCTGCAAAAATAAAAGCAGCCACCAAGACCAGCCGCATCCTCTCCCCCAATCCGGCCATGACATAATCTTCCAAAGCAAGAACAGGAGAGATCATCGCAGCTGCATTCGTAAAGGCTGCAAAAACAATAACGATACAAAGCGCCAGAATATCTCTTCTCTGTAATAAACGAGCGATGCCTGATTCTGAAATATTGTCAGCGACCTTTAAGAAATTCTTCGAAGGCGAGGTCGCCACCCAGCCCACGTTGTCGTGCGGACAGGCACGCACGCAATCCAGGCAAAACGTGCAGTCCATATTTCCCTGTTTCCTGGGTTGGAAAAGTGTGAGTTCGCAGCCGCGTGATTTTTCGTTTCCTTTGATGCAGTCAAAAGTCTTACAGGAGGCACAAACATCGTGACTGCGAGTCGTAATCTGAAAAGGAGATGCCAGCGATTGAACAAAATTAAAATGTCCGATCGGACAGACATATTTACAAAAACTGGCTCCTTTAAAAATACTATCAATCAACGCAGACCCTGTAAAATAACCGATCACCAGCCATGCCGTGAGCTGAGGATGATCCCAAAGTGCAAAGGATTCGTAGGCCCACAGATAAAAAAGCAGGAGAAACAATACTAACCACTTCAGCCGCAGCCAGCGCGGCCAGACCAGACGTGGCGAAATTATTTTTCTCAGTCCGTCCCGAAATAAAATGAAAGGACAGCCGAAGCAAAATATATTTCCGACCACCAGCAAGGCGATAATCGAAAAGGCACGCCAGTAGGTCCAGGGCAACACACCAGCCAGATTCAACGGACTGATCTGTGGACCAAACAACCCATCCACAACGAGTAAAACAGCAATTAAAAACAAGAGGAACTGAACACTGCGTCGAAAGGTAAGTGAGCTTAAAAGTGATCCAAAAAACGGAACCGCCAGCAAATCAAAAGGTCGGGCAGAGACCTTACCTTCGCCACGTAAAACGGTTTTCTTTTCAGGACGAAAAAACTCAGATGGTCTTACGCCTTTGTGCACAGAAAGTAACTTCATCGCAATAAAAGCCGCCGGAATAAAATAAGCCATCGATCCGGGAACCCACATGATAACACCTGCTGCCGCCTGATCTGCCGCTGCGCTTACATCAAAAATACGCGGTGCCAACCGATAAGTCTCGTAGATCACTCCGTCATAAAAAGTGAGAAAGGCGGCGAGCAATGTGTTCTGCAAATCCGCCAAAAGCAGATACGGAATCATGCTCCAGCGTGGCCAGCTTTCCCGAAAAGGCCAAGGAGCAACAACCGGCCACCAGAATAATACAGCCGTGAAAAAAAAGCAGGCATGCTCGAATTCATGCACGTTGTTCCGACTCAGCGCAGCGTCATAGAAGCTCGGAATATGCCAGGCTATATTTGAGAACATAAAAATCCCCAGCGCAAAAGGTGGCCAGGTCAGAAAGCGTCCGATGCGTTTCAGAGGTAGCCAGTTCAGCAAAGGAGCCACCCCCGCGTGCGCCCAGTTTCGCGGAAGTCCGCGCAGCAGCGGCAGCAGAGGGCTTCCCAGTAAAAGCAGAGGTGGTGCCAGCATGGTCAGCAAAAGGTGCTGTGCCATGTGAGCCTGCAACAACAGCGAAGCAAAAGAATCCAGCGGCGAAGCCACCGCCGCATACAAAGTCAAAAGTCCACCGATAAAACAAAGCATCCTCCACGCCGGAAAACGCTGCGGCAAAATTCGTCTCAGCCTCCACCAGCCGCGAAAATAAAAAAACGCTGCAGGCAAAAGGAGCAGCAGCCAACCTGGATTCAACGACCAGGATGCAAAGGCAGCTTCACTCACTACGCAAAAAATTTACACCCTATTCTGTCTCGGCAGATTTTTCCTCGGGAGGCTTTGCCGGAAAGGTCGAATCCAGTGCCTCGGGGACTGCCTCGGGGGTCAGTGAGGAGAGGTAGGCAACCACGGCAGACGTTTCTGCCGGAGTTAAATTGTGCCCGTAAGCCGGCATATTGCCACCGCCCTGCAGGAGCTGTCGTGTAAGCTGCGGCACGGTCAGCCGCGAGGCGACTCCCGCCAGATCGGGACCGCGTTTTCCGCCGATATCGCCGATCGCATGGCAGTTGCGGCATTGTTTATACTGCACAACAAGGTTGCCGCGAAGCTCCAGTGGTGAACGGTCATCAATAAATTCTTCGGGAGTTATATCGCGACTCCAGGCTTCCATATGAGGAGACCAGGGTGAGGTTTTCCCGAGATAAGTCAGCGTCAGCAAAGCCAGCCAGACGAGAACCGTAACGATCACCGCAAAGGGACGTCGCAGAGCACTTTTTTCACCAACATTGTCAATAAACGGCAGAGCAATGAGAATGACTCCTATGACCATCGGGCCGAGTAAAAGCACAACCGTCTCCATGTAAGGCGGCAGCAAAGCAGCCACGGCAAAAATCCAAAGAAAGGGCAGGTCCGGACGCGGCGCTGTATTGATATCTAGCGGATTTGGCGGGCCGTTCGGACCGGTAGGACCAAAGTAAGCAGAGCAGGCGATGATGAGCAAAAGCACAAACGCACTGAAAATAAGATCCTTGCTGATGGCCTTCGGAACAAATGGAACGCCCTCTTTCTCTATAATTCCTTCGTATTCCTCATCGTAAGTTTCTCGACGAATAGCCGTCCCGGGTTTTGGAAATTCGTTAATTCCTTTTTTCAGAACCAGGCGCAGGTGCAGACTGATCACCGCAATAATCAGGCCTGGCAATACGAATACATGCAGCGAGAAAAAACGACTCAGCGTATCCCCCGCGATGATGGGGCCGCCGAGCATCATGTTGACCAGGCTCTGTCCCATCACGGGTACGCGGCCCATGATCGAAGCACCAATGCCAAGCCCCCAGTAGGCGTCCTGATCGAAGCGCAGGATTTGTCCGGTGAAGGACATGCCCAACGTAAAGACCATGAGAAAAATTCCCGAAATCCAGGTCAGTTCGCGTGGATATTTATAAGCTCCGAAGAGGAAGACCTGTGTCATGTGAATGCACATGAAGAGAACCATGAAGTTCGATCCGTAGGAGTGCATCGCACGGATGAACCAGCCCAGGGGTTGCTGGAAGTTGAGGTAGAGGAGCGTGGTGTAAGCCTCCGCGCCGGACGGGACGTAAACAAGCGCGAGGAGAATTCCCGTGATGATCTGGATCGAGAAGCACAGCAGCGTGGCGCTGCCAAAAACATACCACCAGGAGCCGGAGGTCTTTGGCACTTTGTGGCCGGCCGTGGCATCGAAAACTTTTTGCAGATACAGCCGCTTGTCGAGCCACTCAAAAGTGGCCTGTGCAGCTTCAGCAATGCGATTCGTAAAATTCATTTGTCAGGCCGGGGTGTCCGTGGATTCGGCTGTTCCGGGGTTGGAGAGCGTGGGCAGCATGCCGCCTTTGATGAAAAGGCTCCCGTTCTTGATTTTTGTTTCGTAAGCGAAGAGTCCGCGCGGTGGTGGGCCCGAGGCACGCGAACCATCCTGGTAATAAACGCCACCGTGGCAGGGACACATGAAGAGCTTGGATTCCTCGAACCAGCGGACCGGGCAGCCGAGATGGGCGCAGTTGATCGCAAAGACCTGGAAGTCGTTGTTTTCGATCCGGCGAACCCAGCAGGGGATATCTGCCGTCTCACCGTCCCAGGTACGTGAGTGGGGATTTTTAAAGGAGGCAAGGCGTGTTGTGTTTTGTGGAAATTTATCGACCTTTCCGAGATCGATCCACTCAAGATTTTTTTTCTCTGCGAAACTCGAAAACAAATATCCCACGATGGGAACACTCACCAGGGCGCCCGCCACGACATTCAGACCGACGCCGAGTTTCAGTAAAAAATTTCGGCGGTTTTGGTTGTCCTGGGTGTTGGCGTTGCTCTCAGGGTTTTGTTGTGCCGACTGGCAGCAGGGACGTTGCTTTTCCTCACTCATAGATGGGCTGGTTGGTTCCGGTTTCATTTGTCGCAGGAAGCTCGGGATTTAATTTGGCGGGATTTGAACTCGGGCGAAACGTATCGATCCAGGCGATAATATCGGCAATTTCTTTATCGGAAATGGCCTTTCCTTTGATGCGTTTTCCTAGTGGTTTCATACCAAGCTCGGGATGCCCCACGACGATGATGCCGCGGATATACTGATCCGTCGTGAGAGACAGATAGGCCGGATGGATAAAGGAATCCGGCTCCGGTTCATCCGAGTCGTCCTGTGCGTGGCACTTCGCGCAATACACCGTAAAAACTTTTTTCCCCTGCGCGACATCTCCCAGGGTCGGTGAGAAATAGGGCGGAATATCCTCGGCTAGTTGCAGAGGCTCTCCCCGGCTTTTGATTCCTTTGACGAGTATGTCGATTTGCTCGTCGGTGAGGTTGCCGCCCTGAGGCTTTGAAAAAGCAGGCATCGGCGTGCCAGGGCGACCGTTTGAAATAACATCGTGCAGCACTTCTGCGGGAACCCATTTGGCGTAAGTCGGGTCCGCAAGCGGCATAGATGCGGCCAGGTTTGAGCCGTCGGAGTGGCAGGCTAGGCAGTTGATTTTAAAAAGGCTGTCGAAGTCGAGGTTTGCACTCGAAGGTTGCCAGACGTCGGATTTTTTCGGATAGCCCGGCATCCAGTCACAGGAGGCGAGTTGAAAAATCAGACACCACAACATGAGGGAGGAGATTTTTATCAGTAATTTCATGCGTCCTCCTTTTCCGGTCCGTCTTGCGATTCGATACCGAGCTTCGCGGCGAGTGGCCAGCTTTGCATGGTCTCGACCCGTTCCGTTCTGTAAATGACAAACCCGGCTACAAGTCCAAATGCAATCTGACACAAAACAAACCATAACCAATCAACGCGAGACGCAAGTGCCGGATCGATGACTCGCATGACGGAATGCATCACTCCGGTCCATATCAGCGGAGCGACAACTCCGGCCCAAAACCATTTCAGTTTTCTCGGAAGCATCGGGAGCATCACGGTGTAGAGCAGGCCTACGATGACCGACATGCACAGGTGAATCACACTGCCCACAATCAGCCCCGTCGAGCTGAACTCCGTCAGCGTTTTGAGGTCCGCCGTTGCCAGGGTTGGCACGCCCGCTGCCGCCAGCAAATTGATTGGATACCAAATGCTTCCCTGCGTCACCAGACCGTAAGCAATCGCCAGGGCAGCCATCACTGCAGCACCGACCAGACCGCCAATCACCCCAGCCGTGTAGGGGTGCATATCCACCGGCACACGCACGCGGTGTAGTTTTTCTCCGGCTTTCAAATGAGCGACTTTCTGAGGAGCCGCGACAATCTCCACCGCCCGCTCCGAGGGTGGGCGCAGCGGCACCCGCTCATGCCGCGAATGCGGAAAGACCTGCCCGAAAAGACCACGCACGGAAACAAGGATAAAAATAAGTCCCACAATGCTGACAAGGGCATTCGTGACAAGCCCCGCGCTGGCAAGGGTGATCCCCAGAGCCAGCATCATCGGCCAGGCCGTCGAAGCCGGTAGATCAACTCCCTGCTCCGAAGCTGAGTCTGCGTGATGCGTTTTTTTTGATTCCTGCTGCATAATATTTTTCAGACCCCTATGATGTAAACAAGTGTGAGCACGACGAGCCAGATGGCGTCTACGAAATGCCAATACCAGGAAACCATTTCAACATGCTCGTGGTGAGAGGCGTCGATTTTTCCGCGTAGCCCGGAGATGAAAGTTACGGTCAGCAAAACGAGTCCGATGATCACATGAGAGGCGTGCAGACCGACGAGCGAATAGAAAGTTGTACCAAAAACATTTGTGCTGATCCAAAGGTGTTTTTCAAAAATGAGATGCCGCCACTCCAGCGCGGTGAAAGTGATAAAAGCGGCACCCAGCAAAATCGTAATTCCCCACCCCGCGAAGAAGACAGGGCGACTGTTTTTTTTCAGAGCACGCTCTGCCAGCAGGATCGTGAAACTGCTTGAAAACAGGCATATCGAAGCAAGCAGCGGCAGCTCCAGGACCTGACTCGGATACGGCGGATTGAGGCTTTTTCCCAGGTAAAAAACGTAGGCCACCACAAAAATCGTAAACAGCGAAGACTCTGCAATGATGAGCCCAAGCATCCCGACTTTACGTTTGGACGGGAGTTTCTGCCTTTGCGGAATTTCATCTGAAGTGTGGGAGATCGTAGTCATTCGTATTTCCAATCCGGGTCGTCAGGGTGCTTCAAATCCCAAAGCGGGCGGCGACTGCGCACAACGGGTTCTTTTTCAAAATTGTAACTCGGCGGCGGAGAAGTGGTCGTCCATTCCAGGGTCCATGCGTCCCAGGGATCGTCGCCGGCTTTTTTCCCGCGCCAGTAAGAGTAAAGTAAGTTGAAGATAAAGAATAAAACTCCAAGAGCCTGAAAAATGACGCCGATACTCGAAATCAGATTCCATATCTCCCACCCGCGTCCGGCTTCGTAAGTAAATACGCGGCGCGGCATTCCCATGATACCAGCGATGTGCTGCGGTCCAAACGTGAGATGAAAACCGATGAGAAAAAACCAAAAGTGCAGGTTGCCGAGACGGACGTTGAGCATCCTGCCAATCGCTTTGGGATACCAGTAATAGATCGTTGCAAAAACCGTAAACAACAACCCGCCGATCAGAACATAATGAAAATGCGCTACGACAAAATAGGAATCCGTCAACTGCCAGTCAAAGGGAGCCATTGCGAGCATCACACCCGTCAACCCCGCAATGAGAAACTGAAAAAGAAAGGCGATACAAAACATCATGGGCAGCTCAAAGCGAATCTTTCCGCCCCAGATTGTGCCCAGCCAGTTGAAAATTTTAATGCCCGTAGGAACCGCGACCAGCAAAGTCGAGATCACAAAAAAGGTATTAGACATCGAGCTCATCCCCACGGCAAACATATGGTGCGCCCAGACGCCGAGGCTGATAAACGCAATCATCACCGACGCCGCAACCATCACGGGATAACCAAATATCGGCTTCCGCGAAAATACCGGGATAATTTCCGAAGCCGCCGCAAAGCCGGGAAGTATTAAAATATAAACCTCGGGGTGCCCGAAAATCCAAAAGAAATGCTGCCACAGGACGGCGGAACCACCGGCCTGGGTATTAAAGAAATTTGCTCCGAGAAAGCGATCCAGCAGCAGCATGATCTGGCAGGCCGACAGCGGAGGAAGTGCTATCAAAATCAGAAAAGCAACCACGACCATCAGCCAGACAAAGACCGGCATTTTACCGAGGGTCATTCCGCGACAGCGAAGACTAAAGACGGTCGCCAGGACATTTACCGAAGCCGTGATGCTGCCCACACCTGTCAAAAAAATACTCAGAATCCAGTAATCCGTGCTGTTTCCCCGCGAAAAAGCGCGCCCCGTGAGCGGTGCGTAAGCAAACCATCCCACGTCCGGCGCCGATCCCGCACCATAAAGTCCCTCCGAGCCAATGTAACTGAAATACAGCAAACACGCGCCAAAAAAGAAAATCCAGAAACCAAACGCATTCAGGCGCGGAAAGGCCATGTCCCGCGCACCAATCATCAGCGGAACCAGGTAATTCGCCATGCCTGTAATGATCGGCATCCCGACCAGAAAGACCATCGTCGTCCCGTGCATCGTAAAGAAGCGATTAAAAACATCGGGGGCCAGAAAGTCGTTTTCCGGGATCGCAAGCTGAATCCGCATCAGCCCAGCAAGCACTCCGGCCAGGGCAAAAAAGAGCAGGCCCGAACCGATATACATCAGACCAATTTTTTTATGATCTACCGTGGAGGCAATATCCGAAAACCAAGAGGAATACGCGGACGGAAGTACCCCACCCGGCGCGGGCGAGGAGAGCGGTAAATCAGCAGTGGAAGTTCCGTTTGGCATAGCGGGTTATTTTAAAGTCATCAAAAAATCGGTGATGGAGTTCACCTGTTCGTCGCTCAGTTTCATATCCGGCATGAGCGCACCCTGTTTATGTTTCTGCGGGTCGTGCACCCAGTCACGAACATTTTCGCGAGTCAGCGGAAGAATACCCGCGCCGAGATTCATACGCGTGGCAAATTTCGAAAGGTCCGGCCCAAAAACACCCTCGGCAATCGTTCCACCAATTCGGTGACAATTGATGCAGGCCGTATCAAAAAACGCATCCTTCCCTGCGGCAACACCTTCGTCAAAAACCACGGGTGCTTTTTGCTCCTGCACCCATTTTTCAAAATCCTCCGGCGTGTGAACAACTACACGCAGAAGCATATTTGCATGCTGCGTGCCACAGTATTCCGCACAGTTTCCGAAATACACCCCGGTGCGCATCGGCTCGATCCAGGTGTAGTTATCGTGATTCGGAAACAGGTCCGTTTTTCCCGCGAGTTGTGGCATCCAGAAACTGTGAATCACATCCGCAGACTGCAATTTAAAATGCGTCAACCGTCGCTTCTCCTCCGAACTTACCGGCACATGAATCTCGTTGGCCGTCACGATTCCAAGCTCGGGATAGTGCACCTCCCACCACCACTGATGCCCTACGAGGCGGATTTCGAGAGCGTCCTCGGGCATCGGAGCATTCTGAATCTCGCCAATACTGCGAGCAGCCACCAGGATCAAAACCAGCGTAATCAAAACAGGAATAACCGTCCAGGCCATCTCAATCTGCGTCCCACCATAAACCTGCGCCGGCTCAGAATCATCGTCACCAGCAACACGGCGAAATTTAAACAAAGCATAAACCAGCAAACCGCTTACGATGACAAAAATCGCCGCCGTGATACCCAGGACAAAAATCGCCGCCTCGCGAATCGATTCCGCCGGAGTGGAAACCGGATCAAAAATATTCGTAATAGGATACTCCGGCAAATCGGGCGTCGCTGCCGACAAATCCACGGTAAAAAACAAAGCAAATGCCAGGCAGCAAAACGCAACACTGCGAATTGAAACCCCAGACAAAACGGCCTCTTCCCGGAGAGGAGACAAAAATCGGTAAAGCCGGAAGAACTTTGTAATCATACGAAACACTTGTTCGATAGTCGCCGCACATTCACCAGAAAAGCAAATAAAATCTAACGACGGTTTTTGATTACCTTCAAGGGTACACCCAAAAATAGTTGAATGAGCTTTTCCGGCCAGTTGAGTTCGCCCGGAACCGCAGAATTCGCATAATTTTCGCCAGGTAAATTACGCATGTTTCCCTGATGAACGCGATCTTTGCTTAATAGTCGTCGTCTGTATTTTCCGTATACCGAGGGTGATGTCGTTCCAGCGTTTTGGTATGCTGTTTGTGTTCCCTGCGGGTTTTGCTGTCGGCGTCGCGTCGGGTTCGGCGGGATATGGTGAGCTGGCGTTTTTTACGTTTGGCGCGGAGGCTGGCTATTTCTTCGTCGAGCTTTAAAAAGGCAGCGAGTCGTTTTTCACTAAGAACATCATTTTGAATTGCTGCACGAATGGCGCATCCCGCACTTTTCGGTTCGTGACGACAGTCGTTGAATTTGCAGGTTGCAGCTAGTTCTTCGAGATCGGCAAAATGCTCGCGCAGAGTGACCTCGTCGGTCCACATGTGAACCTCGCGGATTCCAGGGTTGTCAATGAGGATGCCGCCGCTGCGAAGAACCATGAGTTCGCGGGCGGTTGTCGTGTGGCGTCCCTTGCCGGTGGTGGCATTTACTTCGCTGGTCCACTGGTAATCGCCACCGAGAAAATGATTGATGAGGGTTGATTTACCAACGCCACTGGAGCCGATAAAAGCGAGGGTGCGACCGTGCTCAAGGTGGTTTTTTAAAATATCCAGGCTGCTGGTATCAGTGATGCTGGTGAGGTGAACACTTGCACTTGGGTTGAGATTGCAAACGGCTGCGACGGCTTCTTTTTTTTGCTCTTCGGAAAATAAATCCATTTTGTTGATTAGGACAATGGCCTCGGCGCCACTGCGTCCGATGATCGCAAAGTAACGCTCCAGACGACGCAAATTGAGGTCAGCTTCGGCATCGGTAACGACGACAACCGCATCGACATTTGCCGCGATGACCTGCTCTTCGGTGCTGCGCCCGGAGGCTTTGCGAGAGAGACAGGTCTGGCGCGGGAGGCGAGCGCGGATAACATGTTCTTCATTCTCGCCGCCGACCTCGACGGCAACCCAGTCGCCGACAGCAGGGAGATCGGCATCGGTCTGAGCATCATGGTAAACTTTTCCGCCCATGACGACTTCGAGTTCACATCCGTCTGCCAGCAGCGCACCGTAGGTGATTTTGTTGTCGCGAATGAGGCGGGCGGGCTGCCAGTCGGTAGTCTCGTATTTTTCCCATTCCCGGGCGTGACGGGAGTTCCAGCCGAGAGCATCCAGGGTCATGTCGGCGTGGAGGTTTTGTGGTCCGCTTTTTGCTGATCGAGACTTGCGGAAATAATATCCAGGATTTCTTTGCGGCCCTTGCCAAGTTTTGCCGAGCTGAAAATGTAGTCGGGCATATCGTCGGCGACGCTTTGCAGTGCAGCGAGAAATGCGTCTTTATTTTTTTCAGCGGCAGCGGCAGAAAGCTTATCGGTTTTTGTAAAAACCAGAATGAAAGGAAGCCCTGCCGAAACCATCCAGTGAAGAAATTCCAGATCGATGCGCTGAGGGGAATGCCGGGAATCGATGAGGACAAAAGTGCCGCTCAGGTTTTGGCGTTTTTGCAGGTAGTCGGTGATGATTTTTGCGAAGCCAGCACGCTCCTTGCGACCGACTTTTGCGTAACCGTAACCCGGCAGATCAACGAGATTCCAACGCTGATCGATCGAAAAAAAATTGATGAGACGTGTTTTGCCAGGGGTCGCCGAGACTTTGGCGAGACCTTTGGAATTTGTCAGGGCATTGATCAGAGAGGATTTGCCGACATTGGATCGACCGATAAATGCAAACTCGGGCGAATGGCTTGCAGGGCATTGCTTGAAACTGGCAGCACTGGCCAGCCAGGAGGATTTGCGGATGATCATGTAATTTTTTGATTCATGGCGGGGATGAAGGGATAAAAATCAGCAGATTCGCAATTTTTTTTTGGAGGTGCAATTTTTTTGGTGAATAAAAATTTGTAAGCTTCCTTGCGTTTCCCCTCGGAGCGAGGCTTTATTTCAGCCTATGGAAAATTCGCCGTTACAGGAATTGATAGCCGTTCGTCGGCAGAAACTCGCTGCCATTCGCGAGGCAGGTGTGGACCCGTTTGGTGGACGTTTTGAAACAGACGGCACTGTGGGTAAACTCCGGGAACAGTTTGAGGAAGGGAAAAAATTTCGCCTGGCCGGACGTATCACCGCCCATCGCGACATGGGGAAAAGCCACTTTATCGACCTTTCCGATTTTACAGGACGCCTTCAGGTTTACCTCAATGCGAAGCAGGTCGGTCCGGAAAAATTCGCCATCTTCGGGCAACTGGACATCGGAGATTTTATCGGAGTGGAGGGTGAGTGCTTCACCACCAAAACGGGTGAGCCAAGCCTGAAAGCCGCGACCTTCACCGTCCTCTCAAAGTCGCTGCGTCCGCTGCCGGACAAATGGCATGGCGTCACCGACACGGAAGTTAAATACCGTCAACGCTACCTCGACCTCATCGCCAATCCGGAGTCGCGGGAAGTTTTTGCAAAACGCATCCGCATCATTCGCGAAATCCGCCGCTTTCTGGAAGATCGCGATTTTCTCGAGGTCGAAACTCCCATGATGCAAAGTATCGCCGGAGGAGCTGCCGCCCAGCCTTTTAAAACACACCACAACGCGCTGAGCCTCGATCTTTACCTTCGCATTGCACCCGAGTTGTATCTGAAACGTCTCCTCGTCGCCGGTATGCCACGCGTCTTTGAACTCAATCGTAACTTCCGTAACGAAGGGATATCCCGCCGCCATAACCCCGAATTTACAATGCTCGAAGCCTATTGGGCCTGTGCGGATTTTGAAACGATGGCTGACATGGTCGAAGAGCTGATTTGCCACCTCGCCGAGAGCATCGCAGGCAGTCTGCAAATCGAACACAAAGATGCCGACGGAAATGTAAAAAAGACAATCAATCTCGCTCGCCCCTGGAAACGGGCACGCTACCAGGACCTCATCGAGGAAGTCGAGCCAGGCTGGTTCGCACGCGATTCCGAAAGCAAACGCGAACGCGGGAAGGAGCTGAAACTCGACCTCAGCCACTGTCATGAAGACTTTGAACTAACCCAGCAAATTTTTGAAAAACTCGTCGAAGAAAAAACGATCGATCCGGTCTTCGTGACCCATGTTCCAAAAGAACTCGTTCCGCTCGCCAGGCAAAATCGTGATGACGACAGCCTTGTCGATGTTTACGAACTCATCATAAACGGCCAGGAAATTTCGCCGGGATACTCCGAACTGAATGACCCTGAAATTCAGCGGAAGCGCCTCGAAGAACAGTCGGGTGAAGAAACTCAGGACATCGATCAGGACTTTCTGACATCCCTGGAATACGGAATGCCACCTGCCGGAGGTATCGGTATCGGTATCGACCGCCTCGTCATGATGCTCACTGGTGCCGAAAGCATTCGTGACGTCATCCTCTTCCCGCATCAGAAACCCCGGGTTGAAAGTTGAGTCCGAAATGCCTGGCATCCCAAAAAATTTAAGTGTAAGAAGTCCCTTTCGCTTTTTGATGAGGCAGAGCCTTGTCGCTTATTATCAGAAAGCAAAAAAGCCGGCGTGGCGGAATGGCAGACGCAACGGACTTAAAATCCGTTATCCTCACGGGTGTGCGGGTTCGAGTCCCGCCGCCGGTAATCCCTGCATTAATTTCTGCTGACTGCACAGCAAGCACGGCTTTTGAGCTGCCCTTGAATCAAAATTACCTGTTCTGTGCAAAACCTGGGCTGACAGATATTTTTTTAATTGGGAGCCTGTCTTTCCATCCCGCTCTCACCTTCCGGCACACCACTTTCACAAAAATTAAAACTTGCTGATTGCCCTAACACCTGGCTTCTTTATGCAGATGAAATTTTTGGTAACCGGAGGCGCTGGATTTATTGGCAGCCACATTGTATCTCGCCTGCTTTCCGAGGGGCACGATGTCAGCATTATTGATAATTTTAACGACTTCTACGATCCGCAGATTAAGCGTGACAACATCACGAACCAGCAGGCCGCTGCCAAAAAATCCGTAAACGGTGCCCGCCTACAGGTTATCGAAGCAGACATCACCGATAATGCTGCCGTTACAAAACTCATCAGCGAAGGCACCTTTGATACGATAATTCACCTCGCCGCCCGGGCTGGCGTCCGTCCCTCCATTCAAAAACCCAGGCTCTATCTCGATACCAATATCACGGGCACATTTAATCTCCTGGAGGCTGCAAACAACGCGGGATGTAAACATTTTATTTTTGCATCCAGTTCCTCAGTTTACGGACTGGCCGAGACGATTCCCTTTTCCGAAAATATGCCCCTGCCACGCACGCTGAGTCCCTACGCTGCAACCAAACTCGCGGGTGAACAGCTCTGCGCAAATTTCTCGCACCTCTACGACATGCGCACGATCTGCCTGCGCTTCTTCACCGTTTACGGACCTGCACAACGCCCCGACCTCGCCATTTATAAATTCACCCATATGATCGACCAGGGCCAGCCCATTCCAAAATTCGGAGATGGCAACACGCGCCGTGACTACACTTACGTGGACGATATCGTCGATGGAGTCATAGGTGCTATCAATTACCGTGATAAAAATTTTGACGTCTTTAATCTTGGCGAAAGCGAAACAACAACCCTGAACACGCTCATCGCACAAATCGAAAAAAATCTTGGTAAAAAAGCTCTCATTGAGCAACTCCCCGAACAGCCCGGCGATATGCCGCGCACCTGCGCAGACATTACCAAAGCTCGCCACCTCATCGGCTATAACCCGCAAACAAAAATCTCTCAGGGCATTCCAAAATTCGTGGAATGGTATTGCCAACACAAAACCTGACATGACCAAAACCGCCATCACACCCACACGCAGCGACGATTTCCCCGAGTGGTATCAGCAACTCATCAAAGCCGCCAACCTCGCTGAGAATTCCGACGTTCGCGGCTGCATGGTCATCAAACCCTGGGGCTACAGCCTTTGGGAAAACATGCAATCCGTCCTCGACGGCATGTTCAAAGCCACCGGCCACAAAAATGCTTACTTCCCCCTCTTTATCCCCCTGAGCCACCTGCAAAAAGAAGCCGAACACGTCGAAGGCTTCGCCAAAGAATGCGCCGTCGTCACCCATCACCGACTTGAACTCCAGGACGGCCAGCTCACCCCATCAAGTCCGCTGAACGAACCCCTTATCGTCCGCCCAACCTCCGAAACCATCATCGGAGCCAGCTACGCCAAATGGGTCCAATCCTGGCGCGACCTCCCCATCCTCATCAACCAGTGGGCCAATGTCGTCCGCTGGGAAATGCGCCCCCGCCTTTTCCTCCGCACAGCCGAATTCCTATGGCAGGAAGGCCACACCGTGCACGAAACCGAACAAGAAGCTATCGAAGAAACTGAACGCATGCTGGGTGTTTACAAAAACTTTGCCCGCGACTACCTCGCCATCCCCGTGATTACCGGGGAGAAATCTGCCGGCGAACGTTTCCCCGGTGCTGTTTCCACCCTCTGTATCGAAGCTATGGTACAGGATAAAAAAGCCATCCAGGCCGGCACCTCGCACTTTCTCGGACAGAATTTTGCCAAAGCTTCCGGTATTCAGTTTGCCTCCCGCAGCGGTGAAACAGAATACGCCTGGACCACAAGCTGGGGCGTCAGCACCCGCCTCATCGGCACCCTCATCATGGCTCACGGCGACGACGACGGCCTTATCCTGCCGCCTCGCATCGCCCCCTCACAAATTGTTATCCTCCCCATCACACCAAAAGAAGACACGCGGGATGCTGTGCTTGCTGCTGCTGCCCGGCTTTCCCGCTCACTCCACGGCTGTCATTTCCGGGACGAGCCCCTGCGTGTCGAAATCGACAAACGCGATCTCGGAGGTGGTGTCAAAAAATGGGAATGGGTCAAAATGGGCGCACCGATTCGCCTCGAAATCGGCCCTCGCGATCTGGAGAAAAAAACGGTCGCCCTCTCACGTCGCGACCGTCCCGCCAACGAGAAAGAATTTATCCACTTCGACGAACTCCCCGCGAAACTGCCCGCCATCCTTGAGGAAATCCAGGGCGAGCTCCTGGCAAAAGCCACTGCCTTCCGCCAGGAAAACACGCGAACCATCGACAGCAACGAGGATTTTTACTCCTTCTTTACGCCAAAGAATACTAACAAACCCGAAATCCACGGCGGCTTCGCACTCACCCACTGGGACGGCTCTGTCGAGGTCGAAGAACAAATCAAAAACGATCTGAAGGTCACCATTCGCTGCATCCCGGATGACGATGAATTCCCCAAAGACCCCGGCACCTGTCCCTTTAGCGGAAACCCCAGCAAACAACGCGTCGTCTGGGCAAAATCTTACTAGAACCAGGATAAAAAAAGCGGGCGTCGGCCACAAGTATGACGACCTGTTTTTCTACGATTCGAGCAACTGCAGTTCTGTACTTTCCCGGATAATCTGAGAAAAATAATCCGGGACCGCCAAAGGTGCCAGTATCCCGTGATCAGGAATTCGTTTAAGCCTGGCCTGTGGCAGCTTTTCCATAACGGCGAGGATTTCTTTTTCTGAGAAAAGGTCAGATTTTTCAGGCCAGAAAATAGTTGTGGGAACCGGAAAATTTTCCAGGCGTTCGCTTAGACTGGCGGAAAGACGTCCGCGTAAAAAGGCCCATATCACACGATCTGCTCCGGGCAGAGAAGCACACAGAGAGAGAACGCGAACTGTTTTCGGATCGATTTGCTCCGGGTCTCTAAAGCCGATCTCTTCAAGCCATGAGCGTACAAACCGGGGCTTTGAAAGATAATTTCTCCAAACGAAAGAACGCAGCAGCGGCATACGACCGATCCCCATGATACGACGTGCGCGATTCTGACGCAGCGGTGCGGCAATTCCCAGTGGAAGCCAGGTGATCATTTGGGAAAATAATTCCGGATGCTGTGAGGCGAGTAAGAAAGCAAACTGTGCTCCGATACCGGAGCTTACCAAAACAGCCCGGCGCCCCTGGCAGACTTCGTGCAAAAACTCCACCAGGCTTTGAGCGTAGTCCGCTGCATCAAGCGTATATTTCGGACGCTGACTCTCACCGAACCCAATCAGGTCCGGAGCGATTACTTCGTATCCCCCGGCAAAGTGAGAGTAAACTTTTGACCACTCATAGGACGAAGCACCGGGATAAATCCCGTGTAAGAAAATCACAGGCTGGCCGCTCCCCGAGGTGTGGTAAACCATTTCTCCCAGACTGGTTGCAGCGATGCGACTGGCAAAGATCGCCGGTGATAAACTATCCGGTATTTCCGTGCGTCGCGGGCGCCGAAAACCATAGCGCAGAGCCAGCAAAACACCTCCGGTCAATCCAACGCCCAGACCGACACTCAGAGCCTTTTTGCGGCTCGTCTTCTCAATCAGCTTTCTCACAATGAAGGCTCAGAAACAAATTCTGACATCCTGCTCGCCTTCGACAATTCGACCAATTATACGTCCGGAAGTCGCCTTGCAAACAGCCCGTGCGCTGGCTGGCCTTACAAACAGGACCATGCCGATTCCCATATTAAAAACCTGATACATTTCGAGCGGATCAACCTTTCCCTTTTCGGCAATGATTTTAAAAATCGCCGGAACCTTCCAGGCTGCAGCTTCGATTTGTGCAGCCGTCCCTGTCGGCAAAACACGGGGCAGATTATCGATGAGTCCCCCACCTGTGATGTGGGCTGCACCAAGCAGTTGCCGAGAGGGAAGAGCCGCCAGCGTGGGCTGATAGTTTCGATGAACACGCAAAAGCTCTTCGCCAAGCGATTTCGTGAGACCTGCTATTTTGCTGGTGATTTTGAACCCTGCTTTTTCAAAAAGCACCTTTCGGGCGAGGGAATAGCCGTTGGTATGAAGTCCGTTTGACGGGAGACCGATTAGCACATCGCCGCGACGGATACGCGAGCCGTCAAGAAGCTTTTTCTTATCTGCGATGCCGACTATCGTTCCGGCCACATCGTATTCGCCTCGTCGATACATGCCTGGCATCTGGGCAGTTTCGCCGCCAACGATGGCGCATCCGGCAGCTCGGCAGGCTTTTGAGAATCCTTTTAAAATATCTGCAAATACTTCTGGCTCCAAACGTTCGGCTGCCAGATAGTCTAAAAAAAACAAGGGGCGTGCTCCGATGACAGCGATGTCGTTGATGCAGTGATTCACAAGGTCTTGCCCGATGGTGTCGTGACGCCCCGTGGCGAAAGCGATTTTGAGTTTTGTACCGACACCATCCACACTGGAGACGAGAACGGGTTCTTTCAACCCCTTTAAATCGGGCTGGAAGAGGCCGCCAAAGCCGCCGATTTTTCCCAGCACTTCCGGCCCCTGGGTTGCACGGACGGCTCGCTGGATTCCGGCTTTTACTTTATTGCCGAGGTCCACATCGACACCGGCTGCGGTATAGGCTTTCTTTTTTTTCATAAACTGCTTTTTCCGAAAAGAGGTGGCTGGCTCTTGTCATCTTCGAGAAGCCCACGGCTGTGACGACGTTTTTCCATCGCAAGTTTATCAACCGATGGATCAAAGGCTACGGGATAGTCGCCATTGAAGCAGGCGAGACAAAAGGAATTTTTGTCGCGGCCCGTTGCAGCCACCATTCCCTCAAGATCGAGGTATCCAAGGCTGTCCGCACCGAGATAATTGCAGATTTCATCAATACTGCACTGATTGGCCAGGAGTTTCTCAGCATCGGGAAAATCAATACCGTAGTAGCAGGCATGCCTGTGCGGCGGACAGCTCACACGCATGTGGACTTCTGCGGCGCCGGCCTCGCGGAGGTTGACGACACGTGCCCGTGCTGTGGTTCCCCGGACGATGGAATCATCGATCACGACCACACGCTTGCCGCGAACGGATTCACCGATGAGGTTTAGTTTTACCCGGACATTGAAGTCGCGGATCATCTGACTGGGCTGAATAAAAGTCCTCCCGATGTAGTGGTTGCGCACGAATCCCATCTCGAAGGGAATGCCAAGCTGGTCGGCAAACCCCATCGCACAATAAACTCCGGAGTCCGGAACCGGGACGACTACGTCTGCATCCACCGGGTGTCGCCGAGCGAGTTCACGTCCCATTTCGACACGGGCAGCTTTTACATTTACATCGCCAATATCGCTGTCGGGCCGGGCAAAATAAACGTATTCAAAAATACAAAAGGCCTCGCGCCGTTTCGGAAAAGGAAACTCGGAGCGGCAGCCGTTTTCATCGATGATGACAACCTCACCGGGTTTGATTTCGCGGATGTATTCGGCCTGGATGAGGTCCAGCGCACAGGTTTCAGAAGTCAGTATGTAAGCATCTCCCAGGCGCCCGAGGCTGAGAGGGCGAAAACCATTCGGATCCCGAAAACCGATGATTTCTTTTTCGCCCATGAGTACCATGGAGAATGCCCCTTCAAGGCGACGGAGGGCGGCCAGAGGATTGCGGGCCCCCTCGGGCTGGGCAAGAAGATGGAGGACAATCTCGCTGTCGGCAGTCGTCTGAAAAATGGAACCCGAGGCTTCGAGTTCGTGGCGAAGCTGAACGGCATTTACAATGTTTCCATTATGAGCAATGGCTAACTGACCTCGTTCTGTATCGACCAGAAAGGGTTGTGCGTTAATGATGTTACTCGAACCCGTCGTGGAGTAACGCACATGTCCAATGGCACGTGAACCCTTGAGAGTTTCGAGAACATCCTGACGAAAAACCTGAGAAACGAGTCCCATGCCTTTGTGAGTTCGGAAGTGTGACTCGTCGCCGTTGCAGCAGACAATTCCCGCACTTTCCTGGCCGCGGTGCTGAAGGGCGAAAAGTCCGTAGTAAGTCAGTATCGCGGCATTTGGATGTCCAAAAACGGCAAAGACTCCGCATTCATGTTTCGGTTTATGAAAACTTTCCAAGGTAGGTGAGCTGGTAAGACTTTTTCATGACCTGGAGAAAGCGAACATGCAACTCTTTACCCAAAACAATTCTGAAAAGTCTGTGCTCTTTATCTGTTTTCGTAAATTTCCTGCCGAAGAAATATTGAAAATGCAGTTTTTTGCGGCTTATCTCGTGCAGCATGTTAAGCGAACTTCGACTTCGGGATTTTCGATGTTTTGAGACTTTGGAGTTCCAGCCGGAAGCCGGAGTTAACTTTCTCGTCGGGCAAAATGCTCAGGGCAAAACCTCCATTCTGGAAGCAGTCTGTATGCTGGCACGGCTGCAGTCGCCCCGCACCCGCACGCTGAAACAATGCATTCGTTTCGGAGCAGATGCGGCCAGCCTGGACGGACGCCTTTACGATCAGCACCTGCATTTTAAATGGGGAGCAGGCGGACGAAAAACTGAAATGGATTCGGTGCTGCAATCAAAGAGCCAGGAGTATCTCAGCGTCGCCCGGGTCTCCTGGTTTTCAAACGAAGACATCGACCTGGTTCGAGGGAGTGGTGCAGGGCGTCGACGCTATCTCGATTTTCTGGGTGCCCAAACGGTAGCAGGTTACCTGGCAGCTCTGCGGGGTTACGAGCGTGCCCTTCGGTCGCGAAATTACCTGTTAAAACAAGGGCGCCCCTGGCAGGAGATCGAAGCCTGGCACGAAGCACTGAGCCGCATGGGGAGTTTTCTGGTTCGCACACGACACGAGATGTTGTTGGAGCTGGCCCCGTTTATTAGTGAAGCCGCAACGGCAATCAGCAATCGTGATGATGAAGTCGGCGTCCGTTTTTTTCCGAATACAGAAGCGGCGACGGAAGAAGAAATGCTGGCAGCCCTTGCGGCAAATCGTGAAAAAGATGAACGCCTGCGACAAACAGGTATCGGACCACACCGGGATGATTTTTCGCTTTCTCTCGAAGGACGTCCGGCAGCAGAGTTTGCTTCCGAAGGACAACAGCGAACAATTGCCCTTGCCCTGCGAATCGGACAAACCCAACTTCTGCAAAAGCGGACGGGTATGCCACCTCTTTTGCTGATTGACGATATTTTCGGAGAGCTGGATCGGGATCGACGAAATCGTTTACTCTCCATTTTTCCCGGAGCAGCGCAGACTTTGATTACGACAACCATGCTCGACTGGCGAGATCATGGTGCTACAGCTAAAATTTTTGACCTGAAAGAAGGGAAACTGCGGAGTCATTAAAGGGCACGCCTGAAAACCTGCTTTTCGGCAGGGAGGCCGGACAAAACCTCGCTGACTGCCTGGCCTTGGATTCGAAATGTATTACCTTTGAAAGCGAAGTGGAATTAAACACGTCGTGCGATCAGCGTCGCATTGTGACCGCCGAAACCGAAGGAGTTGCTTAGCACGACATCGAGTTTTTTCTCGCGGGCCGTGTGCGGCACGTAGTCGAGGTCGCATTCCGGATCGGGATTATCGAGGTTGATGGTAGGAGGAATAACTCCGTGCCTAAGTGCCAGGATGCTGGCGGCGAGTTCGACGCCTCCGGCTGCTCCCAGGAGGTGGCCGGTGCAGGATTTTGTGGAGCTGATGGCTACCGATTTTGCAAATTCACCGAGAGCCTGTTTGATGGCTTTTGTCTCACAAATATCGCCAAGCGGGGTCGAGGTCGCATGCGCATTGATGTAGTCGATATCTTCGGGATTGACTCCGGCGTGCTTCATGGCGAGAGCCATTGCACGGGCTGCGCCTTCGCCATCGGGAAGAGGTTGGGTCATGTGAAAAGCATCTGCCGAGGCACCGTAGCCGGCGAGTTCGCAGTAAATGGTAGCACCGCGTTTTTTGGCGTGTTCGTATTCCTCAAGCATGAGAATGCCGGCACCTTCGCCCATCACAAAGCCGTCGCGGTCGCGGTCGAAGGGGCGGCAGGCTTTTTCGGGTTCGTCGTTGCGGCAGCTAAGAGCTTTCATCGAGGCAAATCCGGCTACGCCCAGAGGGGTGATCGTCGCTTCGCAGCCTCCGGCCAGGAAGACGTCGGCATCTCCAAATTTGATGATGCGCCAGGCTTCACCGAGAGAATTATTTGCTGTGGCGCAGGCGGTCACAATCGTCATGTTTGGACCACGCAGATTGTATTCCATCGAAACAAGTCCGCTTGCCATGTTGCTGATCATCATTGCAATGGTGAAGGGCGAGACGCGGGAGGGGCCTCGCTCCAGGAGGCGTTGGCTTTCGTCTTCCATGCTGCGCAGGCCGCCGATACCGCTGCCAATGATTACACCAAAGCGGTCCCGGTCAACGGCTTCGAGGTCAATTCCGGAGTCTTCGAGTGCCATTTTGGAGGCTGCGACTCCGAACTGTGTGAAGCGGTCCGTGCGTCGTGCTGTTTTGGGAACTTTAAAATAGGGAGCAGGCACAAAGTCCTGAACTTCACCGGCGATTTTGCAGTCAAAGTTTGTTGAATCAAAGGCTTTGAAGGGGGTGATTCCATTCTTTCCTTCAGTGAGGTTTTTCCAAAAGGTATCAACATCGTTACCGATGGGTGAAATGACTCCTAAGCCAGTAACAACGACTCTTCTTTGATTCATAATTTAACTTGTTTGTATTCGGGTTGAGTGCTCAAGCCCCTTACTTGGTGTCATGGGGAGAGAATTTGGCAATAAAAATCGCATAATTCCTTAAGCTTTGCAGAGCAAAAACTTCGAAAATTAATCATAAAAAAGAATGATGACTTGTGCGCTCGGTCAAAGCTCCGCAGCGTGGGCAGGGTAGTGGCAAACCGTCTTTGTTTTTCCCAGCGTCGTAATTTTGCTCTTCGTCAAAATTTTCAAACTCCATACCGCAGAGGCGGCACTGGATACGACGGGATAAATTTTCACTACGGCGTTTTTTTAGCATCAGATCATAGGTGATCCAAAAGAAAAAAATCCCTGCCAGAAAAATAAACAGGTAAATAAAAACAAAGCCACTTGGCGATACGGGAATCATGAGGATGGGAGAGTTGTTTGCGGAAAAACGTCAGGTCCCCAGAGGAACCAAACGGAGCCCCAGGTTAAGGGTCCGGATGGCTGCTGACTTTGGGCTTTGTTTTCGACAGGTGTTTTCAGCAAGGTCTGTCGGGCAAGCTGATCGAGTGCTTCACTGCCGCTGGATTTTTGGAGAAAAATGTAGCGAATTTCATTTTCAGGCGAGAGTGCTACATCCAGAACAGTCGGAGCGGGAAACTCGTTTGGCGGACGTCGGAGCAGAGTCATATCGGGTTGTAGCCAGTCGATATTTGCAAGAGAACCGGTGCCCTCAACCCTGGTTACGGGATGTGGAGGAGGGATGACATCGTTTGTCGAGTGGCGTACCAGGCCGCTTTCTGTATCCGCGAGAAATTCAAAAATTCGTTCTGGCGGCAGGACTCTCGGGCTTTGTATTTCGGGGACAAGAATATCCGGGCGATGAGTGTCGAAGCTGGGCTTGAAAGAAATTTCCGGAAGCTGGAAAAGCTCGCGTTTATCGGGTTGATACTGAGAAAAAACAGAAGGATCGGAGGCCTCAAGCCAGGCGTAAAAAACGTCGGCTCGGGGCGTCGTTTGAAGAACAGCCAATACCGATGCCGGGTGATAAGCTCCTTGTGAAGCCGGAGGATAAACGATTTGAAAAACCACCAGTGAAGCGAGATGCAAAGCCAGACTGACGATAACCATCAGCGGAAACATGACACGAAGGATATGCTTTTGAGGCCATCTGAATAAAAGGCTGGACGGGTCAGTTTTCATCCGTAGCCAGGATAACAGAGATGCCCAGCTCCAGGGCCAGGTTTGTAACCGCCGTGACTCGCTCATACGGAACACTGCGATCGGCTTTTATAATGAGTGCGGTATTGGCAACAGCCTCCGGACGATCCTGGAGATGCTGGCGAAGCTCATCCAGCGTAGTTTTATGATTCTGAAAATACAGCTCAGGCTTTGGAGAACCCGTAAGGCTGACTACCTGGGGATTGCGCAAAGGCGCCAGAGCAAATGGCGAGAGTGGCACATTAACAGCGACGCCAGGCTGGAGCAGAAAATTGGTGCTCAGAATAATGAAAAAAATAAGGATCAGGCAAAGATCAATCGTCGGCGCAAAATAAAGAAAGGCCGGTTTGCTCGGATATCTGCGGGATAGACTCACGACGTTTTAAATCAGTGTTTGGCGGCATCCGCCGGGGACCGTTTTTCCTTACCGCGACGCTCCAGAAGCAGATGGCTGACCTCGATGGCAGCACGCTCCATATCAGCGATGACTCCATCCACTCGTGCCCCAAGGTAGGCGTAAGCAAAATAAACCGGTATTGCTACAGCGAGCCCTGCAGTGCTGGTGATGATACTTTGAAAAACTCCCCCTGCAATCTCAGCGGTCGTCGTATAAATGCCCTGGGAGCTGATGGACGAAAAAGACCCAAGAAGACCCAGCAAAGTTCCCAAAAGACCTATGAGTGGTGAGGCGTATGCGATGGATGAAAGCAAGGGCAGGCCGCGCTCTAATTCCGGAATTTCAAGGCGAGCAGATTCTTCACCAACTACGCGAAGCTCGACAGCATCCGCTTCTCCGCGAAGCAAAAGCGTATGAACCACACGAGCAACAGGGCCTGGAGTCAGAGCTGCTTCCTGGATTGCCTCGCCGATATCCCCTCGTCGAATGAGTGTGGCGATCCCTCTCAAAAAATCTGCTGTTGAAATCGTGCATCGATAGAGGTGAAAAATACGCTCAATAAAAGCACCGATTGCTACGGTACTGAACAGCAACAGAACCCACATCAGGGGCCCTCCTTTTTGAAAAATTTCCAGCATGGAGACTCTGTTTTCTTTTAATTATGAAAAACTGTAAAGAATCAACCTCTGCACAGGATGAAAGAAATCATCCCTCCCACTCAGGGAGTTGCCTGGGTTTTGGTGTTGCTTCCTTTTTTGGGTGGAGAGGTCAGGGAATCCGAATCTCCGATATTCAGGAAAGGAACCAGTCCGCTGCCGCCGGTGATCCTCGGGAGAATTCCGTCCCACTTCTCAACTGTGCGTAGTTGAATAATAGCCGGGCTTGCAGCAAGAGCTTCGGCCTCACGACGAATGGCGTCGGCCCGTGCCACGGATTGAGATTCAATGGCAAATGCCTCGGCTGCAGCGGCCAGCTTGCGCTCCTCTGCAGCGGCTTCAGCCTGCGTAACCCGACGATTTTTTTCATTTTTTGCCTGCAGAGCCTGCTGTTCAGCCTGAACTTTTAATTCAATCGCACGGTTAAATTCGTCGCTGAAATCAAAGTCTGTAATGGCAATGCTCGCGATCTTTAAGGCGTTCCGGATATCTTTTTCCTGAAGAATAATATCGATGAAATTCTCGACCGAGGCCTGGATTTGCTGCTTCACGAGTTCGCGTTTTGTCACGAGTTCCTCAGCGGTGAATTTTGCAGTCACGGCCTTTACGCACTCCTGAATAGCTGGCTCCACTGTGGTAGCTGCCACGTTATCCGGTCCGCCGATACGATTGTATGTCTGCGGAGCGAGCTCGCCTGTCAGCGAGTAGGTGACTGTAACTTCGGTGCTGACAGTTTGCAGGTCGCGCGATGCTGCGGTGGACTGCGCATTGGTTGCCCGCAGACGAATATCGAGTTGCTCCACCTTATCAATAAAAGGACGCTTGAAATGCAAACCAGGTTTAAGCGGCGTATCCACAACCGCACCAAAACGCTTGATGACACCCACATGCCCTGCCTGCACGACCACAATGATTCCGCCAAGGGAGATCAGCACCACAATTAAAATCAAAATAACAGGAATGATTCCGGCCAGAGCAGCAACATTCGTATTTGCCGAAATTTTATTAAGGAAGCGTGTCATAGTGTTGGTAAGGTAATGGGTTCTTTGTGTCTTGTCCAGGTTCAGTCACGACATCAGGCTTTTTGTGCCGCCTTTGCCCTGGCTGCCTTTTCGGCCTCATCCACTTTGGGGACAAAAGCAAAAATTGTTGTTCCTGCCGGGACTTTACTCAATCCGGCTTCTGCAGGTCGCAGCCCTTTGGAATCCTGTAGAAAAAGAATGATTGCCTCCGGGTTGGCAGAGCTGAATTTTTCAAAATCAAAAATTTCAGTAATCTGATTTTTTTTGACGACAAAACCGGCCTCCGCTTTTTCCTGCAGAGATGTGTAATTCGGACCTCCGGAAAAGCAAAGACGACTGCGTACCTCATCAGCAGCCGCTTTGGAGTGGTGCTCATCTTTATCCGCC
This sequence comes from Chthoniobacterales bacterium, assembly GCA_047973165.1. GTDB lineage: Bacteria > Verrucomicrobiota > Verrucomicrobiia > Chthoniobacterales > JBKEAD01 > JBKEAD01. The sequence continues at coordinate 39,687 of JBKEBM010000065.1, forward strand.
GGACTAAGCTGCCAGACGTGTGCTCGTGTAAAAAAATGGCTGAATTTATAGGCTGCAATCGAATTGACCTCATCATTCGGCGTGCAGGCGATCAGGTGGATCAACCCGTTAAAATCAAGCTCCTCTTCTGCAAACTCTGATAAAATATTTGCCCGGTGAGCTTCCATGCCAAGCATTTTGGCAGCCGCCACATTTGAGAAATTTGTGTCGAGCAGCATCACACGATGTCCCTCATCATACAGTGCTTTGGCGATGAGACGCGCCGCTTTGTTTGCCCCGGCAAAAAGAATGCCCGTTGGATTTCTGACAGCCAGTCCGAGGTGACGCGCAAGCGGTTTGGCCGTCAGCCCGTAGATACAAACCGTCCCGACAATTACCAAAAAAATCAGCGCGACAATATCCCTGGCCTGATCCGCAATGACCGGAGACAACTCAGCACCAAACGCACCATGTGCAGCCGAAAGCTGAAACTCCAAAGCAAAAATCGACGCAACCGCAGCAGCCACAATCCCCCTCGGTGCAAGAAACGCCAGAAAAGTCCGCTCCCGAAACGACGTGCGAGTCGAAAAAATAAGAGAAGCATAAACCGACAACGGACGACCAATAATAATAAGAAAAGCCAGAAGAGCCGCGCCTTTTCCAAGAGTGTCGCCAAGATCAGTCGGAGCAATCCGACCCGAAAGAATCAAAAAGAGTGCCGATATTATCAGGGTGCGAAGATTTTCCTTAAACTCAAGAATGTGCTTCACCGAAACCGAACGCTGATTCGCCAGCAACACTCCCAAAACAGTAACCGTCAGCAAGCCACTTTCCTTCTCAATCGCATTCGAAACCGTAAAAGCCACCGCGACCAGACTCAGCAAAAATACCGGCTGCAAAAAATCCGGCACACTGTGATGCCGAAGTAAAAACTCCACTATTTTTGCCAGAATAAATGCCCCCAGAATCCCCACGAGCAGAAAGACCAATGTGGACTGCAGCAAATTTGTCCACGCATCCGTAATGTTGCTCGAAAGTGCTGCTTTAAAAACCAGAACCGCCAGAATCGCACCGATCGGATCGACCATGATGCCCTCCCATTTCACGATTGAAGCGATTTTTTTATTTGGACTCACATGCCGAAGCAGCGGTGCAATCACCGTCGGTCCCGTAACCGTCAGGATCGATCCTATAAGCGCAGCAATCCGTATATCATAACCCAGAATCCAGGTCATGAACCCCGTTGTCAGCCCAAAGGAAATCGCGACCGCAATCGTGCAAAGCCGTAAAATCGGCAGGCCCGACTCCCGCAGTTCGCGAAACTTTAAAGTAAGCCCGCCCTCGAAAAGAATGATGGCCACAAAAAGCCCGACGACCGAAAGCAGTGGGCTCGAATGCCCGTCACCCGCCGCAAGAAAATCATCAATCCGAACTCCCGTGATCTGGCCAAAGCCAAAACCAAAAGCCAGTAACAGCAAAATGGACGGCAGCTTAAAACGCCAGGCCAGCCATTGCGCGGTAATCCCCAGTGCCAGAATCCATGTTAGAAAAGCAATCGAAGTCATCTTAAAAAGTCAGACTGCAGACCATGGATCAACCCTCTCAATTCCGCAAGTCCGCGCATACGCCCGATGG
>JBKEBM010000067.1:0-5115 GCA_047973165.1 Chthoniobacterales bacterium
TGCCTGCGGGATACATCATGACGGCATGCCAGATGTCGAATTGATGGCGTTTTTGCAGGCGGTCGAGCTGGTAGTTTCCGAGTCGGTAGGCGGCCAGGGGCCAGCGTTTGAAATAGCTCCAGACGTTGGTGGGAAAGGTGGCGGTTTGGTAGTTGAGCTCCCAGTTGCTTTCGCCAAGGGTCACGGCAAATTTACGTGGAAGGACGATGGTGACTTCGTGGCCTTTCCGGCTGAGACGGGTGGCGAGATTGTGATGAAAAATCTCTGCACCGCCGATTTTCGGGAGGTAGCTCGGTGTAAAAATCGCGATCTTCATGTGGCCGCTCCCGAAGAAAGTTTTGTGTAGATTTGCAGGAGTTTTTGCGAGGCGTCTTCGATCGTGGGGAGGCGGATTTTTTCCTGATGGGCGAGGAGGTCGCTGCGGAAGGCGGCGTCTTCGCTGGCTTGTTTGAGGAGCCTGGCGTAGGCCGGAATATTTTCCGGATCGAAAAGGCCGGGGTGGTCGTGGCCGAGCAGGGCGGTATTTCCCTCGATACGGCTGGCGAGAATGGGGACTTTTGTAGCGAGAGCCTGGAGAAGGGCGAGGGATTGTCCTTCCCAGAATGAGGGGAGCACGAAGAGGTCGAAGCATTGCAGCCAGGGGGCAACGGGGCGCTGATTCCCCATTAGGAAAACGGGTGTGCGGACTTCGGGGGTGGCGGCGAGTTTTTCGAGTTGCTCGCGCTCTTTTCCCTCGCCGAGGATAACGAGGTCGCAGTTTGTGCCGAGGTCGGCGACGGCGTGGAGTGTGGCGGCGTGGTTTTTTACAGCGTTAAGTGAAGCGATGGAGCCGATGAGAAAGCGCTCAGCAGAGAGGCCGAGTTGCTTGCGCCGGGCGGTGATTTCTATGGAGGGGAGTGGGGAGAAGGCCTTGCAGTCAACGGGGTTTTCGATGCTGTAAAATTTTTCGGAGGGGAGCTTGTAAGCGGTTTGCAGGTCGAGTGCGCTTTGCCGGGAGAGAGTTAAAATGGTGGTGGCCTTTTGCAAAAGTTTCCCGAGTCCGCGACGACGGCGGGGTTTCATTTTTTTTAAATCATCTGCGGTTTTATGATGATGCAGGATGGTGGGAAGGCCAAGCCAGCGGGCGGCGGGGATGGCGTAGGCGTGGGCGTGGTAAGTGTGCGAGTGAACGATGTCGATTTTGTTTTTTCGCAGCCAACGGATCAGACGCAGGAGTCCGAGTGGTGAGAAGCGTTTGCCGGGTGCGACACGAATTTGCTCGATGGGGTGTTTTTTGGAATTTTGGATTTCTTTGCCGAGCGTGCCGAGTTCGCGCAGGCAAACGAAACGGGTATGAACTGCGAAGTTTGGGATGCTGTCAGCAAAGGCGATGGCAAGGTCTTCGGCGCCGCCCACGGGCATACTCATGAAGACGGCTGCGATGCGCGGAAGCTGCGGTGCGCCGGAATGTTTCGGAACATCAATTTCCATCGGCACGATGCGGTGTAACGATGACCGGACAGGGCGCGTGCTTTAAAATTCCGGTGACAACACTGCCACTAAATAAATGAAAAAGTGCACCGTGCCCGTGGGAGCCGAGAACGATGTAGTCTGCTTTTATTTCTTCGGCCTGCGCTTGAATTTCCGGAACGGCGAGTCCTGCAGAGGCTTTGCATTTTACATCCAGTCCCGATTTTCGCAGGGGTTCGGCGAGCTCTTCGAGTTGCGAGAGGGTTCCGTCAATATCGGGTTCGACGACAACCATAGAAGGAGAGCCTGTAAGCTCCATACTGGCTCCGATGGGGACGTAACCTTCTGTCGGCTCGCAGATGTGGAGCAAGCAGACCTGGGCGTTCAGGTCTTTGGCAAGCCGCTGAGTTGTTTGCAGCACACGTTGCGTGGAACTACTGAAGTCAAGAGGCGCGAGGAGCATTTTCATATTCTTATGAAATGCCGGAATTCAGATTTTTGCGAGCAATACCGCAGTTTTCTGTCACGAATTCATATCGGCAAGCAGTGCGGCAACGTCGGCCTGCATCGTTTGCCAGGAGCACATGAAGCGTGCTCCGCCGCCGATGAAATGATAGTATTTCCAGCCGCGCTCCTGGAGTCGGGTGTTGATGGTCTCCGGCAGTTGAAGGAAAACCGAGTTTGCCTCCACGGGATAGAGAATTTCGACACCGGGAATTTTTTTGGCTCCTTCGGCAAGACTGCGGGCAGAGTCGAGGGCGATCTGCGAGTATTTTTGGTAGAGTGAATCGTCGAGCCAGTTTTTCCACGGTGCAGACAGGTAACGCATTTTTGATGCGAGCTGGCCGGATTGTTTGCAGCGATAGTCGAATTCCTCAGCCAGAGATTTGTCAAAAAAGACGACTGCTTCAGAAAATCCCAGGCCGGCCTTGGTGCCGCCGAAGCAAAGAACATCGATCCCGGCTTCCCAGGTGATGGATTTTGGCGAGACAGATTGCGAGACGAGAGAATGAAAAAATCGTGCTCCGTCCATGTGGGTTTTCAGTCCATAGCGTGAGGCGAGTGAAGTCAGGCTGCGAAGTTCGTCAGCCGAGTAACAGGTTCCCAGCTCGGTGGGCTGCGAAACAGACAGAACGTGCGGGCGGGGATAGTGAATGTCGTGTCGTTTGGTGATAAGAGTTTCCACGCTGGCGGGGGAAAGTTTTCCGTTCGCGCCGGACCCGAGGAGGAGTTTGGTGCCATTGCTGAAAAATTCCGGTGCGCCACACTCGTCAGTTTCGACATGGGCGGTCTCGTGTGCGATAACGCTGTGGTAGGACTGGCAGAGCGAGGCAAGAGCGAGGGAGTTTGCTGCTGTGCCATTGAAGACAAAGTAAACCTCGCAATCTGTTTCAAAAAATTCGCGAAAACTGTCGCAGGCAGCAGCCGTGTGGGGATCGGTTCCGTAGGAAGGTTCGAAACCAACATCGGCATTCTGAAGTGCCTCCCAGGCTTCGGGACTCACCCCGGCTGTGTTGTCGCTGGCGAAGTGATATTTTGCAATCATGAAGGTTGCGATTTTTAACTTTAAATAACCTGTTTAGCAACAGCTTGTTTGCTTTGCGCTTGCAGCCGACAGGAAGAGCTTTCGCCAAAATTTACTATCACTCGCTTTCGATTGCGGGCTTGTTTTAAAATGCTAATGTTCTTCCGATGAATGATCTCTTTGCTGCCGACTCAGATGCTGCCTTGCCGGAAAAAGATGCTCCGCTGGCGGCGCGGATGCGTCCGCGCACGCTCGATGAGTATGTCGGGCAGCAGCATATTCTGGGCGAGGGGCAGCTTTTGCGGCGGGCGATTGAGGCGGATCGCTTGAGCTCAATCATTCTTTACGGTCCGCCAGGAACGGGGAAAACGAGCCTGGCACAGATCATCGCAAATACGACGGCGAGTCGCTTCGAGCGTCTGAGTGGGGTAGAGAGTAATGTAGCGGATATTCGCCGATGCATTGCGAGTGCCATGCTGCGGCGACAAAATTCGGGGGAGAAAACGATTCTTTTTATCGATGAGATTCATCGCTTCAGCAAGTCACAGCAGGATACTCTGCTGCCGGATGTCGAGAGTGGAAATATCCGCCTCATCGGGGCGACGACGCATAATCCTTTTTTCTATATTAACAGTCCGCTTGTATCGCGTTCGCAGGTTTTTCAACTGGAACCCGTGTCGGTGGAGGACTTGCGCGGGCTGATCGATTCGGCCTTAAAAGATGAAGAGCGCGGGCTGGGAAAATACCGTGTGCGCCTGAGCGACGAGGCGGCGAATCACTTTGCTGTCGTCAGCGATGGAGATGCCCGAAAGTGTTTGAACGCACTGGAACTTGCGGCACTAACGACTCCGGCGGATGCTTCAGGAGTCATCGGGATCGATCTTCAGCAGGCCGAGGAGAGTATTCAGAAAAAGGCTGTTGTTTACGATGGTGACGGCGATGCGCACTACGATACGATCAGTGCTTTTATAAAAAGCATGCGCGGCTGCGATCCGGATGCGGCACTTTACTGGCTGGCAAAAATGCTGCATGCGGGTGAAGACATACGTTTTATTGCGCGGCGAATTGTGATTTGTGCGAGTGAGGACGTGGGGATGGCGGATTCCAATGCGCTTACGGTTGCGGTTGCGGCACAGCAGGCGGTGGAATTTGTCGGCATGCCCGAGGCGCAGCTTACCCTTGCTCATGCGACGGTTTATATCGCGACGGCTCCGAAAAGTAACCGCTGCACGGTCGCCATTGGCAAAGCATCGAAGGAAGTCGCAGCTGGGCGGACACTCGCAGTGCCGAAGCATTTGCGCGATACACATTACAAAGCCTCCAAGGACCTCGGGCACGGAGAAGGGTATCTTTACGGACATGATTTCGAGGGTGGATACGTGCCCCAGGCTTACCTGCCGGAGGGGCGTGTTTACTATGAACCGACGGAACACGGACTCGAAAAACGCGTGAAGGAACGCCTCGCCTACTGGCGCGAACTTTTTGAAAAAAGCAAAAAAGGAAAGGCTCGAAAATGAACGGAGCAGCTTCCTTTGATTCAGAGCTGCAAAAAAATCTGGCCGATCTGGAGGCCGGCAATTTGCGACGTCACCTGCGAGAATTGCAGAGCGCACAGACCGTGAGAGTGCAGGTGGGTGGTTGCGAACTGCTCAATTTTTCCTCAAATGATTACCTCGGTCTTGCCACACATCCCGTCGTGGTGAATACCGGAATCGAAGCCGCCAAAAAATGGGGCTGGGGCAGTGGTGCCTCGCGCCTGATTAGCGGAAATCAGTCGTCACATCGTGAGCTTGAGACCCGCCTGGCTGCATTTAAAAAAACAGAAGCAGCACTCGCTTTCGCAAGCGGATCGGCTGCTGCGCTCGGCGGTCTGCCTGCGCTGGCAGGGAAGGGGGATGTGATTATTCTGGATAAACTTGCCCATGCCTGTCTCGTGGATGGAGCGCGACTGAGCGGAGCAAAGCTGCGCATCTTTCCGCACAACGACATGGAGAAGCTGGAGCAGCTTCTGCACTGGGCTGCTCGTGAATATCCCCAGGGGAAAAAATGGATTGTGACCGAGTCGGTTTTCAGTATGGACGGGGACCGCTGCGATTTGCAGGGAGTGATTGAATTAAAAAAACGCTACGGCGCAATGCTGT
>JBKEBM010000077.1:0-5089 GCA_047973165.1 Chthoniobacterales bacterium
TGCGGCGGGGGAGCTTTGCCATGATGAGGAGGGCTTTGAAGTCGGGGCGGAGGTCGAAGAGGTTTTTTGGAGCGATCTGGCCGGCCATGATGGCGTATTTTGCGCCGGATTTTTTGGCAGCTTTGAGGCAGCGTCCGAGCTGGCCAACGCGCATCCAGTGAGCTGCGTCGGCGAGGGCGGCTAAGTCGGGACTGGTTTCGTTTTCGAAAGCGACGATTTCGATGCGGGGGACTCCGGCGGCGCGTGCTCCTTCAATGATGAGGCGTGGGTAGATACCGCTGCCTGCGATGAGGATGAGTGGTTCTGTAGTTGGTGTGGAAATGGTCACTGTCAGAAAAATACGGTAAACTTTACTTCACAACCATTTCTTAGCCACTCTAAAAGCGACAGGGAAGTCTGATTTTATAACCTTCGTATTGCCTTCATTAAAGCGGCCACCGAGGGGAAAGAGTGAGAGGGGCGAAGGGAGTCTCGTAAGGATGAGCAGCGGTGAGCAGAAATAAGATCATAAGTGTTGATAGATTGATCGAAGTCGGGCGGTGGCGTGCTTACTTCCTCCTTAATCCCCTCAGCATCGAGAAGGTTTTCCACAGATTTACAGGATTAGGGAAGCCTGGTCGTCGCGATGCGGGCATCGCAGCACAGATTGTTTTTTTCTGTCTGTTCTTCTTTGCAGTTCCGGTGTGGCGGTGCAGCTATTTAAGATTGATATTTGGTTCGTTTTGTAAAAATGCCTCGGTGTATGCTATTGGCTTTTACAACCATTTTCTGCGTTTGAAATACCAGAACATGAAGGTGGAAATGAGGAGGCAAAAGAGCCAGAAGTATTCGTAGCCGAATTTCCAGGAGAGTTCGGGCATGTTCCATTTTGATTCGGTGTCGAAATTCATGCCGTAAACTCCGGCGAGGAATGTGAGGGGGAGAAAGAAGACGCTGACGAGGGTGAGGACGCGCATGATGTCGTTTGTGCGGGAGTCGAGGCTGGCGAAGTGGAGGTCCATGAGGCTGGCGGCGAGGTCGCGGTAGGTTTCGACCATGTCGATGATTTGGGTGGTGTGGTCGTAGCAGTCGCGGAGGAAGACGTGGGTCTCGGGGTGGATGAGTTCGCTGTCGTCGCGGAGGAGGGAGTTGAAGATTTCGCGGTGTGGCCAGGCGGCACGGCGGGACTGGAGGAGGAGGCGCTGGATACGGAAGATGGCATGGAGGCTTTGGCGGTTGGGGTTTTGGAGGAGTTCTTCTTCGGATGTGTTGAGGTGGTCGCCGATGGCTTCGAGGATGGGGAAAAAGTGGTCAACGATGGCGTCGAGGATGGCGTAGGTGAGGTAGTCGCTGCGCATGCTGCGGAGATTGCCTTTGCCGTTGCGGAGGCGTTTGCGGATGATTTCGAACCAGTCTTCACCGGATTTTTCCTGGAGGGTGATGACGAAGTTTGGGCCGAGGAAGAGACTGATTTGTTCGGCGTTGAGTTTTTGTTCTTCGTCGAAATAGAGCATTTCGGAGACGATGAAGAGGTGGTCGTCGTAGGGTTCGAGTTTGGGGCGCTGGGAGGTATTTGTAACGTCTTCGAGGGCGAGGGGGTGGAGGCCGAAACGTTGGCTGAGCTTTTCGAGTTTTGCGGAGTTTGCAACGCCGCAGATGTTGAGCCAGTTGACTTTTTTTGGGTCGAAGTGCTGGTCGAGTTCGTCGAGAGATTTTAATTCAACTTCCTGGACATTCGCCTTGTCATAAACGAAAAGGGTGAGCGAGGAGCTGTCGTCGGGGACGTCTTTCCGTGAGAGCAGTGTGGCGGGCGGGGTGCCGGGGACCTGGTAGTTTAGACGCAGCATTTATTCTAAGCGTTTGTCTGTCATGGATGAGCCTGGCAATGCTCTATCGGTTCGGAGGTCATCAATGCTGATTTCACGATCTTTCCAGATGCCTCGGGCTACACCTTGTGCTTCGGCTGGCGTAAGGTAAATTTGAGTGCGCGTCATACACTTATGGTGTGTTTTTTTAAAACGAGTGCGTCAATCTGAAAAGTGTTCGTAGCCGCCTTTGAGTTCGGGGGGGAGGGTTTGTTTGCGGGTTGTTTTGCCGATTTGGGTGAGGCGGGTTTTCGGGAATTTTTTTTGCCAGGTTTTCAGGAGGTCAGCGGTTTTGTTTTGCGGGAGGGTGAAGAGGAGTTCGTAGTCTTCGCCGTCGCTGAGAGCTGCGCTGATAGTCGCTTTGTTGCGGCGGGGGAGTTTTTTCAGATCGAGTTGTGCACCGAGGGAGCTGGCTTTGCAGAGGCGGGGGAGGTCCTGGGCGAGGCCATCGCTGAGGTCCATCATGGCAGAGGGACGGAAATTTTTAATCAGCCAGTTGGCTTCGGCGACGCGGGGTGTGAAGTCGAGGTGATGTCCGGTGAGGCTGTTGCCGAGTAGTCCGGTGACGAAGATGGGTTGCTTTGCTTTTGCGCCGGAGCGCAGGATGGGGCGGTGTCGGGACTTGCCGGTGAGTGCGATGGAGAGGCTGAGGGGGCCGTTTGTTTGGCTGGTTTCTCCGCCGGCGATGGTGACGCCGAAGGCTGTGGCAGCTTTGTTGATGCCTTGGTAGATTTTTTTTAGCCAGTCCACTTTGGTGTCGGGTGGGGCGAGGATGGTGACCAGGGCCCATTTGGGAGTTCCACCGCAGGCGGCGATGTCGCTGACGGGGCGGCAGAGGGCTTTCCAGCCGATGCGGCGGGGGGAGTCGGTGGGTAAAAAATGGACGCCGGATACGATGGCGTCGGTTTTCAGGAGGAGCCAGGTGGGAGTGGTGGAGTGATTTTGTTTAATAATGGCGCAGTCGTCTCCGGGGCCGATGATGAGATTTTTGTGCCCTTTGAGATTTTTGATGAGCTGTTCGATGAGCGCATCTTCTCCGAGGTCGGAGAGGGTCATTGGGATAAGAGTTCCGGCCAGTAGGTGGCAGCCAGAACGGAGAGGGCGTTGAAGGTGGCGTGCATGAGGATGGGTGCCCAGAGGCTGCCGGTGCGTTCGTAAACGAGAGTGAGGGCGATTGCCAGGATAATGAGCGCAAACATGGAGGGCAGATGCAGGTGGATCGCGGCAAAGAGGATTGAGCAAAACAGGATGGCGGGGAGGCGCCCGGCGAATTTTCTGAAAACGCCGTAGAGGTATCCGCGAAAGATAAGTTCTTCGGCAATGGGTGCGACGACGATGGCGAGCAGGATAATGAGGGTGCGACTATAGGAGGAGGCTTCGGAGCCAACCAGGAAGGAGACGACTTGCTGGGGGGCGGCTCCTTTGGTAAAAAATGTATAGGAAATGAGTTGTGCCAGGGCGATCATGGGGTAAACGGCGAGCAGGCAGCCCAGGGCAAAAAAGCCTTTGCGTGGCCAGCCGGAGTTTCGGAATCCGAAGACTTCCAGGGGGTTTAAATTACGAAACCACAGGAAGCCGAGAATGAATACGATGAGTACGAGGTAGTAGATGATTGCATATAAAACGGCATCCGGGGTGAGAGTCTGAGAGCCACTGCTTTCACCTGCTTTGATGAGGTTGATAATAAAGAACAGGCTCAGAATGCTGACAAAAATGGTGTCTCCAGGGCGAAAGGGAATCCAGGGGAGCTGCGAGGTCTCTCCGCGCAGCACTCCGCGGGCGAGCCGGGCGTAGAACCACAGAGCCAGAAGGGCGAGGGGGGTAACGATGAGGAAGTGCTGCAAGGGGTCCTGCATGGCGTTCAGGGATACAAAATTACTTTGTTACAAAATCAGGGAGCGAAGATGCCGGGAAGGAGATAGACGCGTCCGGGTTCGAGTTTGAGGGAGGTAGGTCCGGGTAGCTCGACTTTTACGCTGGTGCTGGATTTTGTTTCTCCGAAGAGGCGAAAAATATTTGAAAAATTGATGCGAGGTTCGTAACGCACGACGCGGGTATGTTTGACCTCAGCGAGTTCGGCTGCTTTTGTGTAAGCGTCTTCGATGTAGCCAACTTGGTCGAGGAGGCTGGCAGCGAGGGCGTCTTCTCCGCTCAGGATGCGTCCGTCGGCAGCACCGTTACGAAGGATTTCGGGTGAGAGTTCACGTCTGTTTGCTACGATGCCGAGAAAACGATCATAGCTTTGCATAACGAGGGACTGGACATAATCGGCTTCTTCGGGGGTGATTTCCCGGGATCCGCTTAGCATATCTTTGAATTGTCCGCTTTTGAAAACGATGGACTCGAGGCCTACTTTGCCAAAGAGGTTCTGGTAATTCAGGGTGCTGATGATGACGCCGATACTTCCGGTAAAGGAGGTTGGGTTGCTCATAAGCCAGGATCCGCCGCAGGCGATGTAATAGGCGCCGGAGGCTCCAATGGAGTTGATGAAGACGACGACGGGTTTTCTCTCAGCAAATTTGCGCACTTTGTGGTAGAGGACGTCGCTGGCGGTGATTTCACCGCCGGGAGAATCAACGGACAGGACAATGGCTTTTACTGAATCGTCTTCAGCAGCTTGTTCAAGGGCGAGTTCGAGGTCTTCGACCATGGAATTTCCGAGTTTACCGGGTTGCTGGTAGGCAATCAGTCCGTTGAGCGGGATGACGGCGATTTTGCTGCTGGCGGGGCCTTCCTCGATGATGGTTTCTTCGTAGGATTTGTAAGTGTGGCTGGCGGAACTGAAACTTCGCTTGCCGGATTTACCTGCCGTAGCTGTAAACAGGGTGAGCCAAACGGCGTTTGCAAACATGCTGGCACAAAGGGCGATAAATAAAAATACCGTCAAAAAATTTGATTTTTTCGAACTCATGCAGGGGAATGTGGATTTTTTTCGAAAACTGCTCAAGCGGGGAATGACCTGGGAGGGAAAATACTTGGTGATGTGGTGAAGCTTTTCAGGAAGGTAGGAAAGTGCTGGCCGGAGAAAGATTTTTTAAAGACTCTGTGCTTGGCACAAAACTTTTATGCTGATTTTTTGATTTGATTATTTTTACTTCGTTTCGGCCAACGGTTGAGAATCCGGATGGCTTGGTAGTAGTTGCTCTGTTGAATATAAAATTCAAGAGAGTTGAACATTACTGCTGAAGTTGCGGTATTCGTTGGCAATGGCTTTGAGAGATTTACTCTCGAAACTCATGTTTGCC
>JBKEBM010000094.1:0-2533 GCA_047973165.1 Chthoniobacterales bacterium
TGCATAGCTCAGCCGAGGTGCTTCCATTCAACCCCAAAAAAATCCTTAAAGACTTTTCTGTAAACTTCGCGCTTAAATTCCGGCACCCACTCCGACAAAAATTCCTCCGGCAAAATCCAGCGCAACTGCCGAAACTCGGGTGACTCGATCACGCCTGCTATTCCCTCCGGCTCCTCCAAATAATCCGCTAAAAAATACGTCTGCTCCTGCCCGTCAAAGCCCTCCTTTTTACGTCCTTTAACAAATCTATAGCGATAGCCCCCACGATTTTCGATCACTCGATAGCACACAGGCAGTAAGCCAAGCTCTTCCTCGACTTCGCGCTCCAAAGCTTCCCGCGCAGACTCTCCCTTTTTTTGTCCCCCCTGCGGAAACTGCCATGCCCCCGCCACATCCAGCCGCTCACCAATCAAAATACGCCTCAACTTATCTCGGAGAATTATTGCCACATTGGGTCGGTAGCTCGGCATGGGATTCTTTAAACAAAGCCTCCGACAAGTAGCAATCCCCGGATTGCGAAATTCGGAAACTTTATATAGCGTGAATCCGTGACACTCCCGATTTCCATTCGCACGGCAGCAATAAGCCTTCTGCTTATCGCTGTTGGAACCACTGGCTTCCTATTCTGGAGCTGGCAACCCAAACGCCAGGTTGAAAAAGCACTGCAGCGCACACTCGCCGCCGTCGAAAATAAAGACGGAGTCGATCTCGCTGCCCAAATCGCAAACGACTACAGCGACGAATGGGGCTTCAACCGACCGCAGGCCGTGGAATACGCCTCACAGGGCCTTAAGCAGTTTTTCTGGATCACCATCGTGCCGCAAAATACAAATATCGAAATCGACGGAGATACCGCGACGATTACCTGCAACCTGCTCTTTGAGGGACACGGCACCAGCCTCGCACAAATCGCCCTCGACCGCGCCCAGGCACTTAAAGAGCCTTTTGTCTTTTCTTTCCGCCGCGAATCCTGGAAACCCTGGGACTGGAAAATCTCTTCTGCATCTCAACCTGAAGTCCAAATCAACCCCAATTATTTACCGTGAAAAATTTACCATTTCTCCTGGCGGCCCTTATTTTGATCGGCACTCAACTCCACGCTCAGGACAACACTCAAACCCGACCCATCGCAGCAACCTACTGGACTGCAGTTATGTCCGGCGGTGAATACATCGTTCCTCATTCGCAAATCACATCCATAGCCAAACACGCCTACGAAGTTGATGGTACATTCAGTGTCACTGAAGTCACCATTGGAACATCCGGAAGCGAGATTGGCAGATTCTATTTTTTCGAACCCGTCACGCCCGAATCTCCCGCCACCATTGGACAATCCGCACTCGACACCATGAAGGAAAAAGTAATGGAACTCAGTGATCGCAGCGGCCTGGGGCTCACCTCAAAAGTTATTAAAAATTACCCCACAACCACCCACGCACACACCATAGAATACCGCCTGGAGAATATTGAAACCCTCAATAAACTTTATAACAGCTTAAAACTCTCCTATATGAGGCGCCAGAACATCACCTTCAAAGAGAAGTAAAGCTCGTGTCTTCCGACGAACTTTTCGCAGCAGCCCTCCACCACATTCCCGGCGGTGTCAACTCACCGGTTCGCGCCTTTCGCGCTGTGGGAGGAAATCCTTTTTTTACCCACCACGCTGAAGGCTGCCGTCTGCACGACGTGGACGGAAAAGAATACATCGACTACGTCAGCACCTGGGGCCCGGCCATTCTCGGACACGCGCCCAATGTCGTCATCAAAGCCGTATGCGACGCTGCGAAAAACGGCCTGAGTTTTGGAACTCCAAACCCACTCGAAGTCGAAATGGCAGACACCATTTGTCGCCTCGTTCCAGGCGTCGAAAAAGTCCGCATGGTCAACAGCGGCACCGAAGCCACCATGAGCTGCATTCGCCTCGCAAGAGGCTTCACCAGGCGCAACCGCATCATCAAATTCGAGGGTTGCTACCACGGCCATGTAGACGCCCTTTTAGTCAAAGCCGGAAGTGGAGCACTCACTCTCGGCCAGCCCGACAGTGCCGGCGTGCCGGAAGCCCTTGCCGCACTCACCACCACCCTCCCCTTCAACGACCCCGACGCTCTGCATGCAGCATTTAAAAAATACGGAAAAGAAATCGCCTGTGTCATTCTCGAACCCGTCCCGGCAAATGCAGGCCTCTACCACCCCCACCCCGGCTACCTCGAAGAACGTCGTAAATTATGCACACAAAAAGGCAGTCTGCTCATTTTTGATGAAGTCATGACAGGGTTTCGCGTCGCGACAGGCGGCGCACAAGAGCTATTCGGAATCACACCCGATCTCACAGCAATGGGTAAAATAATCGGTGGCGGCCTCCCGGTTGGAGCCTTCGGCGGTACTGCTGAAATCATGGACCACCTCGCTCCCGACGGACCGGTCTATCAGGCCGGAACCCTCTCCGGCAATCCCCTCGCCCTCACCGCCGGCCTCACTCAACTCCGTGAAATGGAGCGTATCGACGGATGGACAAAACTCGAAAAACTCGGAG
>JBKEBM010000096.1:0-10867 GCA_047973165.1 Chthoniobacterales bacterium
GAGAGTGCCGCTAAAAATTTATTTTCGCAAGCAATTTCTTGCTTTGTATTTACAAGTCTGCGACGAAGTAACTGTGCCGAGTCGCAAAAGTAAACCTATTCGGAAGCAGCAACGCTCAAAAAGTCGCTCCCGATCTCCCCGCAAAATCCGCTCTGAAAAGTCGGTGGATTTTTCAAAAAAAATTATCACGCTGCTAAAAAAGCGTCCGCTGAACCCACAGGAACTTCTGGAGGCCCTGCGCCTCCCGCCCACTGCGCAGGGCGAGCTTGCGAAGCAACTGAACCAAATGCAGCAGCGGGGCGAGCTGACACGCATTCGTAAAAATCGCTTTATCGTTCCCGAAGTAGCGGATTTATTTGTTGGGACGATTCAGATTCATCCGAGTGGCACGGCGCATGTGCTCAACGAAAAAAAAGGCGGTGCCGACCTTTTTATTTCTGCGGGAAATCTCTGGACCGCAATGCATGGCGACCGTGTTGTCGCACGAATTCATCACGAGCGAGGAGGAAGCAGGCGCCCGGAGGGGCGCGTGATCCGGATCGAAAAACGTGCAAATGAACGTATCGTAGGGACACTGCAACGGTCGAAAAATTTTTATTACGTCGTTCCGGACAACCCGAGATTTACGGAAAATCTTTACGTTCCAAAACCTGCATCGTCTTTACAGGCGAAAACCGGAGACAAAGTGGTGGCGCGGCTGGAATCCTGGCCAAGTCGTCACGTAAATCCTGAAGGAGTGATCGAAGAAGTGCTGGGTGCGGCTGGTGATCCCGGCGTCGATATGCTGGCAATCGTGCGCAAATACAATCTGCCGGAAATTTTTTCAGAAGAAATTTTAAAAGTGGCGAAACAAGTCGCAAAACCGCTGACGACTCAGGACCTGGCCGGTCGCGAAGACCATCGCAGGGATTTCGTTTTCACGATCGATCCGGATGACGCGAGAGATTTTGACGACGCGATTCAGGTCGAGCGACTGGAAACAGGCTGGCGGGTGGGCGTGCACATCGCGGATGTCTCCCACTATGTGCAGCCCGGGTCTGCGCTGGATGCTGAGGCTTACGAGCGCGGCAATAGTGTTTACCTCCCGGACAGGGTAATCCCGATGCTGCCAGAGGTGCTGAGCAATGGCATGTGCAGCCTGCTCCCTGATGAGGACCGCCTGGCCTTCTCTGTTTTTGCTGATATTTCCAAAGAAGGAGTCATTCAAAAATCACGCTTTACACGCAGTGTGATCCGCAGTGCGAAGCGAATGACTTATAAAGAGGCCTTTGCCATCCTGCAGCGCAAAGCCACAACTGAACCGGAAAAACATGTGCACCTGGCCTGGGAGCTTTCCGCAACCCTGCGCAAACGCCGCTTTGCAAAAGGCAGCCTCGAACTCGATTTCCCCGAGACCAAAGTGCGAGTCGATGAAATGGGGCACACCATCGGAATCGAGAAAGTCGAAAACGATATTTCACATCAACTCATCGAGGAGCTGATGCTTCTGGCCAACGAACTGGTTGCCCGTGAAATGAAGCGGAAAAAACAACCCGCGATTTATCGTGTTCACGAGAATCCGGATACGGATAAGCTCGATGAGTTTCGCGAATTTGTGCTGACCTTTGGTCTGAGCTGCGGCGATCTGAACAACCCCGACGAGGTGAGAAAATTACTCGCCCGAATTCGCGGCACTGCGGAAGAAGCCGTCATCAAAATAGGCCTCCTCAAAAGCCTGAAACGGGCGCGTTACGATGCCTCTCCGCTCGGCCACTACGGACTGGCCAAGCCGGACTACCTGCACTTTACAAGCCCGATTCGACGCTACGCAGACCTGGTCGTGCACCGTTCGCTCGCCCGCTTTTTGGGATACACGAAAAAGGGACCGGACACTCGCAGACTTGGCGAAGCGGCAGATCATATTTCGACTACGGAACGCACCGCCGCCGATGCCGAGCGCGAAGCCGTAAAGCTGAAAAAGCTGGAATTTTTTCAAAATCAACTCGCCAGCCAAAAAGGAGAAGTTTTCAAAGCACGTATCCTGGAGGTGCGCAATTTTGGGATGTTTGTCGAGTTGCCGGATTACGTGGTCAGCGGTCTGGTCCACGTCTCCTCGCTGGAGGGCGATTTTTACCACTTCGACCCGGCACGGGCGCAATTCAAAGGCAAAAAATCAAAGAAAACTTTTCGCGCTGGTCAGGAAGTCGAGGTCATTGTCGAATCGGTCGATATTTTTAAACAGCAAATCGATTTTCGAATTGTTTGAGTATTTTTTCTTTGAAAAATATCTGCTTCATCCGCTAGAGTTCGGCCCTTGCGGCTTCACGAGGTTTTTTGGGATGGCTGCATGGGATTAAAAAAATTAGAAAAAAATGAATGGATATCATGGTAACGAACGTTCCAACGAGCGTTTAATTCACTCGGGGGAAGCGCAAATTGAGAGGAAAAATTTCCTGGTCGAGCTGCGGGAAAATACACGCGGACGCTTTCTTCGGATCACAGAAGAGTCGCACGGAAGACGAAACAGCATCATCGTCCCAAGCACCGGACTCGATGATTTCGCAAATCTGCTGGACGACGCTTTCGACGCCGACGACGATAATCCACAGGAAGGCTAGAATCACTTCGGAACTGCCCGCTATACAGGGCACCTTTCCCGACTAACTTAAAATACGTTAGTCCTCTTTCCACCCTCGTGCATCGGCCTGTGGTCTGGTGCTGGAAGCCCACTTTTTGTTAGATGCGCTGAGAAAATTTCAATTTTCAAGGCAGAAAAACCCTCGTTAGCCTTGCTCTGGCCGAGTTTTGATAACGAAGAAAATTGAAAATTTAACAAGCAGGCAATGAAAATGGAGGTTCCAGAGGTGCCCTACAGATACTTTTACAAAAAAATCGAATCAAAGATAAGCGGCAACAGCATTCAAAAAATAGCCTGTCAGGATAATTGCCAGTGTGGTGATGCCAAAATACAGAACGATCAATCTGAATCGCATGACCCGACGCAACATGATCGCCTCCGGCAGGCTCAAAGCCGCCATCGCCATCATAAAAGCCAGAGCCGTCCCCAGCGGAATACCTTTTTCAAAAAGAACAACCGCAATCGGAACAATCGCCGCACAACTCCCATACATCGGCACACCAAGTAAAGTGGCAAGGGGAACTGAAAAAATACCCGTCGCATTTATCAGCTTCTGAATAGTGTCCTGCGGAACGTAATTGTGAATAAATGCGCCCACTCCCACGCCAACAAGAATCCAAATCCAAATATCCCGAATCACCTCCACGACCTCATCCCAGCCGAAACGCAGACGAGTTCGCCAGGTATGCCGGATGATCTCCTCGCCTTCATGAGCAGAAGCCAGGATATCGTTCTCGAAAAGATGCTCCAGCTTCATACGCCCAAGGATGGCACCCGCAAAGGTGCCGATAAATAATCCGCTTCCCACGTAAGCAATCGTAACCGGAATTCCGAACTCACCAACCATCAGAATGACCAGGTATTCATTAATAATCGGCGAGGTAATCAAAAATGAAAAAGTGACTCCGGTCGGCACCCCAACCTTGAGCAGACTGATAAAGAGAGGGATCGATGAGCAGGAGCAGAATGGTGTGATAGCACCAAACAGTGCAGCCACAAAATTTCCTGCAATACCTCCGCGCCCCATCCATTGACGCAGCTTACGCTCCGACAGCCATGTCCGCACGACAGCGATGAGAAAAATCATTACCGCCAGCAGAAGAAAAATCTTAACAGTATCGTAAACAAAAAAATGAACTGCCCCTCCCAAACGCGTAGTGGGATCAAACCCAAGCCAATCGTAAATCAGCAGATTAGTAATTTTTAACAGCATGTTTATACCAAAGTGAAAAACCGTATCACTCCCCAAAAATCACCGTTCGCAGTTTCCCCGGCTCGACATTTTTGATCTTCTGCACCTCCCCGTTCGGCCAGAGAATTTCCAGATCGACCGGATCTCTCCGATTACCCAGTCCGAAGTGCAGCACCAGTTCATTCTGGTTCCCCTCATTCGTTCCGGCTTCGACCTGTCGCGTCAGCACTTCATCTCCCAGGCTCAATCGAACCTGCGCTCCAATCGCAGAGCGATTCACCTCGCGCCCATCCCCCGCAAGTCGCACTGCCAGCCAGTTCCCACTCCCCCCCGTATTTACGTAAAGCTTTCCTGCGGTCACCAGGTCCAAATGTCCGTCCCGATTAAAATCTCCCCAGGCCGCCTGATAGGTTGGCGGCAGTTTTTCCAGACGGACCCCCTCCGAGACATCCTCAAACTTCCACTCTCCGCTCTGCCGAAAAAGAACCGGGTTGTTCACGCCCTTTTCGGCTTCCGGTCCCTTTCGGGCATTTTCGTAAACCGTCGTAAAAAACAGGTCCAGCTTCCCATCGTTATCATAATCCGCCGTAGCCGGAGATGCATAAGACTCCTGATAAAAAATCCCACAGGCACCAAGGTCCTCAAAAGCTTCTCCCTCTGCACTTCGATTTTTCAAAAAACGCGACTTGGGCTGATCGCCCCGCTTATCGACATGCGCAAAATTTCCCGCAAAAATATCCATCCACCCGTCATTATCAAAGTCTCCCCAGGTCGCACCAATCGAATGCCCGCCTTTGAATCTGCCACTTGTGGCCACAACTCCATACTTCTCCGCCTCATCTCGAAACTCTCCTTTCCCGTCATTTACGAAAAGCTGATTCGCCTGCAAACGATAATTCGAAACATAAATATCAATCCCGTTTTTCCGATCAAAATCACAGGCCGAAACACCCCGAGTCCTGAAACCTGCATCCACCTTTGCAACTTTAAATCCCTTTCCGCCCTCATTGATCAAAACAACATTTGAAAAAGTTAACTGCTCCTTCCAGTTTTCATATCCCCCGAGGTAAATATCCACAAAACCATCACCGTTAAAATCTCCCCAACAGGCCGCTCGCGAAGCCAGCTCCGGTATCTCCGGCAAATCCACCTCCACAAAACGCTTTCCTCCCTCATTACGAAACAAAGCCCGCGAGTCATTACGATAAGAAAAAAGATCGGTAAACCCATCATTATCATAATCCGCTGCAACCACGGAGCCCAGCCCCTCCTGCTCTTTTGTAAATCGCCTCCCCTCATCATTCCTCCAGTAAACACCACCCGTCACAATGTCCGGCCACCCATCATTATCCACATCCACCCAGCAAGCCGCCTTGTTCTCCAAATCCAACCCCAAAGCCTCGCTCAAATCTTCAAACATTACGTTTTCAGAAGCAAAAACCACACCCGCCAATAAAACAAAAGCGAACGTGAAAAAAAATCTCATCATGAAAAATCCGTAAGGTCTGCCTCCTGCGGAAACCCCTTAGGCAAACGCAGCACTCGCCCCTCCGGCATCTGCACAAGAGCCAAAGACTGCTGCGAAGTCACCAGCAACTCGCCATCCGCCGGACGCACGATTTCAAAGTGCACCCAAAAACGCACCCCCTTCACATCCCCCAGCCTGCCCCGCACCTCCACGACATCCCCCAGCCGCGCCGGCTTCCGATAATCAATCTCCGTCCGCACAACCACCGGATGAATATTTGTCCGACGAATTTCATCAAAACTCATCCCCAACTGAATCGCCAGCTTCGTCCGGGCCAGCTCGATGAAGCGTAAATAAACGATATTATGCACCACGCCCCCCGCATCCGTATCGTAATACATCACCTGCATCTCCTCACAAATTTCAGTCTTATCAGCCATCCCCCCAGGCAAACCTGGTTCACCCAAAAACTCAATAACGAACCCGCATCAAATACAAACCATCCGCCGGAGCGACCTCCAAAGACTTCGGCGCACAAGGATTTTCCAAAGCCTCCCGAAGCTCCTCCAGGCACACCTTCCCCCGACCAACCCGCACCACACAAGCCGTCAGTGCCCTCACCATTTTGTAAAGAAATCCACTCCCCACCCAATCCAGGGTCACCACCCCCCTCGACCTCACACATAAGCGCGTCGCAAAAATCTCTCGCACCGTCGAGCGCAGATTCGCCCGCTTCGCCGCAAAACCCACAAAATCATGCTCCCCCACAAACATCTCCATCGCCCGCTCCATCGCCTCAAAATTTAGTTCCGCCCCCACCCCCCAGGCACGCTTGTATTCAAGCGGCGGCAAAACATAACGATTAATCAGCCTGTAACGATACACCTTCTCACGAGCCGAATACTGCGCATGAAAATCCTCCCCCACCTCGCGCACCCCCATCACGCGAAGCATCGGCGACAACCTCACATTCAAAGCCCGCCGCCAGTCATCCACATCCATTCCCTTTTTAAACGGCACATCCGCATGTGCCACCTGCCCCAGCGCATGCACCCCCGCATCCGTTCGCCCCGCTCCATGAATCCGCAACGGCTCCCCGAGAATATCCGCAAAAGCTTTTTCCAAATGATCCTGCACCCCGCTCCCATCTGACAAACTCTGCCACCCCTGAAAAGCACTCCCCTCATAAGCAAGTAATAAACGCAGCCTCCGCCTCTCCCTCACGGCGCAAACTCCCCCGCTCCTGCTGCCTCCGCATCCAGCCAGCCCTGCAAAATATGCTGAGCCGCCACCTGATCGATCAACGGCTTCTGCTGCTTCGCCTTTTGTCCCGAGCTCCGCAGTGCCCTCGCCGCCGCCACCGTCGTCAGCCGCTCATCCCACAAAACAACCGCACACTCCGTCGCCCCCCGCAACTTCTCAGCAAATTCCCTCGCCTTCTCTGCCGCAGCCCCATACGAGCCATCCATATTCCGAGGCAGCCCCACAACCACCGTCCCCGCTCGCCGCTCACCAATCAACTCACAAATCCGCTTCACCGGCTCCTTTTTACGCACATCGATCGTCTCCAGCGGATGCGCCAGCATCCCCAGCTCATCACTCACCGCCACCCCAAAGCGCACATCTCCGATATCGATTCCTATTGCAATAATCATAAACTTTCTCTTTCTAAGAATAAATTCCGTTGAAACCTAAAACGTGTAAGAGTAAGAAAGAGTCAAGCAAAACTCATTTTCCATTTTTATGTCAAAAATCAAGATCGAACAATTCGGAGAAAATCTCCCCGCCACAGGACTGGCAGGTATTTCACAGGCTGCAGTGGGCTTAGGTGTCGGCCTCCTTCTGGCAACTCGTATCAAACGCAAAGCACGGGCAAAACTCGGTTTCGGTCTTATCACTGCAGGAGCTGCCGTCTTTATTCCTTTCCTTGCCGGTGTCATCACCCGCGTCTCCAATCGACCGGAATCCGACCGTCGTGTTCGTAAGCAACTCGAAAGCATCCGCCACGACGCCGGTTTCGACGAGGTGGAAGACTCCATTTCCTGAATGGATTCTCCCAGGCCCTCCTCATCACCCTCGCGCTCTGCCTCACAATTCATCCTCGCATCCTCCTCACCTCGCCGACGCGAACTTCTGGAGTCTGCCGGATTTACTTTTTCCATCTACTCCTCTGCAGTGGAGGAACTCCAGGGACACGAACTCCCCCCAAAAGAAATTGCAGTTCAGAACGCACGCTTAAAATGCCTGGACATCCTCTGGACACACCCCGCCGATGTGATCCTCGCTGCTGATACCGTTGTGATTCTCGATCAAAAACTTTACGGAAAACCTGCCGATATGGAAGAGGCCACAGCAATGCTAAAAGCCCTTTCCGGTCGAATCCACGAAGTCGTCACCGCCGTCTGTATCGGAATCCACGGTGCCAGGCGCTCCGAATTTTTTGAGACCACTCGCGTAAAATTTCGCAAACTTTCTCCGGAAAGCATCCCCGCCTACCTCCAACGCATCAACCCGCTCGACAAAGCCGGCGCCTACGCCGCCCAGGACGACAACGGCGAAATCATCGAGCAAACAGAGGGTTCTCTGAGCAACGTCATCGGCCTTCCTCTCCGACAAGTCAAAGAAACTCTCGACCGACACTTCAATATCCGGCCAAATAGGAAAGCACACATCGATATTTTTTAAGCACCTTTCAAATTCCGGAACTCCACTGTGAAAAAAAACCTCATACCTGTTCGCATTCACGCAGTTATTCCGACCAACAACGGCTCAGCCGTTTTCATCGGAGACGACAGCAAAGTATTCGTCATCTACATCGACACCTACGTTGCCACGGCCATCTCCATGTTCATCAACGGCACCGAAAAAGAACGCCCCCTGACCCACGACCTCATCGGCCTGATGCTAAAATCCTTCGGCGCAAAACTCGATCGCGTCATCATCAACGACATCCAGGAAAGCACCTATTTCGCCCGTATGATTCTCAGCGCGGAAAATGAGATCATGCATAAAAAAATCATCGAACTCGACACACGTCCCAGCGACGCCATCGCCCTGGCCTGTCAGCAACGTGCCCCCGTTTTTGTCACCCCCGAAGTCTGGGAACAGGTCGAAGATATGCGCGAAGTCCTCTCCAGGCTCAGCACGTCCCAAAGCGAGGGAGGCGAAAACGACCCCTCAGCCTCAAAAGAATTCACAGAAGAAGACGAAGACCTCTTCAGCTCCATGGACCCCTTCGACTCGGATGAAATCGAAGATGATGATGACGACGAGCCGCCTTTTTAAATGAGTGCTCCACGGATACTTATCGTCCCCGATAAGTTTAAAACTTCGCTGTCCGCCCCCGAAGCAGCCCAGGCCCTCGGCAAAGGATTTAAAAAAATCTGGCCCGCAGCACAAATCCACTCCCTGCCCATGGCCGACGGTGGCGAAGGAACCGCAGACATTTTAACCCAACTCCTCCAGGGCGAAATGCTCAGTATCCCGGCCACCAGTGCCGCGCCAAATTCAAAAGTCATCACCAGCAAAGTCGGCTGGGCCCCCACACGCAAACTCGCAATCATCGATTCCTCCGATGCAGCCGGCCTCTGGCGCATCGACTCAGCAGAACGTAACCCCTGGAAAAGCTCAACCTTCGGACTCGGACTCTGCATCCGCGCAGCACTCCAGCGCGGAGCAAAAGAAATTTACCTCGGTCTCGGCGGCAGTGCCACCAACGACCTCGGCGCCGGACTCGCCCAGGCCCTCGGCTGGCAATTCCTCGATGCCCAGGGCGCAATGGTTTACCCCATACCTGCCAACTTCACCGGCATCCGACGCATTCTCCCACCCGATAAACTTCCCGACTGCAGCTTCACCGCCCTCAGCGACGTCGCCACCCCTCTGCTCGGCCCCAAAGGCTGCACCCGCCTATTTGCCGAACAAAAAGGTCTCCCCGCCACCGATTTTCCCGAAATGGAAAAAGCTGTCAGCCACATGGCAGACCTCATCGAAAAAAACCTCCCCACCCCACAGCGAGACACCCCCGGTGCCGGAGCTGCCGGTGGCCTTGGCTTCGCTATCCTCACCTTTCTCCAGGGAAAAATCACCCCCGGCTTCGACTTCCTCGCCGACAAACTACAACTCGAAGAAAACATAAAAAACAACGACCTCATCGTCACCGCAGAGGGCAGACTCGACCAGCAAACCCTCCACGGCAAAGTCCCCTCCGGCATCCTGAAGCTTGCTCGTCGCCATCACAAACCCGTCATCGCCTTCGGTGGCACCCTCGAAAACGAAGATCTGCTCCTCGACAGTTTTTCAGGACTTGTGACATTGCCAGCAGGCCCAATTTCCCTTACAAAGTCCATCGACAACGCGAGCGAACTGCTGGAAAACGCCGCAGCCCGAACCGCCAGACTCCTCTCCATCCAACTCAATTTATGACAGACAAAAAAAACAAATATGCCCTTCTCTTCGCCGGCCAGGGAGCCCAAACCGTCGGCATGGGAGCCGACCTCGCCGCAGCAGACCCCGACATTGCTGCCCTCTACAAAAAAGCCGACGAAATCCTCGGCTACTCACTCAGCAGCATTAGCTTCGAAGGCCCCGCCGAAGAACTCACCAAAACCTCGGTCTGCCAGCCCGCCCTCTACGTCCACGGCGTCGCCTGTCTCCAATACCTGCAAAAACGCCTGCCCGATTTTGAGTTTCACGCCGCCGCCGGACTCTCCCTCGGCGAATTCACCGCCCACCACGCAGCCGGCACCTTTACCTTCGAAGACGGCCTTCGCCTCGTCGCCGCCCGCGCCAGCTACATGCAGGACGCCTGCGAAAAATCTGAAGGCGCCATGGCCGCCGTCATCGGTGCAAGCGAAAACGCCGTTCGCGACCTCGCCTCAGAAACCGACGTCGATGTTGCAAACATCAACTCCCCCGGCCAGATCGTCATCTCCGGCACCAGCTCCAATATCTCCCTCGCCGTCTCTCTGGCAAAAGAACACGGTGCCCGCAAAGCTGTCGAACTCAGCGTCGCCGGTGCCTTCCACTCCCGCCTCATGGAACCCGCCTACGAAGAACTAAAAGATACCCTCGCAAAAACCGACATGACCCCACCCCGCATCCCCGTCGTCTGCAATGTCGATGCCCAGGCCGTCGGCGACCTCGACAACATCCGCAGCACCCTGGCCGAACAAGTCACCGGCTCCGTCCGCTGGGTCGAATCCATCGAATACCTCCTCGATCACCTACACATGGGCACCCTCATCGAACTCGGCCCCGGCGGTGTCCTCACCGGACTCGTCAGCCGCATTCGCAAAGGCACACCCACCCTCTCCGCCTCCGACGCAGAAACTCTGGACACCTTAATAACCCAACTAAAAGCTTAAAACTTTTTTAAAAAAATGCCTGCCATCGCCAATGACCTCGTAGAAGAAATTCTCGCTCTGAAAAAAGAGCGCAACGCCGTAATCCTCGCCCACAACTATCAGACAGAGGACATCCAATCTATCGCCGACTATGTGGGCGACTCCCTCGGCCTCAGCTACCGAGCCGCAGAAACCGATGCCGACGTCATCGCCTTTTGTGGAGTGCACTTCATGGGCGAAACAGC
>JBKEBM010000100.1:0-12296 GCA_047973165.1 Chthoniobacterales bacterium
GGGTATGCTTATGAGCGGGAGCCGGGTTATTTTTTGCTCTCAATCTGGGCTCTGAGCTATGGTTTTGGCAGCTTGCTTGGCCTGATTTTATATCTTTTTCTGGAGTGGAAATATGACCTGCCTCTCTGGCAGCTTCTCGTATCGATTGTCGTTCCTGTGCTGACGTTTAACATCCTTTTTATTCGCCACTCAAAATCATTCTTCTTGGCAATTGATCATTTTTGGGACCCTCATATCAAAGATGAGGGGGGCGATGATGGCGGCAATAAACCGGATGAAACCCCTCTGACTCCGCATCCCATCTCGCCGGTAAAGTCTCTCCCAAAAAGAAAAGAGAAGGAAGCGGAACTAAAAATTTAGAAGCAATGCGTGCATTTGTATTGTGTGATGCAACTGTAGTGTTAGGGTTGGGGCAGCCCCATGAGTTCTCTGGTTTCAGTGATTACGTTGACGGCGGTCATTTTTGTTTCTGCAGTCCAGGCAAGTCCAAAGCTGCTCGTTCGACGTGCACTTGCATTAAACGATACAAGTTTTACTTCTGAGTTTCCTGATGTGCACGGGAAGGCCTGGGTTCTTTTTGACGCTGATCGAAAAGAAATTCTTTTACAAAAAAATGCGAATAAGAGGCTTCCGGTCGCCAGCACTCAAAAACTGCTGACGGCTCTTCTCATTGCCGAGGCCGGTGGGCTGGATCGAAATATCACTATTCAGCCTTCCGATACACTGCCGCCATTTTTGAGACTTAACTTTAAGGCTGGAGAAGTTTACAGCCGCCGGGATTTGCTTCAGGTCATGCTTGTTCGCAGTTTAAATGATGTTGCTGCGGCTTTGGGGCGCGATCATTCGGGTTCAGTTGATGAGTTTGTAAATGCGATGAATCGACGTGCGAAAAGTTTGGATGCAATGGATTCAAACTTTAAAAATCCGCACGGCTTGCCTGTTGCCGGGCAGTTTTCGACGGCTCGCGATATAGCCGTAATTGCTTCGGCGGTTTACTCAAATCGTCTTCTCCGTGAGATGATCCGCTGTGAGCATTACATGATTACGCATCCCCGTAATGGACGCCTGATGCGTTACAGTAATATGAACAGCCAGTTGCTGCGTTATCATTTTTGCAATGGAGTAAAAACGGGTTATACGAGTGCCAGTGGGCACTGTCTGGTAGCCAGCGGAACCTGGAAGGGGAGAAATGTGATCGTTGTTATCCTTGGCAGCGACCGGCAACATATCTGGAAGGACTCTTTGAATCTTCTGGCTTACGGCCTTGAAATTTCTGAGTCCGATTTTTTGACTTTGGCTGCTTCGAGGTAGCTGCCTGAAAAAAAATTATCCGGGAACCAACAAAAAATACCCCATGCGCGGAAGCACACGAGGTATTTTGTTTTGAAAAAGAATCGGCTTATTCCGATTTTTCTTCCTGGCTTGTTTCCTTATTTTTTTTGTGGAGTTTCTTTGAGCTTTCGCGAAGTTTTTTTGAGTTATCGAGGACTTCGATCTGCTCGGGAGTCAGGATGGGGCGAAGTTCTGCTTCGGCTTCGTCAAATACCGCTTTCAGCCTGGCTCGCTCTTCTTTGCGAATAGCTTCAATTTGCGGTTTCTTTGATTCCATGATGGCTTTGGCTTTTTCTCTTTGTTCCGGTGTGAGGTTCAGCATCTTAGCTAGTCTTTCGCCTGGGTGGTGTTTCCGCCCTCCTTTTTTCCTGTGGAAAAATTTACCTCTCATCGGTTTTTTTCCGTGAGGTTTATCTGCTTTGGAGTGAGCGTGTGGCGGGCCGTCTCCGTCTTTGGGAGGCGGGGTGCCTTCGGCGTTGATTGACTGCAACCCGATAAAGGTTACACCGACTAGTATTGGCAGGATATGTTTTGGTTTCATAAGCTTCAGTGAGGCAAACACTCCGGCTCAGAAAAAGTTTCGCTACAAAATAAAAATCTTAGTTTTTGATCTCAAAAATGGCTTCGATCTCGACTGAAACCCCGGTTGGTAACGCGGCAAATCCGACGGCACTGCGTGCGTGAAAACCATCTTCGTCTTTTCCAAAAATTTCGTGAACCAGGTCCGATGCTCCGTTGATGACGAGATGCTGCTCGATAAAATTTTCTTTGGAGTAAACGCAGCCCAGGAGCTTGAGGACCCGCAGGTCATCAAGGGTTTTGTGAGTGGCGTAAACGGATTTCAAAATTTTGATCATACAGTCCTTCGCAGCTTCATAAGCAGCTTCGACAGAGACTCCGCCTTCGCCGACGATTCCTTTTTGGTCGCTGACGTGTCCCGAGGTGATGAGAAGATTTCCGCTTTGAACGCAGAGATTCAGATAGCCGGGAGCAGTTGCTTCGGCGAATTCGATTCCAAGGTCTTTTGCTTTTTGTGTGTAACTCATAAGCCGCCCAAAATGCTGAGATAAGCTTTCGCTGACAAGAGGAAAGCTCCGGGTTTCGGGGATTATCTGTTCGCCTGTTTACAAAACCAGCCTCTCTGCCGAAAAGCAGGTTTCCGGGTGTATCCCTATATAATCTCCACCGGACACTCCGGCAGTGCCTGGAGAAAATTTTTCCCGTAGCCGGAGGTGACGATGCGGCTGTCCAGGACGACGATGCTGCCGGTGTCATTTTTACTTCGGATGAGGCGTCCGACGCCCTGGCGGAATTTCAGGATTGCTTCGGGGAGAGAAAATTCGAAGAAAGGCCGCCCCCCCTCGTTCTCGATGACTTCAATCCTTGCCTGAATGAGCGGATGGTCCGGCGTTGCAAAAGGAAGTCGCGTGATGATGACGCTGGAGAGAGCATCGCCGACGACATCGACTCCCATCCAGAAACTTTCTGTTCCAAAGAGGACCGCTGCTTCGCTTTCCCGGAATTTTTCGAGCATGAGGTTGCGGGGAAGGTCTCCATCCTGGCGCAGGAAGTCCCATTTTTTTTGGCGAAAAAATTTCTCCATTCGCTCGGCGACCACACGCATAGTTCGATAGCTTGTAAAAAGCACAAAAGCGCGTGCCTGACTTTTTTCGGTGAAATGTGCGATCCATTTTTCGAGGGCGGCCTCATAGTCCTTGTGCTTTGGCGGCGGCATTTTTTGCACCAGGCAGAGCTTCATTTGTTTTTGATAATTAAAGGGACTGCCGATCTGAACGGCGCGGACTTCTGTGGCACCGATTCGGTTGCGAAAATAAGATAAATCACTGCTTCCGGTCGAGAGAGTCGCGCTGGTAAGGACCGCACTCGTGTCGTCGCGAAAGAGAATCAGCCGCAACACTTCGGCAATCTGAATCGGAGCGGCACTGAGGTTAATGTAGCTTTGCTGCTGACCGGTTTTTTCGACCCAGTAAACGTGGTCGTCGAGTTCGTGATCGAGAAAATGCAAAATGCCCGAGCGGAGTTCGCGAAGACGGTGGGTGGTTTCACGAATCTCGGCTTTGCGGTTTTCGTCTTCAATCTCGGCACCAGCGGTTGCGATGAGCTCCTGGAGACGAGTCAGGCTGTTGGCGAGGTCTGCTGCATCGACCAGGCCGGGCCTGCGAATGCGATATTCGCGGCTTTGCCCAAAGCTACAAGCTTCGAGAACGCTGTTAAAAAAATCGTCGCAACGCGGGAGGATATCTGTGATTGCAGCGGTGCCACGTGAGTTGCGGAGCAATTGAAAAAGTCCCTTTTTTGTGCGGGGGTTGTAAAGGCGCAGGAGTGTGCGACGCATGCCGTATTGGGAAATGTGGAGACCGATGTGTTTTGCAGCGACGGCTTCCAGCGTGTGGGCCTCATCGAAAACAGCAAAATCATTGGCAAAAAGAAAACCGTGCGTGGTCGATTTGAAACCCGAGGTGTCGCCCAGGAGACTGAAAAAGAGGGTGTGGTTGAGAACGATGACCTGTGCATTCAGTAGCCGTCGTCGGGCCACCTGGTAAAAACAGCGTTGGTTTTGCCCGCAACTGCGGGCGGTGCAGATGTGCTGTTCGCTGTTGACCTGGGACCAGACATTGTTGTCGGGGACTACGGTGAAATCGCTGAGAGTGCCGTCTTTTGTTTCAAGACTCCACTCGCGGATACGCTGGAGTTCCCTGCTCTCCGCCGTTGTAAAAAGAGATTCGGTAGCAGCAATGGCGCGGTCCAGGCGCGTTCCGCACAGGTAGTTATTACGCCCTTTCATGAGTGCGGCTTCAAAGTCGATACCGAGTTCGGCCAGCACTTTTTGAGCAAGCGGAATGTCTTTAAAAATAAGCTGCTCCTGCAGGTTGATCGTGTGTGTGGAGATGATGGCCCGCCGCCGTGAGTGCACAGCAAAAAGCGCGACCGGGATGAGATAGGCCAGCGATTTACCAACGCCCGTGCCGGCTTCGATCACGAGGTGGGAACCCGACTCCAGGGTTTTTGCGATGTTGCAGGCCATTTCCTGCTGCTCTGCACGATACTCGAATGAGGGAGATTTTGACAAAATCCCCTCGGCTGAAAAAATATCCCGGACTGTTTTTACAAGCTCAGTATCAGTGCCAGGGGTGGGGGAGGACGGTTCAGTTTCGTGAAGAGAGATCATGTAAAAATTGCGGGAAAATAAAAAAGGCGTTGCTTCCAGGCATTGACCCCTGCGAAGTTGGCGGTTAGTAGAGTTGCTTTGCTGATGACTATTCTGGACAGATACGTATTAACTAAATTTCTGATACCCTTTCTTTATTGCTTTGTTGGGTTTCTCGCAATCTGGTTTATTTTTGATCTCGCAGATAATCTCCAGGATTTCATGGAAGGGAAGGCTGGGATGGATGTTATCCTGGCTTACTACCGCTCGCAGATTCCGGAGATTATTGTCATGTCGATTCCGGTTGGGATGTTGCTGGCACTTTTATATTCGCTGACGGCAATGTCGCGAAGTAACGAGTTGATTTCGATGTTGGGAGCCGGGCGCAGTGTCATGCGCATTCTGCTGCCGCTGTTTGCGGTGAGCTTCCTGCTCACGGGCATCACTCTGTTTTTTAATTATGCGGATGCGCCCCACGCAGCGGCGATGCGCAAGCAAATGCTGCGAGACATCAAACGGGGCGAAAAACGCGACCAAAGTCTCTCCGGGCATCTCTTTCGAAATCGCGAAGACAACCGGACCTGGTATATGCGTAAGCTCTGGCTCGGTGACGGTCGTCTGACCCAGGTGCAGATTATTCAGCAAAATGAAAAGGGAGATATCACTGAAGAGTGGCTCGCGAATCTGGCGGAATACGACGAGCAGACCAAAAAGTGGAAGCTAACCGCTGCCAGGCACATCGCTGATCCCCAAAAAGTCAAAATGAATATTTCCGGCCAGGCACCCAGTATCGAAATCGAGGGTTGGTCAGAAACTCCCTGGCGCATTTCGAGTTCGGTAATGAAGCCGGACTACCTCTCCGTGCGGGAACTCAATGATTACCTCACATACAACTCCGACTTTCCCGAGCAGCGTCTGGCGCCGTATCGGACACACCTGCACTACCGCTTTGCTTTGCCGTTGGCCTGCGTGCTGGTCGTGATGCTGGCCGCACCGATGGGAATTGTCTATTCGCGCCGGGGCATTCTGGCTGGAGTGGCACTGGCGGTGGCCTTGTTTTTCTCGCTGGTTTTTATCAGCAGCCTGTTTATCGCGCTTGGAAAGGGAGACCGCATTTCGCCGGTATTTGCCGCATGGAGCCCCATTGTCTTTTTCTTTTTTGTGGGAGTTTATCTCCTCTGGATGCGCTCCACAAATCGTGATTTGCCAAAGATCCCCGGCTTTTAATTTCTACTTTGTTTTTGAATGAATAACGACTGGAACATCAAAGGACGGGCGCAGGTCTGTGCGGTAACGGAACGCGAATTTGCTGAGGGCGAATCTTTTTATACCCTGCTCTACGACGAAGCGGAGGGGTTTCGCCGGGAAGACCTCAGCGAAGAGGCCTGGGCGGCTCGCAATGAAAATATCCAGCCCTTTTCATTCTGGAAATCAAAATACGAACCACCTCTGCCGCCCCCGCCCGAGACTTTGAAAAAAGATGATGCTGAGGGGCTGTTACGTTATTTAGTTGAGCAAAATCTGCCCGAGCACACGAATGCACGCTACATCCTGGCACTGATGCTGGAGCGAAAAAGAGTCTTTCGCCCGATTGATGGACCGGATGATGATACGCTTATTTACGAGCATGTGAAGAGCGGAGATGTTTTCAGCATTCAGAATCCGAAGTTGAGTATGGAACAGATTCCGTTGGTGCAGCAGGAAGTGAGTGCTCTGCTTTCCGGCGAAGGCCTGCCTGCACCAAAAGCTACTGAAGAAGCGGCCGAAGAGACAGAGGAAGAAAATTCTGTGGAGGAAGAGGAGACAGCAGCGTCGGAGCCGGCGGAGACAGTTGAGGACTCGGCCTCCTGATTTTGATTTAAAAATTTCCCCGAGATGGCGTCGCGCCCTTTACTTTTTCTGGCTCCCATGGCGGGGGTGACGAATTCGATTTTTCGTCGGATTTGTCAGGGATTCGGAGCAGACATTCTGACTTCTGAATTTGTATCGGCAGACGGAATTTTGCACCGTAACAAGCGCACCCGCGAGTATCTGGAGTTTTTGGAAAGTGAGCGTCCTTTCGGAGTGCAACTCTTTGGCGGTGATCCGGAGAAACTGGCCGAAGGAGCACGTTGCGTTGCGGAATGGGTTCGCCCGGATTTCATAGATTTAAATTTTGGCTGTCCCGTCAATAAAGTGGTTTGCAGGCATGGCGGATCGGCTTTGTTAAAAGATTGTCCCTTGCTGGAACGGGTGGCAAAAGCAGTGGTTGCGGCGGTGGAGCCGCTGCCGGTAACGGCAAAAATCAGAATCGGCTGGGACGAAAAATCAATCAACGCAGTAGAAACTTCGCGGCTTCTGGAGGACTGCGGTATCACACGAATCGCTGTCCACGGACGCACCAAAGAGCAGGGATACTCCGGCGAAGCAAACTGGGATGTGATTGCAGATGTCGTCTCAGCAGTAAAGGTTCCCGTGATTGGAAATGGTGACTTATCCAGTGCCGAAATTGCCTCACAGCGCCTGCATGAGAGCGGAGTTGCCGGTTTGATGATCGGACGGACCGCAATGAGTAGTCCATGGATTTTCCGTCAGATTCGCACTTATCTGGAAACCGGAGAGCAGGCTCCGGAACCCACTCTGCAGGAACGCTGGGATTTGATTCTCGATCACGCTCGCCAGGAGATTCAGTGGCGCGGGGATGAAAACTTCGCGCTTCGTTCCATGCGCTCACGTCTCATGGCCTATTCGCGCGGTATGGTGGGCGGAAAGCACCTGCGCGAAAAATTCAGCAAAATCACTTCAATTGCCGGGTTAGAGGACATTGCCTCGGAGCACAAAAAATCTTCCACGGCAACAAAAAACGCTTTGCAAGGCTGAAAATTCGTAATTTAATCCCCCCTTCATTTTTTATGTCCAACGAAAACAACGAGCACAACATCTGCCCAGGCTCACAGCAAGAAGCTGACAGCCTCCCTGCAGGTCTGCTTGGACGCCGTCGCTTTCTTGGCATTCTCGGAGCTTCCGGAGCCACGCTCATCGCCTCATCTACGGGCGCAAACGCCTTTCTGAATGTATTTTCGCGGGATGTTTCGAGTGAGTTTGCTTCACTAGATCTGCCCGTCGAGTGGCGGGAAAAACTTGGGCCTCGCCTGCCAGCCTACGCCGTTTTTCTGAAAAGTCTTCGCCTTCGCAATATCACCGTCGAGCAAATCATCGCTCCCCACATGAAAACCCGTCGCAATGTTCGCTGTGGTCTCCCACCGAAATCGATGTGGAAAAATATGGCTCAAACACTCCAGGTCGCCGATCTCCTTGCCAGCAAGCTCAACTGCAAATTAGTCACCGTTTCCTCGGCCTACCGCTCCCCGCTTTACAACGCTCTTTGTCCCGGAGCCAAAAGTAACTCCATGCATCTTCGAAATAATGCGCTTGATCTGAAGTATTCCTGCTCGCCCCGCACGGTCGCACGTGCAGCCCGATCACTGCGCGATAAATACGGAAAATTCTCCGGCGGCGTCGGACGCTACCGCACCTTTACTCACATCGACACTCGCGGACAGAACGTCGATTGGTAACGTTTCTCACTCCTGCGGTGCAGGTGTCGGAACAAAAACATACTGCATACCTGCTGCGACTGCCGCATCCACTCCGAGTTGACCGTCTTCAAAAACCAGGCAATCCTGCGGCTCCACACCCATTCTTTTTGCTGCCAGTAAAAACGGTTCCGGCGACGGTTTTCCATGCACGTAGTCCTCTGCGCAAACCATCGTATCAAAATATTTTACCAGCCCCAGCGAGTTGAGCGTGGCCTCGACCAGCTCGCGATGTCCACCCGAAGCCACAGCCAGCGGTGCTGTTCCATGGTAGCGATGCATTAGCTCCACTACCGGAGGCACGGGCTTTACCTCCGGGATCAGTTCCAGGTAATAATTTTCCTTGCGCCGCACCGTTTCCTCCGGCGGCATTTTTAGGCCAAAACGCTCATTCAGTTCGTTCACAATCACGATTGTTGGCCGTCCACCCCAGGAGTAAAACAGGTCTTCCGGAAAGTCGCCTCCATGCTCGCCCACAGCCTTTTTCCATGCGCGATAGTGCAGCGGCATGGTATCGGCCAATGTCCCGTCACAGTCAAAAATGTATGCTTTAAAGAAATCCTTTGGAATCGTGAGTGCCATATTGGAGGGCTACACGAAGAAATGCGTTTGACGAAGTAAAAGTTTCCCGGCAGTTTCAACGACCTGCCTGACAGCTTTAATTTTAAAAAAAAGCAAAGGCACCGAGACAACTCACACAAACTATTAAATAACACGTAAACTAAAAGCTCACCATGCCAGCAAAAATCTACACAGACAAAGACGCCGACTTGCGCGTTCTCAAAGGAAAAACTGTTGCCGTCATCGGATTCGGATCACAGGGACATGCCCACGCTCTGAACCTCAAGGAAAGCGGCGTCAAAGTCATCATCGGCCTCTATCCAAAAAGCAAAAGCCGCAAGGTCGCCCAGGACTTCGGTTTCAAAGTTTACGATACCGGCGAAGCTACCAAACGAGCCGACGTTATCTTCATCGCCGTCCCCGACATTACCATCGCTGATGTTTACGAACGCGACATCGCTCCGAATCTCAGCAAAGGAAAAACCCTTCTCTTCAGCCACGGCTTCGCCATCCACTTCGGAACGGTTACTCCGCCAAAAGACATCAACGTCATCATGGTTGCGCCAAAAGGCCCCGGCCACATCGTTCGTCGCCAGTTCCTCGAAGGCAAAGGTGTTCCATCACTAATCGCCGTCTATCAAAACCCCGGCAAAGACGCTAAAAAAATCGCACTCGCCTGGGCCAAAGGCATCGGCGGCACACGCGGCGGAGTTTTTGAAACAAGCTTCAAGGAAGAAACCGAGACCGACCTCTTCGGTGAACAAACCGTTCTCTGCGGCGGTGTCTCCCAGCTCATTCAAGCCGGATACGAAACTCTCGTCGAAGCCGGATACCAGCCCGAAATGGCATACTTTGAGGTTCTGCACGAACTCAAACTCACCGTTGATCTCATCAATGAATCCGGCATCAGCGGCATGCGCTTCTCCATTTCTGAAACTGCAAAATGGGGTGACGTAACGACCGGCCCGACGATCATCGACGCCTCCGTGAAGAAAAAAATGAAAGCTGCACTCAAAAATATCCAGAACGGCAAATTTGCAAAAGCCTGGATTGCCGAGCACAAAAGCGGACGCAAAAAATACAAAGCTCTGCTCAAAGAAGGTGAAAAACACCCTATCGAAGCTACCGGCAAACGCCTCCGCGCACGGATGCCCTGGATTAAAAAACGCAACATTACCGGCGCACAGGCTTCCTACAGTTAAGCACTCAAATCAGCATAAACTTAAAAAACTAAAACGAGCCCTGCCAGCGCACGGGCTCGTTTTTTTTCGCTATGAACAACGAGCTGTCCAAACTCCAGATATCCAGGGGATATTTTATTTTCCTGCTGGCATCGTTGTCCATGCTCACGGCTGTCACTATCGATGTTTACCTCCCCTCGTTTGCCTCGATGGCGGCAGACTTTGAGACAGACATTGCCAGCATTCAGCAAACGCTCACAATCTATCTCAGTGCGATGGCAATCATGACGCTTTTTCACGGCACCCTTTCGGATTCTTTCGGACGCCGCCCCGTCATTTTGACAGCTCTGAGTATTTATACCCTGGCTTCTCTAGCAGCAGCTTTTGCAGATTCGCTTCTCCTGCTGCTGCTCTGCCGCTTCGTCCAGGGCCTCTCTGCGGGAGCCGGCATGGTCGTTGGCCGTGCAATGATCCGGGATGTTTTTGCCGGGGCAAAGGCCACGCAGACTTTGTCCTACGTGACCGTTATTTTCGGCGTTGGCCCCGTATTTGCACCGATCATCGGGGGCTGGTTGGAATTTTATTTCGGCTGGCAATCCACCTTTTTATTTATGGCAGCTTTTGGCATTTTTTTGCTCATCACCTGTGGCCTGCATCTGCCGGAAAGTCTCCCCCGGCAGGAGCGCAGCCCTCTGCACCCGGGTAACACCCTGCGTGATTACCTGAAGGCTCTGAAGAATCGCCGACTGATTATGAGGTCGCTCGCAGTCAGCCTGACCTCGGGCCTGACCTATATTTACGTCTCTGCGGCACCCGCTTTTGTGATGCAAATTCTCGGCCTCCCGGAGACATCCTTTGCCTGGCTTTTTGTCCCGCTGGTTCTTGGAATGATGTCCGGTGCTTTTCTCTCGGGGCAAATTGCAGCTCTGTTGTCACCCAGCCGAATTTTAGGCTTTGGCTTTGCAGTCATCACTATCACCAGTCTTTGGAATATCCTTTACTCTGCTTTTTATCCACCGAGTGTGCCTTGGTCGATTTTGCCGCTTGCGCTGCAGTCCTTCGGAACTTCTTTTGTGATACCCGTGATGACTCTGCACGCACTCGATGCTCTGCCCGAGCGGCGTGGAATGGCTTCCTCTCTCCAGGCAGCCCTCAGTCTGAGCTGTTTCACCCTTTGCTCAGGCCTGCTGGTTCCCCTGATTTTTCACAGTGCACTGTTGCTTGCCCTCGCTGCAGCGGCCTGCTCCTTTCTTAGTATAGTCATTGCAATCTTCGATTTGAGAAAATGCGAAGAGCGGATTTCGTAGTAATCTCAATATAGAACAGCAATTTGGTTACAGCAAATCCTGTAAAAAAGTTCATTCCGGTCTTGACAGGTTCTCGGGCGGCATTAGGGATGTTTGTCGAACGGACAGAAGTTTCCGGGCTTTTTTATAAAGAAAAAAAATGAAGACTGAAAAATCCGAGCCTTCGAAGATCGTAAAGAATTCTTTGCTCTACCGGGAATTTTTGGCAGAGCGTGAAGAGATACTGCGTCATAAGTGGATCGAGAGTGAAAAGGCTGGTCAGGATATTGGGTTCGAGCGAGCGTTGCTGGACTGGGCGGTTCGTTATCGTTCGGACTGGCGCAGGAATCGTCGTGCGACTGCTACGGCTACCTGATTTTTTCCGGGTCTTTGTTTATACGATCTGGTGTTTGCCCCGTCGGAATTGGGTGGGAGAGGCTTTTGTGTATTGTGCGAAGGCGTGATGAAAGGCTACCGGGTCACTGTAACCGACGCGGGCGCTGATTTCCTTGATGTTGAAATCGCTTTTCAGCAGAAATTCTTTTGCTTCCTCCATGCGGAGTTCAAAAAGAAAACGTCCGGCAGATTTGCCGCTTCGCTTTAAAAATAATTTTCTGAAATGGCTTTCGGAGAGCTTTGTGTGTGCGGCGAGTTCGCGTATTCCGATGGATTGGTGCAGATGCTTTTTGCTCCAGGAGCGGAGGTCATTGATCCATTGTTTTTTGCTGTCACGGATTGTATCTATACTCGCGAGAATTTCGGTAAGCAGGGCGTCAAAATAACCCTCAGCAAAAGGCGGCCAGCGGGATTCTCCATGGTAAATCTCATCGAGACGTTGCATCAGGCTGATAGCGAGAGCTGATCCGGCTCCCTGCGGAAAAAAATATATTCCGACTTTTTGCCGTTCTTTTTTTAGGAGGGTGCGCAGCTTTTTGTCTGGTGTTCTTTTGAAGTGCGTGACCCAGATCACGCTGAGTATATTTTTTGGATAACCCTGGAAAGAGCAGCCTGGTGGAATCAGCAGTGCATCGTTTGCCTTTATCTGAAGGCTCCCTTGCTTTGTTTGAAAATGAATGTGCCCCTGCTTCATAATTAAGAGGTCGTAGTGGGGCCAGCCGTCGGTGCCGAAGTCCTGGTCGGAATAGTGGCCGATGCCGTGGAAGAGCAGTTTCATCATTACCGGAAAATAATC
>JBKEBM010000138.1:0-13728 GCA_047973165.1 Chthoniobacterales bacterium
TGGCAGCTACCGGGCTGAGTTCCTGACCCTCGTTGAAAAAGCCTCGCACCTGCAACCGGAATCGCCTGTGGCACCGTCGAAAGACTGAAGCGATCTATCGAAAAAAATTCGGGCTGCCATACCAGCGGTCCGTTTTTTTAATTCCCTGGACTACGGAGACATGTCGCTGCTTTGGGAGGAGAGCGACATGTCACCGCACTCCAGTGAAAGCGTCGTCATGCCGCCACACACCAAATGAAATTTTTTTTCGACATTGCTAAGACTGTAACTGATTTCTAGCTTAGGGGCGATGCGAGGAATTTGGTTTTGGATTTTACTGCTGTCTTTTACCGGCACACTGCTGGCAGCACCCTCGCAGCAGGTTGCCCGCACTCGCCTGGCCGATGGATTTGACTTCCCGGTCGGCAAACCCGAGGCAAAGAATTATTACAAAGCCCGGGGATTTTTACGCTACCACCCCGGTGAAGACTGGAATGGCACGGGAGGTGGCAACAGCGATCTGGGCGATCCGGTCTATAACATCGGCGACGGGCTGGTAATCTTTGCCCGGAATGCCCGACGAGGTTGGGGCAATGTCGTAATTGTTCGCCATGCTTATTTCAGCGGCAGGAAGCTGGAGACGATAGATTCTTTTTACGCACATCTCGATCGAATTGACGTGCGCGAAGGGCAGCAGGTCCGAAAGGGAGATCAGGTCGGCACCATTGGCACAAATAATGGCATGTATACAGCACACTTACATCTCGAGGTTCGTAAAAATCTGGCCATTGGGACAAACCGCTCCGCCTTTAAAAACAACCTTACAAATTATCACGTCCCCACAAAATTTATTAAAGCTCATCGAAAACTAAAAGGTGGTGGACGGGCGGCACTCGTTCCGATCAATACCTTTCGGGAAAGCAACAGCAAATATCCCGCTCCTTCCAAACGCGGCAAATATGTTCCATCTCGCCCCAGGCCCAGCCCAACGCCAAAAAATTTCAAGGTAAAAAGGTTTTGAGGAGACTGCCTGGGAGCGCTTTTTTCGATGACACCTGTCTCCCTTTTTTAACCGCACCCAGTGGTCCCTGAACCGGAACGGCACTATTTTTTACAAGACGCTCGACCTTTATATTTGTAAAAAAAGTCTCCTCAAAATTACTAAGAAAAGCTTCCCGAAATTTCACTTTATACTTTCGCGTAAACTTTTGCGCCCTGCTTGCGAAATTCCTGGCTTTTTGCATCCATCCCCTCTGCCAGAGCTTCCTCATCGCTGAGTCCTTTTTCGGCGGCGAACTTTCGGACGTCCTGCGTGATTTTCATAGAGCAAAAATGGGGGCCGCACATACTGCAAAAGTGAGCCGTTTTTGCTCCTTCCTGCGGCAGAGTTTCGTCATGAAATTCCCGCGCCGTCACCGGATCGAGGGAGAGGTTTAACTGATCTTCCCAGCGGAATTCAAAGCGTGCCTTGCTCAGCGCATTGTCGCGATATTGTGCGCCGGGATGCCCCTTCGCAAGGTCCGCTGCGTGGGCAGCAACTTTATAAGCAATCACCCCGTCTTTAACGTCTTTTTTATTCGGCAGGCCGAGGTGCTCCTTCGGCGTTACGTAGCAAAGCATCGCACAGCCATACCAGCCAATCATCGCGGCTCCAATGCCGCTCGTGATGTGATCGTAACCCGGTGCAATATCCGTCGTCAGCGGTCCCAGCGTGTAAAAAGGTGCTTCGTGACACCACTCGAGTTGCCTGGCCATATTTTCCTCGATCATGTGCATGGGCACATGGCCAGGACCTTCATTCATGACCTGCACGCCTTTGGCCCAGGCGCGTTTGGTGAGTTCACCCTGGACCTCGAGTTCGCCGAATTGTGCAGGGTCATTCGCATCGGCGATTGAGCCCGGACGCAGCCCGTCACCGATCGAAAAACTCACATCGTAGGCTGCCATGATGTCGCAAATGTCGTCCCAGTGCGTGTAAAGAAAACTCTCCTTATGATGCGCAAGACACCATTTGGCCATGATGCTGCCGCCGCGTGATACGATTCCGGTCATGCGTTTGGCTGTCAGCGGAATAAAGCGCAGCAGCACTCCGGCGTGAACGGTAAAGTAATCCACCCCCTGCTCGGCCTGCTCGATCAGTGTGTCACGATAAATTTCCCAGGTCAGCTCCTCGGCTCTGCCACCCACTTTTTCAAGTGCCTGGTAAATCGGGACCGTGCCGATGGGAACCGGAGAATTTCGCAAAATCCATTCGCGGGTCGCGTGGATATTTTTTCCGGTCGAGAGGTCCATCACCGTGTCGGCGCCCCATTTGGTGGCCCAGCGCATTTTTTCAACCTCCTCTTCGATGCTGCTGGCAACTGCGCTGTTACCGATGTTTGCATTGATTTTTACCAGGAAATTTCGCCCGATAATCATCGGTTCCAGCTCGGGATGGTTGATATTAGCAGGAATAATCGCCCGACCCGCGGCGACCTCGTCCCGCACAAATTCGGGGGTTATTTCCCTCGGAATCCGTTGTGGAAAATTTCGGAAAATCGACGGAGTAAAAGAACTTTCCGGCAACTGTCCCGAGCCCGCGTGTTGTTTTTCCAAATCGCTGCGAGCAATATCCTGAGCGAGATCGCGAATTTCCGCCCGGCGCATATTTTCACGAATCGCGATGAATTCCATCTCAGGCGTCACAATTCCCTGCCGGGCATACCAAAGCTGTGTAACAGGCTGCGACTTTGCTCGCAGCGGACGCCGCCCCTCAGACGCCTGCCCCGGAAATTCCGCAAGTGGATTCCTTTCTGCCGAGCTGGCATACTCCGCGTGTTTGTCAGTCAGGTAACCATTGTCCCGGGGCTGCACACGGCGCCCCTCGTATTCCTTGACATCGGCTCGCGCACGAATCCATTCCCCGCGCATTTGTGGCAGCCCCTCTGCCGACGAACCGGAAAACTCCGGGTCCCCCCAGGGACCCGAGCAATCGTAAACTCGCACCGGCTCATTTTTTTCCAGAGAGTCATCCAGAGTGCGGGTGTTGCTAAGCGAAATCTCACGCATGGGAACCCGGACCGACGGATGGATTTTTCCCTCGACATAAATGCGCTTGGAATTCGGTAGTTCCGCACGACTATGCATTTCGGGGGGAGTGGAAGTATCTGCTTCGGGAGAAGTTTTGGATGCGATCATAGTATTAAGTTATTAAGTGTGCTGATGTTGAAGCCGGGCAGAGAGAAAAATCGGCACAAGGAAATCGGCATCCGAAGAACATAAAAAAACGCCGATAAAATTCTGAAAAAAATTATTAATAACATAGTCATCTCCCTCCGCCGGCATTAACCGATTCAGGTTCAAAGGGTCGCCTTGCCGATTTTTCGACAAAACCTCTCAGCCCCTACGGGCTCCCCTGTGCATTCCGAATGCTAAAAATATCTGGAGCCTGATGTCAAGCTGACCGAAATATGGCAGGCAATAAAACGGAATTTATCTCTCCGTCTTTGAGTTGCTTATAAAAGGGCAATTCTGAAAACTTTTAGACCACGGAAAACGCGGAAATCCACGGAAGATTATTTTTTGAAAATTTCTGCTCGCCCTTTCTCTTCAAAAAACTTCCGTGCCCTTCCGCGTATTCCGTGGCTCACCTTCTTCCAGTGCAAAAATTCGTCTGAGGCAGAATGCAGGATTGAAATTTTCCTCATTATTCGGCTTTCTGTCCGCGATGAATACTACGGCACAGGAATTACCCAAGGCTTATGAACCCACTCAGGCCGAGGAAAAATGGTATCCCCAATGGATCGACGCAGATGACTACCACGCCGATCCCACTTCCGAAAAACCTGCTTTTTCCATCGTTATCCCGCCGCCAAATGTCACCGGTGTTCTCACTCTCGGACACGTTTTAAATAATACGATTCAGGACATCCTCGCCCGCCGTGCGCGGCTGCTGGGGCACGAAGTCCTCTGGCTCCCCGGCACCGATCACGCTGGTATCGCTACGCAAACCGTCGTCGAACGCAAACTTCGTAAGGAAGAAAAAAAGACTCGCCACGACCTTGGCCGCGAGGCCTTCCTCGAACGCGTCTGGGCATGGAAAAAGGAACACGGCGATATCATCATCCGCCAACTCAAAAAGCTGGGCTGCTCCTGCGACTGGAAACGCGAACGCTTCACCATGGACGACGCCTACGCCCGCCGTGTGCAGGAAGTCTTTGTCGACCTTTACAACAAGGGGCTCATCTACCGAGGTAAACGCATGGTCAACTGGTGCCCCGTCTCACTCACTGCGCTTAGCGACGAAGAGGTCATCCCTAAATCACAAAAAAGTTTTCTTTATCATTTTAAAGTCGAAGTCGTCGAGGAACCTGGCACTTTTCTGGAAATTGCAACGACCCGGCCCGAGACCATTATGGGCGACTCCGGTGTTGCTGTGAATCCGAAGGACCCGCGTTACAAAAAATTTATCGGAAAACATATTCGGCGTCCGCTCCCGTTGGATCGACCTGCAGAGATACCCATCGTTGGCGACGAAGCCGTCGAGTTTGAGTTCGGTACCGGCGTCCTGAAGGTCACTCCGGCACATGATAAAACAGACTACGAAATCGGCCAGCGTCACGACCTTGAGATCATCGACATCCTCAATCCCGATGCTACGCTGAACGCTCTTGCCGGTGCTGATTACGAAGGTCTCGATCGCTTCGAAGCCCGTAAAAAAGCCGTCGAACAACTGTGCGAACTCGAGCTTCTCGTCAAAGAAGAAGCACACGAAAACAATATCGGATTCAGCGAACGTGCCGACGTTCCCATCGAGCCACGCCTCAGCGAGCAGTGGTTTTTACGTTATCCAAAAGTCACCGAAACCCGCGATGCTGTCCGGAATTCACTCATCGAATTTTTTCCGAAACGCTGGGAAAAAGTCTTCGATCATTGGATGGAAAATATCCAGGACTGGTGCATCTCACGTCAGCTCTGGTGGGGGCACCGCATCCCTGTCTGGTATCCTGCAGACGCCGTCGGCGATACGGCAAAGGCCATCGCCAGCACCGACTCACCAGGTGAAAATTATGTGCAGGATCCCGACGTACTCGATACCTGGTTCTCCTCCTGGCTATGGGTACATGATACGATGGACGTCGAAACACGAAAAAAATTCTACCCTACCAGCGTGCTTGTTACCGGCCCCGACATTCTCTTTTTCTGGGTTGCCCGCATGATTATGGCCGGACTCGAATATGAAGAAAAAATTCCCTTTGAAAAAGTTTTCTTCACCGGAATTATCCGTGACAAATCCGGGCGCAAGATGTCCAAATCTCTCGGTAATTCACCAAACCCACTCGATCTGATTGCAAAATTCGGAGCAGACGGGCTTCGCTATGGCCTCCTCCGTATCGCCCCGCAGGGGCAGGACATCCGCTTCGATGAGCAGCAGGTTGTGGACGGTAGAAACTTCTGTAACAAACTCTGGAATGCCTGTCGCTTCCGCCAGCTTCAGGGGCCTGTCGATCCCGAGGCCGATCCGGGTAAACATGATCTGAGTATTTTCGATCACGACATTCTGGCC
The DNA here is from genome assembly GCA_047973165.1 of Chthoniobacterales bacterium. GTDB lineage: Bacteria > Verrucomicrobiota > Verrucomicrobiia > Chthoniobacterales > JBKEAD01 > JBKEAD01. Next base: position 5,525 of record JBKEBM010000138.1, read on the forward strand.
AGGCTGGACGCCACTATCCAGGCCATCGACCAGGGCTACGAAGATTTCAAATTCAATGAAATCGCACAGTCTCTCCACGAGTTTATTTGGAGTGCTTTTTGTGATCGCTACATCGAAGTTGCAAAAATCGATTTCCGTTCCGACGACTCAAAACGTAAAGCCGCCACGCTCGCCGTCATCGATTACGTCCTGCGAAAAATTCTCATTCTGTTGCACCCCTACACACCCTTTCTCACAGAGGAACTCTGGCATGGGCTTGGGCTTGGCACGCAAACCATTCAGTTTGAAAACTGGCCGCAAAGTGGCAACGAAGTTTCAGAAAACTCCGAAGCTGCCGTGCAGGTCGAAGAGTTTTTCTCTGCCGTCAGTGCTGCCCGCAATCTCCGCGCCATCTATAACCTGCCGCCAAATCAGCCTTTGCCGTGGCTTTTCCAGCCCAAAAAAGAGTGGGCAAAAGAGCATCTTGCAAAGCTCGAAAATTTTCTTCGTGCCAGCAGCTTCGCACTTCATGACGGCCCGCCGCCGAAAGGTTGTGCCGTAGCCGTTTGTGATATGGGCGATATTTTACTCCCGCTGGAAGGCCTGATCGATGTCGAGGCTGAACGTGCTCGCCTCCAAAAAGAAAGTGAAAAAGTCGAAAGCGAAATTCAGAAAGTCAGCAAAAAACTCGCCAACGAATCTTTTGTAAAAAACGCCCCGGAAGAAATCATCACTGAGCACCGTGACCGCCAAAAGCAATGGCAGCAGCGCCTGAGTGATCTGATGCAGGCTCTGGAAAATCTGAAGTGATTAAACCCGGACGATGCAATAGAAAGGGGGAGGCGAAGGCGGAAACCGGTAGGGGCGTTTTGATAAAACGATCTGCCAGGACACCGATATTCAGATTCCCCTTAGCCTCTAATGCCTTTGATCCGCTTCTATCGCATAGAGAATAATAAGTTTATCGTAGTTTACAACTTGTCTGAACTCAGAACTCCTTATCCGGCTCGGGTTCGATGTGGACGGTGACTTCGGTCAGGTTCAGAGCTTCTCTGGCCAGGAGTGTATCGACGACCCGATGAGAGATATCGTGCCCCTCACGAATGCTCAGGTCTCCGTCGACCCGGACGTGGAGGTCGGCGATGCGGCTGAGTCCGCTGCGGCGGAGGCGGAGTTTTTCGACGCTCTTCACGTCGGGAACGGCGAGGCTGATGTCTCGAATTTCCTCGATAAATTCTTCGGGTTCCTGGCGGTCGAGAGAGTCGGAGAGGCTGTTTTTGAAAAGTCGACAGCCATTAAAAATAATGACGACGCAGGCGAAAAGTGCAGCCCAGTTGTCGGCAGCGGCCCATTTGTTACCGCCAATCAGAGCAATGCTGATTCCGATAAAGGCAGCCAGCGAAGTGATCGCATCAAAGCGATGGTGCCCGGCATCGGTCTCCATGGAGCGGCTTTTGACGACTTTTGCGCGGCGGGAGATGTATTGGTAGAGACCTTCTTTTACAAGGATGACGACGCCTAGGACGATAAGCGTGTAGAGCTTTGGAACGGGCATCTCCTCGATCTGCCCGGTGTAGTAGCGATACAGGATGTTGAAATTTGTGACGGTGATAATGCCGCCGGCGATAATTAGAAACAGGGCACCGCCGAGGGAGGCCATGGTTTCCATTTTGCCGTGACCGTAGGGGTGTTCCTTGTCGGGAGGCCGTTCGGCGTATTTCAGTGCACCCCAGATCAGGATGGAGGAGACGGAGTCAAACGCCGACTCAAGACCGTCGGCGATCAGGGCCTGGGACTGGCCGAAGATACCGGCGACCGTTTTGATTACAGCGAGGGCAATGTTGCTGAAAATGCCGACAGAAACAGCTCGGCGTCCTGCTGTGGCTGCTGCCTGGACGCGTTGAGAAGGCTGTACCATATAAAAAGAAGACTAGAACTTACTAAAGGACATGGCACCAGCAGCCGGCGTAAAGTCGCTGGTGCCGCCCACTCTTTCCAGGAAGGCGGGGACTTTGGCATCTTTTTTCAAAAGCGGAATTACACCAGGGCCCGCCCACATTTTCGGACGCTCCTCCAGGTTGTAAATAATGTTTATGAATTGCCCTTCTTCGAGTTTGCTTGCGGTTCGGAGGATTTTTGTGACCGTTGCTGTAACGGTGACTTTGTGTGAGGGCCACGGCTTTTTGAGAGCTTCGGGGTCTTCGGGTTTTGGCAGTTCGCTAAGTTCGACTCGCAGGACTTCGATCTCCAGGGCCTCGGGTGCTTGTTTTTGCATGGCTTCGTAGGCGGAGGGTGGAAGCTCTGCCAGGACCTGTCCGGTGGAAATTATGAGTAGAAAAAAAAGACGGTGCAGATGATTCATTTTTTGACTTAGAGCGACAGATGCCGTGGCTGACAAGCTATTTATTATTCAACCTGTCGTGCGCAGACCACTGGCGATAGCGTTGACGGAAAGAAGAATTTTTGGGAGCAGCTTGCGGGCATTTTTTTCGCTTCTTTGTCGGGTGCTGCGCCACTCGGAGAGAAGCTCGATTTGCTCGGCGTGCAGGGTTCGCAGGGCGTCCGCACGGAGCTGCAGGGTTTTGAGCATGCGGGGACGACGTTTTTCGACACTACCGCCAAAGAGTTCGCTCATCAGAGACTGGGTCAGGTTAAATTCATGGTTTATTTTTTTTGAAAAATGGCTGCGGATTTTTGGGTTTGTGACGAGTCGGGCGTAGTCGCGCATGATGTCTTTGTCGGCACTGGCGAGGTTGGTTTCCACGTTGGTCAGCACGTAATTGAGGAAGGCGGATTTGCGAAGAGCTTTGCACAGCCAGGTGAATCCGCTCGGATCTTCTTTGCGGAGCGCGTCGAGTCCGGCACCGACGCCATACCAGCCGGGGAGGTAGTAGCGGCATTGATTCCAACTGAAAACCCAGGGAATGGCGCGGAGGTCGTCGAGCGATTTACGTCCCGAGCGGCGGGCGGGGCGGGAGCCGATGCTGCTGGCCTCCAAAACGTCGATGGGCGTGGCTTCGGAATAAAAATCCATGAAGCCTGTGTCGTGAATCAGCTCTTCGTAGGCCTTCTGGCTTTGTTCGGCAACGAAGGAGCAGAGCTTGTGCTCGCGGGGGGTTGAGCGATCGAGAATACGATCTCGGGCGGAGAAATCGGTTACTCCGGCGAGGAGGAGTTCCAGGTTGTAGGTGGCGGTGTTCAGGTTGGCATATTTTTGGGCAATGGTTTCGCCCTGCTCGGTGACACGCAGGTCGCCCTGGATGGTGCCTGCCGGAAGGGCACCGAGAAAACGATGTGTCGGGCCGGCTCCGCGACTGATGGTGCCGCCCCGTCCGTGAAAAAAACGTATCTTTGTTTTTTGATCGTAGCCGGCCTGGGTGATGTCGTGCTGGGCCTGGTGGAGGGTCCACTGGCTGGCAAAGATGCCGCAGTCTTTGTTGCTGTCGCTGTAGCCGATCATGACCTGCTGCACGGGGCGGCGCTGGGGGCGGGCCATGACGTTGACGCGCTCTTCGCGCAGGTGGAGGAGCGTGCGTTTGGTGACGGGGTGTTTTAGAAAATCGCGAATCAGGCCGGGGCTGCGTTCGAGGTCTTCGGCTGTTTCAAAAAGTGGGACGACTGCGCTGCCGCAGACGAGACCTTCGTCGGACCAGATCATGAGCCCGGCTTCGCGTGCGAGGACATAGACGACGAGGAGGTCGGAGAGGCTGCGTGTCATGCTGACGATAATGGAGCCGACGCCTTCGATGCCGTATTGGGTGATGTGGTTTTTAATAACGCGGAAGCACGCGAGGACGGCATCAGCTTCGGGACCAACGCTGATACTGTCGTAAAGAAAGGGGCGCGGTGAGAGGAGCTCTTTGTTGAGAAAATCAAGGCGCCGTTGCTCGTCCCAGTCGGCGAAGTCGGCAGCGTCGAGTCCGCTTTTTACAAGAATCTGAGAGAGAGCTTTATCGTGAAAGGTGCTGTTTTGACGAATGTCGAGTGCGGCGAGATGAAAGCCAAAAACATCGAGGGCACGGCGGACGGGCCAGACGGCGGACTGGCTGAGAGTTTCGGCACCAACGGTGATGAGTGCTTCGTGGAGGGTGAGCAGGTCGGCGTCGAGTTCGCTGGGGCGCTTGTAGCGGTTGGTTTCTTCGGAGATTTCGATGCGCTCTCCTTCCCGGACTTCGAGCGGGAGTTTGCTTTGGACCATGAGGGCGAATTGTCGCCAGGGTTCGTCGTTGTATTGTTGGGCGATATTTTCCGCGCTTTTGCCGAGGTCGCCTCGGAGGCGTTTGGTAGCGGCGAGGAGAGCCTTTGTGGGTTTTTGAAAGTGGCTGGAGAGGGGGAGCTGGTCGGCCATGTCGCCGAGTTTGCGGTGCATGCAGACGATGGCATTCAGACGAAGTTCGGCGAGAGATTCCTGGGTGACTTCGGCGGTTACGAAGGGGTGTCCGTCGCGGTCGCCGCCGACCCAGGTTCCGAAGCGAAGGCGGGGCCAGAGATGGGGGTTGCTGAGTTTTTTCGGGCTGAATCCGGTGGCTTCCCAGGCGTTTCGAAAACGGATATCGAGTTGCTGAAGAGCCTGGGGGAAAACCTCGCGGAGATAAAAAATGACGCCTCGTCGCTCGGTTGAGACGTCGGGTTTTTCGAGTAAGATTTCGCCGCTGCGCCAGAGGCGTTCGAGAGCGGTTTTTAGTTCCCGGCGGGCTTGTTTTTGCTCGGAGGGAGTTTGGTTGTTGTAGTCGAGAGTGGACAGGATGCGGAAGATGGCGCGGTGTTGCTCGAGGACGGAGGAGCGCTTGGCCTCGGTGGGGTGGGCGGTGAGAACGGGTTCGACGCGGACGTGGGGGAGGGCTTTTGTGATGTCGCTGTCTTTGAGTCCGTCTTTTTTGAGTCCGGCGAGGCGGTGCCCGAAGAGGCCATGCTCGGCGGAGAGGCCGTGTTCGATTTCGCGAAGGCGACGGGTGTGGGCCGCAGCATTTTCCTCGACCATGTTGAGGAGCTGGAAGGCGATGGAGTAGGCTTGTTCGATGCCGGTGTCGTTGGAGTTGTCGGCGGGGGTGGCGGTCTTCCGTTTTTTTTGTTTGGGGAGCCAGGGGAGATTTTCGAGAGCAGCGGTTTCGTTGAGCTCGGAGAGGACTTCGCGGAGGCATTCCATCAGGAAAGTCAGGTCGTGATCGATGCGTTTGAAGCCTGTGCGGATGTATTCTGCCGTCGTGTGTTTATTCATTTTTCAGGCGGCATGATGAGGGATGACGCCCGAAAATCAAGCCTTGCTGCTAATAGGCCGGATTGATCTGCAGCATCAGGCCGTGGAGGTAATCGGTCTCGGGCAGGTGCAGTGCACTGGGGTGGTCACTGGCCTGGCGGTATTCTTCGATGATGCGAAAATTTACTTTGGCTGTAAAAAAAGCGTCCTGGAGACAGTCACGAAAGACGTTTCGGGTGATGTGGTGCGAGCAGCTAAAGGTGGCGAGGTAGCCGCCTTTGTTGAGCAGAGTCGCAGCGCGTAAATGCAGGTCGCGGTATCCGCGCAGGGCGTCTTTGACAGAGCGACGATCCCGTGCAAAGGAGGGGGGATCGAGTATGATGAGGTCTGTTTTAAAGTTGCGGCGAGTTGCTTTTTTCAACCAGTCAAAAACATCTGTGCGTTCTGTTTTTATATCGAGTTGATTGCTCGTGGCATTGCGCTGAAGTGAGGCAATGGCCTCCTCTCCGGATTCGATGGCGAGGACAGAACGTGCCCCGACGTGTGCTGCGGCGAGAGCAAAACCGCCCTGGTTGGAAAAGCAATCCACGACATGCAGCCCGGGTGCAAACTTTGCCACGCGGGTGTAATTTTCCATTTGATCCAGGTAGAGGCCGGTCTTTTGTCCGAGGAGTGGGTTTGCGTGAAATTTAATTTGATCTCGCGTGCAAAGGAGTTCGCCGGGCTCGTCGCCCAGGAGCATGCCTTTTTGTTCGGGCAGACTTTCGGCCCGGCGTCCGGCGGCATCGCTGCGTTCGACCAGGCTGTCGATGGGGAGTTCGGCCTGGATGGCTTTTACGATGAGGTCTTTTCGCTGATCCATTGCCGTCGTGAGAAGCTGCAGGACACCGACTCGCCCGTAGATGTCGATGATGATTCCGGGCAGCCCGTCGGCGTCGCTCCAGACAGCGCGGCAGAGATCGGGCTGGCAGTTTCGTTCCTGACGGTATGCCCAGGCACGGGCGATGCGGCGACGAAAAAAATCTTCGTCCAGTGTGAGGCGTTGTCGGGAAAATCTCCGCACGGGGATACTCGAACTTCCGTTGTAAATGCCGCTGCCCAGCATGCGGTCGCGTCCGTCTTTGATAGAAACAACGTCGCCGTCCTGCGGGTGGCCAAAGACTTTCAGAATTTCGGAACGAAAAACCCAGTCGTGCCCATGCAAAATGCGGGAACGCGGACGAACAACAACTCCTGCCATAATGTGTATTGCTGTTGTTTTACCCGGCGGTGCAGCCTGGATTTACACAGCTTGCTCCGGCCATTTCTTTCCGAGTTTTTGGTGTGGTTTCTTCGGTTTTATCCATCAGCTCGGGGTATTCGAAAACTTTTCCTTCGTAGTTTCGCAGCACGATTTTTTCGTGATCGTGGTAGAGGATATAGTTTGGATTTACGGGGATTTTTCCACCACCACCGGGGGCGTCGATGACGTATTGCGGCACGGCGTAGCCGGAGGTGTTGCCGCGCAGAGATTCGATGATTTCGATGCCTTTGCGCACAGAGGTTCGCAGATGGGCACTACCGTTGATCAGGTCGCACTGGTAGAGGTAGTATGGTTTTACCCGTGCCATCAGGAGTTTGTGGACGAGGGTTTTCATCGTGTCGGCATTGTCATTTACACCTGCCAGGAGCACGCTTTGATTGCCCAGAGGAACGCCGTGGTCGGCCAGCATGGTAAGCGCATCGCGCACTTCGGTAGTCAGTTCGCGAGGGTGGTTTACATGCACGCTCATCCAGAGTGGATGGTATTTTTGAAGCATTTTGCAGAGTGCGGGTGTGACGCGCTGTGGCAGAAAAATCGGCACGCGACTGCCGATACGAATAAACTCGATATGTTTAATCGCCCGTATGCGGCTGATGAAATACTCCAGCTTATCATCTGAAAAAAGCAGGGCGTCGCCACCGGAAAAAAGTACATCGCGGACTTCAGTATGTTTTTCGAGATAAGCAAAGGCCTCGTCGAAACTCGTCTCCAGGGACTGCTCTCCCGCACCGCTCACGACACGGCTTCGCGTGCAGTAGCGACAATATGCCGCACAGCGATCGGTGGTTAAAAACAACACCCGGTCAGGATAGCGATGGACCAGCCCCGGGACCGGCATGTGGGAGTCTTCGCCGCAGGGGTCGGCCATTTCCTGCGGGTCCGTCTGTCCCTCCTCCATGCGTGGAATGACCTGGCGGCGAATCGGATCCAGCGGATCATTTGGATCGATCAGATTAAAAAAGTGCGGTGTGACTGCCATGGAGAGCTTTGTGCCGGAGAGCAAAATACCGGCTCGCTCCACATCGGTGAGCTGAATGAGCTTCTCTAGCTGATCCAGCTTTGTAACGCGATTTTTGAGCTGCCACTTCCAGTCGCTCCACTGCTCGGCAGACACATCAGGCCAGAACCCAGGTGCGTGACTGACGAAAGGCTTCTCATCCAAAATGGATTGTGCGGACATAAGGGAAGAAAAGCTTAAAGACGATTTAAGCAAAGTCAAAAGAAGAAGTTTTTGAGAAGGAGGTTCGGAGGAGGGCTGAGCAAAATTTTTAACTCAGGAGTTGTCAAAGTGAGAACATACCTGTAATAAAGCGGTTCTTTCCGAGGGATGGGTGGCAGAGTGGTCGATTGCGCTCGCTTGGAAAGCGTGTGTCCGTCACAAGCGGACCGAGGGTTCGAATCCCTCCCCATCCGCCATTTTTTTTGAATTCGGAATTTTTTCTGATACGCTCCGCAGAGTATGAGTCTTTCGGATTATATATGGATTGGGATTCTGACTCTGGGGCTGGTTTTGGGAGCAGCTTTTCGTTACGGGTGGTGGAGGAATCTTTTTCAATATTTCGGACGAGGGCCTACTGAATCCAGGATGCGGTCGCGCTTTGATCGTCAGAGCGACTGGATATTGCTTATTTGTTTTCTGCTTTTTATCGGAATCCCGGCCACATTTCTTTTGTGGATGATGTATGGGCGTTAATACCAGAGCGGAGTTTCTTTGCGGCCTCGGAG
>JBKEBM010000140.1:0-14578 GCA_047973165.1 Chthoniobacterales bacterium
TGCACCACTCCACGGGTGGGTGTGCCAAGAATGTGTGCTGAAAATAACTTGCAGCCGACAAAAAATATGATTCTCCATCTCGGCTCAATTTCACAGACGCAGAGAGCATCAGCACTTCCTCAATGTCTCTTTCTCCAAAAAATTTAAGGGTATAAATCAATGTTTTTTAATACTCCGATCCTGAGTTGATTTTCTACTCTCAAGTAACTGCTGAGAAGAATACGACCCCAGCAGTTCAGCAACTCGCAGCGTGCCTTTTTTATACACGGTTACAGCGATCAAATTGTTTTCCGAATCGTAGGTTACCCAGTTACGTCAATTGTATTTTTCGACTTTTATTTTCATGGTCGTGAAGTTGAGGGCGGAGTGACAACCCGCCACCCCGCCCGGAGTCCGCAACGTTTCGTGCCATTCTGTGAGACACTAATTCGCCAGTGACACCAGAGCACCATGAAATATATCGCGACAAAAAAGGGTTGAACGAAAGATCTACTCGCCAATAGCCCTTTTTATCCCCACAAATCTTCGAAATTATCGCGTTACCTACTTCGTGAAGAGCTTTAGAACTTACCCTGCGGCTGCGGTTAAAAAAAGGGTCTTAGGTAGATTACAGGGGATTTTTACGTAAGATTTTGAGGAGAAGGAGATAGATTGGTTCTTGTCTGTGGTTAAAGCGCCAAGCACTTTCCTTAGATGCAGGACGAATTTTTCCCTCTGGCAAACTCGTTCTTATGATGGTGAACCCTGTGGTGCTTGTAGCCTTCACTGATAAGTGAATCATAAGCTTTCCTGCCTTCCTTCTTGAGATATAAATTTCCCTGCCCGCGAAATGGTCGCAAAATACTTGCTCGCCGGGATAAGGGAAAACTCTTGGGCGATGGCTGCTTCAGCGAGTTCCAGGTCTTTGGAATCTAGGAGTCACAGGCAATTTTCCTGGTCAAAGGAAATGGCACACGCTCTCCGTATTTGAACTGAATTTCGAGCATGTGCTCCTGGTTTTCATTTCCGTAAAGTGAGAGCCGGATTATTGTGTGTTATAAGGTGAGTAGCACGACGGTGCAGCGTTGTCTGGACGAGCTTCGAGCCGAGGGGATTCTCGGGAAAAAATTAAGAAAATTAAGGGACAGGTAATCTATTAAAAAAGAGTTGATAGGTTGGTTTGATTTTTGGAGGATGCGTTTATGAGACAAGCGCGATTGCTTTTAGGGGCTGGTGAAGGAGATGCTTATTATCACTGTATGTCGCGGGCGGTGGATCGGCGGTTTATCTTTGGAGATGAGGAGAAGACGTATTTTTATGAATGGATGCGACGGCTGGAGCGGTTTTCTAGTGTGGAGGTTGTTACTTGGTGTTTGATGTCGAATCACTTTCATCTTTTGCTTCGCGTTCCGGATAAGGAGCGGCTTGGGCGACTTTCTTTGGAGGAGTTGAAGGAGGAATTGAGGCGGCTTTATGGCAAGGAGGGAGCGGGAGATGTTTTGCAGGAGTTGGAGAGGGCGGAGGCTGCCGGAGATGTTCGTTGGGTTGAGGAGATACGAGAGAGGTATGAAGTGCGGCGTGGAGATTTGTCGAAGTTTATGAAGGAGCTTAAACAGCGGTTTACGATGTGGTATAATCGGCGTGAGGGAAGACGCGGGACGCTTTGGGAGGATAGGTTTAAGAGTGTGCTGGTGGAGGGATCAGATAAAGCGTTGATGACGATGGCTGCGTATATTGAATTGAATCCTGTGCGTGCGGGGCTGGTGGAAGATCCGAAGGATTATCGTTGGTGCGGGTATGCGGAAGCGGTTGCGGGTGGAGCGTTGGCGAGGAAGGGGCTGTGTCGTTTGTTGGATCAGACTTCGTATGGAACGAATCGAATGGTGAACTGGAAAGGAGTGTCGCGGAGGTATCGGCGGTTATTATTTGAGCATGGAGAGGAGCGGAGCTATGACGAGGGGGATGTGCGGGAGAAGCGGCATGGGATTATAGCGGAGAAGGTTGATGAGGTGATTGCAAGTGGAGTTTGGCGGAGGTTTTGAGGTGTCGGATGCGGTATTTTTGTGACGGGGCGGTTGCGGGATGGCGTTAGCTCTGTTGGGGTAAGGGTAAGGAGATAAAAATAAAAAATTCAGCTTGTTAGTCGGGCAGGTATTTTTGACAGGGCTTATTTTCCCTGAATTCAGGTGTTGTCCTGGGTTGTTGAGATTCGCTACATGGTTGATACGAATTTTATGAAGAATGCTTTTGGTGCAGCAGATTTAAAGAGGTTGAGAGGGCGGGTGTGGCATGAGGTGCTGGAGGGGCGGGGAGATATTCAGCTCGATGGTATTTCGCTGCGGGGGGTGAGGGAGCCGTATAAAAAGATCGTGAAGCGCTTGCGCTCGATGGGGCGGGTGGAACTGCGGCGGGCGGAGGATCGGCTGGAGGCGACGATGCGGGAGATGGGGGTTACTTTTGATATCGAGCGTAAGAATCCCTGGGGGCATAAGCCGTGGTATTGTGATGTGTTGCCGCAGATTTTCCTGGCGGAGGAGTGGGAGGTGCTGGAGCGAGTGGCGCGTGAGCGGCTGGCAGTTTATGAAATGTTTTTGCGGGATGTGTATGGGAACAGGGATATTTTGCGGAGCAGGACGATCCCGGTGCGGGTGGTGCTCAATAGTCCGTATTATCAGCGGGTGGTGCCGGGATTGCCGAGGCCGGATGGGGCGTTTCTGCATTTGAGCGGGGTGTGTTTTTCGCGTCAGGGGGATGGGCGTCTGCGTGTGAAGCAGCATTATTTCAGTAATGCGTCGGGGGTTTCTTATATGATGCAAAATCGGCGGGCGTTGTCGCGGGTGCTGCCTTCGTATTTTAAGTCGGGGGCGGTTTGTTCGATTATTGAGGCGCCGACGAAGATGCTGGAGTCGCTGAGGCGGTTTTCGGATGCGGCGGAGCCGACGGTGGTGCTTTTGTCGCCGGGGGAGCTGAGCCCGGCGTATTCGGAGCATGCTTTTCTGGGGCGACGGATGGGGATTCCGGTGGTGCTGGGGAAGGATTTGCTGGTGCTGAAGGATGTGGTTTATCTGAAGACGATCAATGGGCTGGAGCGGGTGCATGTGATTTTCTCGAGGGTGGCAGATCCGTGGCTGGATCCGCTGGTGTTTGATCCGGAGTCGGTGCTGGGGGTGCCGGGGTTGGTGCATTGTATCCGGCAGGGGTCGGTGGTGCTGGCGAATGCGATTGGTTCACAGTTGGCGGATGACAGGAGTTTGCTGGGGTTTGATGATTTGATTTTTCGTTTTTATACGGGGCGTGGACCGGAGGTGCCGGTGTTGCGGACGTATTGGCTGGGGGATTTGGATTGTCGGGAGATGGTGTTGGGGGATTTGGAGAGTTTTGTGATTCGTCCGGTGTATGGGGAGAGGTTGCTGACGCCGGGGGGTGGGGGGACTTTGACGGATTACCGGCGGCGGAAGATTGTGGCGGAGGTTGGGGCGCGTCCGTGGGCTTTTGTGGCACAGCCGGTGCTGGGGGATGCTTTGACTTTGAGTTTTGAAAAGGGGCGGGCTTACTCGAGCTTTGGGGATCATATTGTTTTTGCGCGGCGGGAGTCGGCTCGGAGGTGGGAGATTTTTCGGGGTGCATTGACGCGGATTTCGACGCGGCAGGTGCCGTATGTGGCGTCGGAGCTGGGTGGGGGGAGTAAGGATACGCTGGTGCTGCGTGGAGAGGAGAGGTGTGCGGAGGGAGTGGCCGAGGGGGAGGAGTCTCAGTATGTGGAGCCTCCGCAGCCGGCCTTGCATGTGACGAGTCGGGTGGCGGATGCTTTTTACTGGATGGGGCGTTATCTGGAGCGGGCGTTTAGTTTGTCGGGGATGATTCTTACGATTGAGAACCTGGAGCTGGAGGAGCTTAACGGTGCGGAGCGGACATTGTATCGTCCGGTGTGGAATCGGATTTTACCTCGGCTGGAGAGTCGGGAGACGGTTGGCAATCGGAATATTTCGAGTTGGGAGGGGAGGCACCGTCTGGCTCTTGACGGGGGGGAGCCGGGGTCTGTGGCGGCGGCGGTGCTGATGGCGATTTCAAATGCGGATTCGATTACTGAGGTTTTGAGTGTGGAGGTGTGGGGTGTGCTTGATGAGTTGAGGTCGAGGTTTGGAGCGGCGAAGTTTTTAGCTGGTGATGAGGAGAGAGGGACGGGGGCGACACGGCGGATTTGCGAGGCGGCGGCGCAATTGATTCCGCAGTTTTTTGGGGTTGCGGAGGCAACTATGCTGCAGGATGGGGGGTGGAAGTTTTGTGTGCTGGGGCAGTCGCTGGAGCGTGCGTGTATCACGGGGAATGCGCTGGGGTCGATCAGTGGGGCGGTCCGTGCGGCGGGGAGTGAGCATTCGGTGGAGATTCAGCTTTCGGCATTTTTGCGGATGCTGGGGTGCCGGGATGTTTACAGGCGGGTTTTTCAGATGAGGATTGAGTTTGGGGAGGTTTTTGAGTTGTTGCTGGCGCATCCGCATGTCCCGCGTTCGGTGACGAGTTGTTTGCGGAAGTGTCGGGGGCTTTTGCTGGAGAGGGGAACGGGGGAGTCGTCTTTGGAGGTGAGTCAGGCGCTGAAGGAGGTGGAGGTGCTTTTGGCAGAGATTCAGAAAATGAAGTGGTCGGAGGTTTCTGTGCCGCGCAGGAAGAATGGGCTGGTTGAGAAAAAGGTGCAGGGGCTGATGGAGAGGATTTTTAAATTACACGATCATGTGTTGGATGGGTTTATTAATCATCAGGTGCAGATATCGCGTTCGGAGGTTAAAAAAAATTGATTGAGTGCCTGCTGCGGGGGAGTTTTTACAAAAAAGTGAGGAATTGAGGACTTAACCCGAAGTTGGAACTTGACCTTTGTCGAACAAATCTCAATCTATCCTCTTCTTTGCTTATTTAGCATTAACCGAACTTCTTTAACCAAACCTGACCCAGATACTTATTGTAATGTCCGCGACGATTTGCAGATCACGTATTTTTCTTTTTAGCTTTTTGCTGTTGTTAACTTTTTTTTGCGGGAGTCGCAGTGCTGAGGCTCAGACTGCACCGCGGGGACCGATTGTTCGTGATCTGAGTATTGAGTATGTGGGGCCGGAGGCGATCAGTCGTGATCGTGTGCTGGCGAATCTTGCGACGCAGGTTGGGCAGCCTTATTCCCAGACGGCGGCGGAGCAGGATATTCGGACGCTTTATGGTACGGGCCTGGTTGAAAATGTACGTTTGTTTGCGGAGCCTTTTCGGGATGGTGTAAAGGTAACTGTGCTGCTGCAGGGTAAGCCGACAGTTGAGGAGATTCTGATTCAGGGGACCTCTCAGATTAAGATGAATCGGGTGAGGCGTGAGATTACGCAGGCCGTGGGTGACCCGTTGAGTGAGGAGAAACTTGAGGATGCTCGTCAGAAAATTCTGAAGCTGTATCAGGACAGGAACTTCTCGGATGTGCAGGTGGAGTATGTGGTGCAGGAGATTGCGAATACGAATCGCGTGAGGGTAGTTTATTCGATTACGGAAGGGCCCAAACTTGTGGTTCGCAGTGTGGAGTTTACGGGGAATGATTCGGTAAATGCGAAGGACCTCATCAAGGCGATGAAGACACGGCCTAAGAATATCCTTTCTTTTATCAATAAAAGCGGGCGTTTGCTGCCGGAGCAGATGGAGCAGGATCGGGAGGGAATTCGGGATCTGTATCAGAATCGCGGGTTTGCGGATGTGGAGGTTGTGAGTTACGATGTGCGTCCTTTGGAAGATGGAAAAGGGGTTGCGCTTGTCATCGGGATACAGGAGGGACCGCAATACAGTGTTTCCGGTGTGGAAATTGATGGCGCGGTTGCAATGACGGCAGAGGACCTGAAGCAGCGGCTCGCGATGAAGGAGGGGAATCTTTACACTCCGAATGGGATGACGGCGGATCTGACGATGATCCGTAATGTATATGGTTCGGAGGGTTATGTTGATTTGGTTGTGATCCCGGAGGTGTATCCGTCTTCGGGTGATGGGGTAAATATTGTTTATCGCATCGATGAAGGGGTGCAGTCCTATGTGAATCTGGTTAATATCCAGGGCAATACCAAAACGAAGGACAGAGTAATACGCCGGGAGCTGGCTGTGCGTCCGGGGGATGTTTATGATACGACTCTGGTGGATGTGAGCCGGAATCGTTTGCAGAATTTAAATTACTTTACGCGAGTCGAGACGGTATCTCAGGACACACTTGTTCCGGGACGCAAGGACCTCAATGTGATTGTCGAGGAAAAGCGGACGGGTTCTTTTAATTTTGGTGCCGGATTTAGTTCGATTGATAGTTTGGTTGGTTTTGCTGAGTTGCAGCAGACGAATTTTGATTTGTTTAACTGGCCTCGTTTTGTGGGTGCCGGGCAGCGTTTTCGTATTCGTGGTCAGTATGGTATTGAGAGAGCCGATTTTGTGGTCGCTTTTACGGAGCCATGGTTGTTTGGTTACAAGCTCTCGCTGGGGGTTGAGGGGTATTATCGTGAGGCAACCTTCCTGTCGGATGTTTACGATCAGAGGAATTACGGTATTGCGATTGAGCTAAGGAAACCTATCACGACTTTCCTGTCGGCGAGCGTGGAATACCGCATCGAGGGAGTGGAGATTTACGACATCGATTACAATGATACGGATGAGGAGATTCAGAGTCAGAGGGGGACTTACACGAAAGGGACTCTTTCGGGTGCACTGACTTTTGATACGCGGGACAGCCTTTTCCTGACACGCCGGGGTGAGCTGATCGTAGGTTCGGCTTTTATCTCCGATAGTGCGCTTGGCGGCGATGTGGATGATTATGGTTTCCGCCTGGAGGCTGCCAAATATTTTCCTTTGCCGTTTGACTTTATTTTTATGCTCAAGGGTGAGCTTGCTTTTGTCGATGGCGTCGATGGAGGAGAGGTTCCGATTTTTGATCGACTTTACCTTGGAGGTGCAAACAATATGCGCGGTTTCAAATTCCGGGATGTGGGACCTAAAGACAGTCACGGAAATCCGGTTGGTGGAAATACGATGCTGTATGGCACGGCAGA
This sequence comes from Chthoniobacterales bacterium, assembly GCA_047973165.1. Classification (GTDB taxonomy): domain Bacteria; phylum Verrucomicrobiota; class Verrucomicrobiia; order Chthoniobacterales; family JBKEAD01; genus JBKEAD01. Next base: position 7,029 of record JBKEBM010000140.1, read on the forward strand.
GATTACTTTTCCCCTCTTTTCACGTGTTCGCGGAGCCATCTTTACCGACTGGGGTGTTGTAAACAGGGAGTCGTTTGACTTTGGAACAGGCCAGTTTAACGGCGATGTGGGGATTGGTCTGCGTGTGGACTTGCCGATTGGTCCTGTGCGTGTGGATTATGGTTTTCCGATCGTTACGGACGAATACAATGATGGCAACGGAAGATTTAACATAAATGTTGGCTATCAATTTTGAACATTTTCTGAGCGTAAGGGTCTATACCTGAGCAAACTAAACAAAAAACACTCTATTTAATACAAAAGCTGAATATGAAATCCGTCACTACAATCCTGAGCATCCTCATTCTCGCCACTTCAATTTCCGCCTCACAAGCAGAGTTAAAGGTCGGTATCGTGGATATGAACAAAGCATTTATCTCTTTTTATAAGACCAAAGATGCTGAAGTGAAAATCAACGCACGCCGCAAAGACGCTAAAGCAGAACTTGATAAACGCCTTGAAAGTTTAAGCCAGGCCGTTGAGGAAATTAACAAACTTCAACAGGAGATTCAGCGTCCGGAACTCAGCGACGACGCAAGGCAGGAAAAGCAAAAAGTATACGCTTCAAGAGCCACTGAAACCCGGAATCTTGATCGTGAAGTTGCCGAATTCCGCACTACGCAGGAGCGCCAGATTCAGGAGCAGTTCATTCGTATGCGTAAGGAAATTATCGACCAGATAATGACTGTTGTGGATGATACCATCAAAGTTAAAGCCTTTGATCTCGTATTTGATAAATCGGGACTCAGCATGGGACAGGTGCCTGTCGTTCTTTACTCTCGTGACGATATGGAATTCACAGATGACATTATCAAGAAACTGAATGCCGATGCACCTGCCGGAGCAACTGCACCTGCCGCATCCGGAGAAAAACCAGCAGCTAACTAATTTCTTATGATCTTGCAGGAACTAGCCGGTAAGGCCGGGTTCAGCATAAGCGATTCAAATTTGGCAACCCTCGAGATATCGGGGGTTGCTTCGCTTTTGGAGGCTGCCCAGGGAGACATCAGCTTTTGCGAAAAAAATCCGACCTATACTCGTTTGCTTCCTCGCTGTCAGGCGAGTGCGGTTTTTGTTCCGGCGGATTTATCAAAAGAGTTACTGGACGATAGTGAATTTGCGCCGATCTTTGTGGAAAATCCGGCAGAGACTTTTTCCAAAGTCCTGGAAGTTTTTGCACCAGAGGCTGTTTCTTATTCGTCGGGAGTCCACCCAACGGCAGCGGTGGATGCGGGGGCGAGTGTTCATTCGAGTGTACATATCGGAGCGGGGGCAGTTATCGAAGCAGGGGTTTCGATTGGGGAAGGAAGTGTTATTGGAGCTATGTGCTATGTTGGGCATGCTGCGAGTATTGGGGAGCAGTGTTTTTTGCATCCGCAGGTTTTTGTTGGTGAGCGTAGTCGTATCGGCAGGCGTGTGATTCTGCATCCGGCAGTCATTGTTGGCTCCGACGGCTTTGGTTATGAGTTCAAAGACGGGCGTCATCAGAAGGTGCCTCAAACCGGAATTGTGCAAATCGATGATGATGTCGAAATAGGTTCAGGAACGACCCTGGATCGTGCTCGATTTGGGCGCACCTGGATAAAGCAGGGGACCAAAATTGATAATCTTGTGCAGATTGCCCACAATGTTGTGATTGGTGAGCACAGTATTATTTGCTCGCAGGTTGGTATTTCCGGAAGCACACGAATTGGTAAAGGTGTAACTCTTGCCGGCAAGGCCGGCCTGGCCGGGCATATAGAAATTGGTGATGGCAGTACCGTATGTGCTATGGGGGGAATTGCCAAAAACCTTGCGCCTGGGAGTGTTGTCATGGGGCGACCTGGGCGTCCGGTTAAGGAGTATAAAACAAACCTGGCTCTGCTTTCGAATATCAAAAAGTTATACCAGCGCGTTTCGAAGCTTGAGAAAGAGCTTGAGGCAAATTCATCCGTCGAGCCGGATGCATGATTTGTTGCTGCGAGATGATCGGCTTATTTGTATTTGCCCTCGATTTTGCGCTGGCTTAAATGGGCTTCGGCCTCCCAGTTCTGTGCTTTGAGGTAAAGACGTACACCTCCTTCTTTTCCAAGCAACAGCAAGGGAATGTTATCCGCCTTGATGGTTTTTACCCAGCTTGCAGAGGGTGTCTCACGAATTGGAAAATCTGCACTGCTTGCGATGATAAGCCGGGGAGAGAGATTTTTTAAAAACTGCGTACTGGCATCCAGACCGGACCTGTGACGCCCGAGTAAAACAAAGTCTGCCTGCAGATCGGGATAATTTTTTTTGAGATAACTGAAAGTTATTTCTCCGGAGTCTCCCAGGTAAAGAGCCTTCCATTTTGGACTTTCGATAAGCAATACCAGGCTCTGGTCGTCTGACTGACGAGCCTTCCACATGCGGGGAGGAAAAAGAACTTTAAGGAGAATGCTTTTATCAAGCCTCCACTGGTCGCCGCTTGAGACGATACGTGCCGGATAGTTTTCAGCAGCCATTTTTTTTCGTAACGAATTAAAAACCGTCGAGCGATTTTTGAGAGGTGAAATGGCCACGAAGTACGGGCGATATTTATCGAGTATAAAAAGAGTGCCGCCCAGGTGCTTTGCATCGCCGTGACTCAGAAAAAGTCCATTCAGAGCGGATGCCCCACGCTCCATAAGGAAACCATTCAGAGAGCCGCTTGCATCGTATTCGTTTCCGGTATCGATTAAGTAAAATCGGTTTGCAGAGCGAAGCAAAATACTTTGACCGCCTCTGAAATCAAAACTGACAATTTCGTGAGGGGCATTTTGAAATTCCGGTTTTGCGACAGCAAAATAACTTCCGGGAAGACCCGCACTAAACTCAGTGATTTTTAACAGCAGGCTGATTACGAGAATATTTGTGTGATTAAAAATTTCGGCAAAGCCGATCCAGATGGAACCGCCGATGATGCTTGTCAGAGCAAGGGCGATAACTGCAAAGGCCAGAGGGATAGCGAGCACGTTAGTTATCGGAGCCGATAGTGATAAGATATGGTAATACCACGCGGTTAATGGCGCAGACGCCAGCCAGGCAACAATGGAAACTGAAGCGAAAGATGCAGTAAACCACGCGAAGTTTGACTGAATTTTTTCAGACCAGTTGTAAAGTTTACGTGGCAAAAATTCATCCGGTTCGAGTTTTGCGAGTAAAAAAACCTGCAGAGGCCAGGCGCAGATTATGATTGCTGCGACAACGCAAAATGAAAGTTGAAATCCGGCATTGGAAAGTTCCGCCGGATTGATCAGCAAAATCAGCCCACCCGCAACTCCGAGGCTGTTTAGCGGAGTGGACGAGCGATGTAAAAGGAAGCCTCCCAGGAAAGCACTTGCCATGATTGCAGCCCGGACACTCGGTGGGCGCAGCCCTGTGATCATTGCGTAAAAAAATAAAAGTCCAATCAGAAATATAATCTGAAAGTTGAGGGGAAGAGGTGTCAGGCTCATCAGAAACCATAAAATAATAGCAAGCATTCCGAGGTGCAGACCACTGACTGCAAAGAGGTGCATGGTGCCGGTGCGCTGAAATACCGTGACGAGTTGATCGGGCAATTCACTGGTATCCCCGAGAGTCATTGCCTGGAGGACGGCAGTCTGCGTCGGCCAGTAATCCCTGATCCCGGCACTTAGTAGCTTTGAAATCCTTTGACGACTGGCAGCAGCAGCCGCAGAGAAAAAATAAAGTGGCCCTGGTCCGGAATTTAGAATCTGAATATCGGCAGGAATGTAAGAGGAGATTTCCAGTTCGCGCCCCTGGTTTTTTTGCCAGGCACGAAAATCAAATTCACCAGGGTTTCGTGTCGGAGGAATATTTTGCAGAGACCCACGAACCTGTATGGTCTGTCCGTATTTCAGCTTAAGGTCGCTGCGCACTCTCACATAAATGCTTACCTCAAGACGAAGAGGTGATTGCGGAAAGGATTCAAAGGTAATTGCCTCCGCTTTTAGCGGAAAGCTCAAACCCGGAATTTCACCTTTATCGAAGCTACCCCCTGGGGTCTTCTGTATTTGCCCTCGCACCGTGACTACTTTTGGCTGTCCCTCCAGAATAGTTGTAAGCAGTGCGTTCTCCGGCGAGTGAATCTGCGCCAGACGAATCGAAAAAATCGTTAAGATACAGGCCAGCCAAAAAATTGCTGTGGAGGATGCATTTTTTTTAAAAACCAAAAGCAGAGCCAGTAAAATGCTGAGAAGCGCAAACCCGCCCGCTGGCCAGGGAGACATAAAAGGAGCAAGGATATTGGCAAGCAGGATACCGACAAAAAATGCCAGAAATAAACCCACGCAGGGCAGCCGGCCTTGAGTTCGAAGAAGATGCACAGAGGGGAAAAGGGGCTCGGAATTAGAAGAGGATTACTGACCGCAGAATTTCAAAAGCAAAAGTTCAGATTGTTTAGAATTTTCAAAATAAAATCGCAGGGCACCATCTCGCTGAGCGAAGGACTCTTTGACGGCACAGCTCTCGCGCATAGAGTGAATCTGGTGCAGTCCCAGTCGGCGCCTTCGGTAGGGCTTGCCCCAGGCTTCTATGAGGACAGAACGATTAGCTTTTTCCAAAAGTATATCTTCGATTTCTTTTTTTTCATAAGCCTCGTAATAGACATTGTGTTGTTTCTCGATATTTTCGTAATCGAATCCGCTGCAGGGTCGGAGACAATGCTCCGGCAACTCTTTCCATTCGCCCCGGACAAATCCAAGTCGAACACGGGGATCAAAGCCTGCATCATCATTACGGTTTGAAAACGTACTGATCGATAACTCCAGCGTCTCGTGCTCGCCAATATTGAGGGTGATCCAGACATGATCGATTTGTTTTTCCCTGGCGGCTTGTTCGACCTGGGCGTTTCGAAGCGATCCTGCGGCATGCGCAAATTCGGTCTCCCGAAAGGTATCAAGTTGGGATTTTGTAAATTCCACTTTGCATCCTATAAAAAAGATTCCTCTTGTCGGCGAGACATTGATTTATAAAAACTTCAGCACGCTACTCTACCAAATTTTACAGGGAAAAAACCTTTCGCTTGCGTTTTTTCCTGCTGCTGCTTCATTTTTTGATCCTGGACTTTTTTAAATTTTTCCCACTCGTATAAATATGACACCCCGCATAGAGCATTTTAAATCCCTGGACGATATTGGTGGCATTCTTGCCTGTTTTTTAGCGCGTGTAGATGGCTTGGACGTCAATACGGATCGCGATGTCGTTTTGGAACGACTGACACCCATTTATGCCGATACAATGTCGGATGAGGGATTCGATTCCGACGCTGTTATTTATGCTGAACAGGTTCATGAAAATACGGTTTACACCGTGACGCGGGAGGATGCCGGCGATACGATTTCGGATTGTGATGGTTTGATGACTGATGAGCCGGGGGTGGCTCTCGGAATTTATGTTGCGGACTGTGCAGCGATTTATCTGGTGGACCCGGTTCACCATGCTATTGCGCTTTTGCATTCCGGAAGCAAGGGAACCGAAAGTGAAATTTTGCGCTGTGCAGTTGAGGCGATGACGGAGGAATACGGAACGCATCCTGGCGATTTGCTTATGGCAATCAGTCCCTGCATTCGTCCTCCGCATTATGAAGTAGATTTTGCTGCGACGATTCACGAACAGGCGGAAGCACTGGGAATTAAAAACGTGGAAGACTCCGGCAAATGCACAGGGAGCGATTTAAAAAAATATTACTCCTACCGCATGGAAAAGGGAAAAACAGGGCGCATGCTGGCACTGCTGCAAATCGAAGAATAAATGATTTAATCTCCCTGTCCGGTCAGTCGCATGTGGCCCCAGTGGGGTCCGGTCGCCGGAGTTGAATTCGGTGCCGTTCCAGACTAAGTGCCCCCGGCGTTTTTTGCCGTTGGCACTGTCGTCGATCGCTACGTCGAAACGATAGGATTTATCCGGCTCGGGCTTACCTCCCAGCGCTTCCCAGGGCAACGCGGCTTCGAGCACGTAGCCGTTGCCGCCTGCTTTGGGGATGATGGCTGTTTTGGTCTCCGGTTGCGTCTCGGTGTTCAGGTAAAATGCTGGTGTGGCTGCATCGGGAGCGGCGGAGAGGAGGATATGGCGGTCGCTGAATCGCAGTGGCCCACCTTTTTCCAGCTCTTCTGATCCGATGAAAATTTCGATCCCGTCGCCTTTCCACAGGTCGGCGTTGCTTTGCTCGTTTTGCATCGGTGTGGAGTCGGTGACATCGACCAGCAGGTAGAGAAAATCTTCGTCCCATGCGAGGCGGAAGGCGGCACTCAGGCCGTCCGCATTGCTTCCCTGTACGAGTCGGTCGGAGCCGATGCGCTCGGCGGGCATGCCGGGCCAACCGGTGATTTCGCCGTCGATTTTCATGGAACCACGGGGCACGCGGCTGGCCACGACGGAGTTACTTCTCTTCCCGCCGGATTGGAATTTCGGATCCTTATAAACGAAGCGTTCCTTTTTTCCGGAGGCCACGTCGTAGATGCGATAGTTTGTTTTAATCATCTCTGCGATCATCGTTTTGTAAGGACGGTCAACGATGTTGATGAGACCCGAGTTGGGATTTTCGCCGTTGTATTTGGCAAAGCCGACGCCGGTTTGTGCGGCATCAAGCAGGGTGAACCATTCCACTCCAATGACAAAGGGCAGAGAGGCGGCATGTTCGACGTAGTTCCGGTAGGCGAGTCCGCGTTCCTGCTGGCTGCTCACGTCTTTCACTCCGCCGGAGACGCCGGAGTCGGTGTAGGAGTTCCAGTAAAATTCACTCAGGATCATCGGCTTGTCGGTCCATTCGTAGATTTTTTTCAGGAAGTCCTCGTCGATGCCGTAGGTGTAGTAGTTGAAAGACCAGACATCGACGTATTTGGCGGCAATGCGGTTGAGAGTTTCATCATTGATCGTTCCGGCCTGAAGACGGCAGCCGAGAATGAGGTGATTCGGGTCATACTTCCGGATCAGGCCGGTCATAAAACTAAAATATTCCTCGAAGAAAATTTTCTTAAATTCTTCCAGGTCTGCGGAGGCGGCTTTGGTTTTTATCGGCAGTCCTTCGCGTCTGGCGGTGTCGAAAGAATCTATATCGGTGCCCCAGGCGGTGTTGAATGCTTCGATGGTTTTGTATTTTTTCTCCAGCATCCGGACGAGTTTTTGCTTGGAGGCTTTGTTGCCGCCAAAGGAGGCGACGAGTTTGGGGATGTCTTCAAAGAGGGGTTCGTTGGTCAGGAAATAGCCGATGAGCAGAGGGTCATCGGCATTGGCGGCAAGTGCAGAGAGGTTTTTTTCGACAGCGGCACGGGTCTTTTTATCGAAGGGGTCCCAGACCTGACGGGCGATAAATGGCACGCCTTTCCATGGCACCAGATTAATACCGGCGATCCATGGGAATTTTTTTTCTTTCAGCGCAGCAACATTTCCCGATCCGAAGGCGCCCGTGGAGTTGAAGCCAAATTTTCGCACGCGGTCGATCATCTGCGCCGTAAATTCTTTGGCGTCGTGGGGGCGTCCGTATTTGCGGATACGGTTTGCCAGGAGGTAATTGA
>JBKEBM010000207.1:0-8943 GCA_047973165.1 Chthoniobacterales bacterium
AGGCCAGGCCGACAACTACGAACGCCGCACCGTCATTTGCGAACGCGCCTACCGCATCCTCACCGAAGAAGTCGGCTTCCCGCCCGAAGACATTATTTTCGACCCAAACGTCCTCACCGTCGCCACCGGAATCGAAGAGCACAATAACTACGCCGTCGATTTCATCAAAGCCACCAAGTGGATTAAAGAAAATCTTCCCCATGCCCGCGTAAGCGGAGGCATCAGCAATATCTCCTTCTCCTTCCGAGGAAACAACGTCGTGCGCGAAGCCATGCACTCCGCCTTCCTCTACCACGCAATCAAAGCCGGCCTCGACATGGGCATCGTAAATGCCGGCCAACTCGGCGTGTATGAAGACATCCCCGGTCCCCTGCGCAAAATGGTCGAAGACGTCCTGCTCAACCGCCGCCCCGACGCGACAGAACGCCTCGTCGGCTACGCCGAAGAAATCAAAGCCCAGGCCAGCGGCAAAACGACATCCAAAACCCCCGACCTCTCCTGGCGCAAAGACCCCGTCGAGAAACGCATGGAGTATGCCCTGCTAAAAGGCATCACCGACTTCATCGAAGAAGACACCGAAGAAGCCCGACAAAAACTCAAACGCCCTCTCCTCGTCATCGAAGGTCCGCTAATGGACGGAATGAAAATCGTGGGCGACCTCTTCGGCGCCGGAAAAATGTTTCTCCCGCAGGTCGTAAAAAGTGCTCGCGTGATGAAAAAAGCCGTAGCCTATCTGACCCCATTCATGGAAGAAGAACGGGCACAAAACCCCGGCCAAAGCAGCCAGGGACGCATCCTCATGGCCACCGTAAAAGGCGACGTTCACGACATCGGAAAAAACATCGTCGGTGTCGTGCTCGCCTGCAACAACTACGAAGTCATCGACCTCGGCGTTATGATCCCCTGCGACAAAATCCTTGCCGCTGCTAAAGAACAAAAGGCCGACGTCATCGGCCTCAGCGGCCTGATCACCCCATCGCTCGATGAGATGATCCACGTCGCCAAAGAAATGCAGCGAGAAAATTTCACCCTCCCGCTGCTGATCGGCGGCGCCACGACAAGCCGCGCTCACACGGCAGTAAAAATCGCCCCGCACTACGACGGCGGAGTCATCCACGTGCTCGATGCAAGCCGCAGCGTCAACGTCGTAAGCTCGCTTTTAAATCCGGAAAAAAAAGCCGCCTATATCGAATCGATCAACGAAGAATACGCCACCCTGCGCGAAGAACACGAAGCCAAAACAGTCACCAAAAAACTTCAAACGCTCGAACAATCCAGAGCCAACGGATTCACCTGCGACTGGGCCAAAGCCGACATCCCGCAACCCGAAAAACTCGGCATCCAGGTCTTCGACGACTTCTCACTCGAAGAGATACTTTCCTTCTTCGACTGGTCGCCCTTCTTCCACGCCTGGCAAATGCGCGGACGCTACCCAAAAATTCTCGAAGACGCCGATCTCGGTCAGGAAGCAACCAAACTCTTCGCCGACGCACAGACCCTGCTCAAAGACATCATCGAAAACAAACGCTTCACCGCCAGAGGCGTCATGGCCTTCTGGCCGGCCAACCGTGTCGGCGACGACATCGAACTCTACGCCGACATCGAGCGCAGCAAACGCATCTCGACCCTGCACAGCCTCCGCCAGCAAAGCATCCGAAAAGACGGAAAGCCAAACATGGCACTGGCCGACTTCATCGCCCCGCTCGACTCGGGCCGCATCGACTATATCGGCGCCTTCGCCGTCACCGCCGGGCCGGAAGTCCACTCCTTCGCTGAGCATTACGAGAAAAAGAACGACGACTACTCCGCACTCATCATCAAAGCACTCGGCGACCGCTTTGCCGAAGGCTTTGCCGAATGCCTCCACAAAAAAGCCCGCAACCTCTGCGGCTTCGGAAAAGACGAAAAGCTAAACGTGGACGACCTGATCCGTGAACGCTACCGCGGCATCCGCCCCGCAGCCGGCTACCCGGCCTGCCCGGACCACACCGAAAAGCTGGAAATTTTCCGCCTGCTCGAAGCCACGAACCACACCGGAATCGAACTCACCGAAAGCATGGCCATGCACCCGGGCAGCTCCGTCTCCGGCCTGTATTTCAACCACTCCGACGCCAAATATTTCCCCGTAGGAAAAATCGACCGCGACCAGATCGAAGACTACGCCGGACGAAAAGGCATCGACACAAAAGAGTGTGAGAAATGGCTGGCTCCGTATCTGAACTACAACCCCGACAGCGACCTGGCAATCCCAACGATCAAGGGGTAAAAATCAGCAGGGCTATATGGATTTAACCCATCGCCGGATAATCCGTGTAGCCCTTTGGTCCCGACGCATAAAAAGTCGTCGGATCAGCTTCATTAAACGGGGCATCGCTTTTGAAGCGAACCGGCAGATCGGGATTAGCGATAAAAAGCTGACCCCACGCCACCGCATCCGCCTCGCCTGCCCGGATGATATTTTCGGCCTGCTCCCGGGTCAGTTGTTCGTTTGCAATTAACGGACCACCAAAAGCTTTTTTCATAGCGGGATAAATTTTTGGTTCTTCCTGGGACTCCCGCGTAAAAAGAAAGGCCAGCTTACGCTTTCCACATTCTGCCGCCACATGGGTAAAGGTTCCGGGTAAATCAGAGTCGCCCATATCATGAGCATCTGCCTTGGGTGACAAATGCAGGCCGACCCGATCGGCACCCCATACAGAGACAACCGTATCGACAACTTCCAGCATAAAGCGGGAACGATTTTCAAGACTGCCCCCATAGGCGTCCTCTCTCCGGTTGCTTGTATCCTGCAAAAACTGATCGAGCAGATAACCATTAGCCCCGTGAATCTCCACACCGTCGAAACCAGCCGCCATTGCATTTTCAGCTCCACGCCGAAAGCTCTCCACAACACCCGGAATCTCTTCCGCTTCCAGGGCCCGTGGAGTCACAAATTCTTTCTTCGGGCGAACCAGGCTGACATGCCCCTCGGGCTTCACTGCACTGGGAGCCACCGGAAGCTGACCATTCAAATAAAAAGGGTCTGAAACACGTCCAACATGCCAGAGTTGAAGTAAAATACGACCTCCGGCCTCGTGAACTGCACGGGTCGTTTTTTTCCATCCCTCCACCTGCTCATCCGACCAGATACCCGGCGTATCCGGATAGCCAACCCCCATGGGATCAACAGAGGTAGCCTCGCTGATGATCAGACCCGCTCCGGCACGCTGAGTATAGTATTCCGCCATCAGATCATTCGGAATACGACCTGCCGAAGCACGGCAGCGAGTCAGGGGAGACATAATAATACGATTAGGAAGATCCCAGGTGCCAATACGGACAGACTCAAAAAGAATACTCATGATTTTATTGTTTGATTAAAATCGAACAATAAACTTTTTTGTTAAAAAACTGCAATATAAATTTTGATTTTCATCGAACAAAGAAGGACCACTTGCTAGACCTGATATGAAAAGCGAGAATGAAGGCGTATCATCATCCGAAACTAAAGGAAATCGATCTGGAGACAGTGATGCAGGCACTGGCTGATCCCTGCCGGCTGTCCATTGTCAGGAAATTGCTTCGGGAGGGAGGCCCGCTTGCCTGTCATGAATTTGATCTGGAGCTTTCCAAAGGAACCTGCTCCCACCATTTTGAAGTGCTCCGCAATGCGGGGATCATCGAGACACGCGGAGAAGGAACACGAAGTCTCTCCCAAATTCGAGAACAGGATTTGAAGAAACGCTTCCCGGGGCTCCTCGATCTGGTAGATGCCGGATAAGGCCCTGACGTTTGCTTATAAAAGAACCTGTTATACCAAAAGTGAGCCAACATTTACGTCCAGGAACAATACTTAGACTTTGGCATGCCAATAATGAAACGCCTAATTGGAAAAATAAAATTGGTAATAATTTTGAGGTGCTTTCTTATTCTAAACAAGACGGCTTAGAAGTTGTTTGGTTAAAAAACTTATTAACCCAAGAAATCGAGACTACAGATCAAAGTGATATTTTTGATTTTTTTATAGTAATCAAAGAAGGCTCGTCAGATTATTTTTAACCTGCACAAAGGGGACGCATAGGGCCGAAAAAAACAGTATCTATTCTGTTTGTGGTTGATAAATAGTATCTTGATTTTATTTTTTTGCTGAGTTGGAGGGTTTGCTTTTATCGCTCTCGATAAAAAAGGGGAAAACACTATCATTGTAAATCCTGGTGCAAACCGTAGAGTTTAATAAAAATATGATAGCTTTCGCTAATGCCTCGGGTGCACTGGCAACTCCAAAACCCGGCGCACAAACAGCAACTCCAAAACGTCGGGCGATCAATGCCTTTTTGAAAAACAATCTAAGGAACTGAATAATATGCCGTGGATTATTTTAATCGTAGCAGGAATTTTTGAAGTTGGGTGGGCTATCGGACTAAAATATACAGAGGGCTTTACACGTTTGTGGCCTTCAGTCGGCACGGTTCTGGCTATGACAGTCAGTCTTTGGTTACTCGGCCTGGCCACGAAGTCTCTGCCAATCGGCACGGCCTATGCTGTATGGGTGGGTATCGGTACGGTGGGAACGGTGATACTCGGTATAATTTTATTTTCAGAACCTGCGAATACGCTTCGCTTGCTCAGTGTTGCCTTGATTCTCGTCGGTATCATCGGCCTTAAAGTCGCTGCATCGTAGTAATATCGCCGGCATTTTCAGCAGACAGAACACAGCCATCCTATAAGGTTTCCGAAAAATTTGAGAGTGCTCGAAACCGGGGCTTGTCAGGCCCGTCTCTCAGAATTTTGAATAAGGAAGACAGGAAAAGAAAGGCAGGTCCTTGCCCCCTCCATACATGAGCTTTCCTGATGAGCTGATATTTTTTGGGATGCTCTGTTGGTTACAGTTCGCCGAGATTTTTGCGTAATACTTCGTTGAGTTTGATTGGTGAGATTACGGTGATGGATTTTCCGGCTACTTTAATTAAATTCTGATCCCGGAATTTGGCCAGTGTGCGGGAGAAGGTTTCGCTCACCGTTCCGAGTTCGGCTGCCAGGATGCGTTTGGTTTGTTCGAGGCGGATTATTGTCGGCGTATCGCTCAGCGGATACGGGCAGCGTTTTAAAAACCAGTTAGCCAGTCGGCTCTCGACATCTTTGAGTGTGAGGTCATCAATGAGAGCCACCAAAATTCGCAGGTGGTGGCTGAGTGCTCCCAGCATGCGTATGGATAGTTTTGGCTGCTGCTGCAAAAGAGCTATAAATTCCATTTTTGGAACCAGAACGACCGTCGAATTTGTAATAGCGCAGGCAGCGGCTGGATAGCCTCCTTTGCTGGCAAGAGTTCCTTCTGCAAAAGATTCTCCGGCACGAAAGACATGGAGTATTTGCTCCTTCCCGGAGGCACTGACCCGGTGGATATTGATAGCACCCTGCTGAACAATAAAAAATCCCTCGGAAGGGTTGCCTTCGTGAAAAAGGTAGCTGCCTTTGGTAATATGTCGCGCCACAGAAAAGGATGCTATCTTTTCGATTTCTTCGGCAGAAGTATTTGCAAAAAGCTGGCAGGAGCGCAGTGCTTTCAGGGCAATTGCTTTATTGGATTTTAGCGGGGACGCAGGCATAAGGTTGTATTGGTTTAGCTGGCAGAAACTATAAAAACATGATTTAAGGAAAATAAAATCTTTATTTGCAGGCTGACGATCCGCAGTCAGAACAGTTACAGGATTTGTAATTTTCTCCATTGCCTGCCCGGCTAGAGCGTGTTTTATTCGCACTTCGCTGAATTTAATTTGCAGTAAAAAATATGACCGAACTCGAAACGACACGCCACTCTGCCGCTCATGTGCTTGCGTCTGCTATTCTTCGCATCTGGCCAGAGGCTCAGTTTGCAGCGGGGCCGCCTGTGGAAAACGGGTTCTATTACGATGTGCAGCTCGATCACCGGATTTCGCCGGAGGATTTTAAGCGGATCGAAAAGGAGATGAAGCGCGTCGTGAAGCAGCGGGAGGTTTTTGAACGACAGGAGATTTCGCGGGATGAGGCGATTGCTTTGGGGCGTGCGGGGCGGCTTGCCGCGCTTGGGGAGCGTTCGGAGCCAAGCGTTTTCAAACTCGATATTCTGGAAAATATCCCGGAGGATGAGGTTATTTCGCTGTATCAGAATGGCGATTTTATTGATCTCTGTGCGGGACCTCACCTGGCAGATACTTCGAAGGTCGGAGCTTTCAGACTCACGCATGTTGCCAGTGCTTACTACAAGGGGGATGAAAATAATCCACAGCTTCAGAGAATTTACGGCACTGCTTTTCCGACGAGGGAAGAGCTGGATGCTCACTTTGCGATGCTCGAAGAGGCCAAAAAACGTGATCACCGCAAACTTGGTAAGGAGCTGGATTTATTTTTGATCGATGAGGAGGTTGGGCAGGGCCTGGTTTTGTGGACGCCAAAAGGCTCGATCGTACGCCGTGAGCTGGAGAATTTTATCGGCGAGGAGCTGGGGCAGCAGGGTTACCAACAGGTGCACACGCCGCACATCGGGCGACTGGGGCTTTATCGGACTTCGGGGCATTTTCCGTATTATTCGGACTCACAGTTTCCGCCGATTGTCGAGCGGGAGACGCTTAGTGAGCTTGCCGGGGAGGGTTGCAGTTGTGGGGAGCTTTCAAATCGCCTGAGCAGTGGCGATATCGATGGCTTTTTGCTCAAACCGATGAATTGCCCGATGCACGCACGGATTTTTGCTTCGCATCCGCGTTCTTATCGTGAGCTGCCGCTGCGCCTGGCAGAGTTTGGGACAGTCTATCGCTGGGAGCAGAGCGGGGAGCTGACGGGGATGACTCGCGTGCGTGGATTCACTCAGGATGATGCCCATATTTTTTGCACGGAGGATCAGATTGATCAGGAGATTGAAAACTGCCTTCGTCTTGTCAAAAAAGTTCTTTCGACTTTCGGGCTCGCGGACTACCGCGTGCGTATCGGTCTGCGCGATCCGGCCTCTGATAAATATACCGGCACAGCTGAGAACTGGAAAAAAGCTGAGGCTGCCTGCCAAAAAGCAGCTAAACTTCTTGATGTCGTTTTTACCCAGGAAGAAGGAGAGGCTGCTTTTTACGGACCTAAAATTGACTTTGTTGTAAAGGATGTTCTCGGGCGCGACTGGCAGCTTGGAACCGTGCAGGTCGATTTTAACCTGCCTGAAAAATTTGACCTGAACTACATCGGTAACGACGGCGAAAAACACCGTCCGGTAATGATTCACCGGGCACCGTTTGGATCGCTCGAACGCTTTACCGGCGTGCTGATCGAGCACTTTGCGGGAGCCTTTCCACTTTGGCTTTCGCCGGAGCAGATTCGTGTGCTGCCGCTCTCCGAAAAGCTTGCGGATTATGCGGGCGAAGTCGAAGCCGCTTTTCAAAAAGCTGGTGTTCGCGTAAGCACGGATCACAGCGCAGAAAAACTCGGGGCTAAAATTCGCCTTGCACAATTAAGCAAGGTGCCCTACATGCTTATTGTCGGAGCGAAGGAAGAAACTGCCAGACAAGTTTCGGTGCGAAGCCGAAAGGAAGGCGACCTCGGTCCTCAACCATTAGATGATTTTGTTCAACGTATTAAATCAGAAATTGCCAGTCGTCATGCATGACGATGTGCTCAGTCGCATCTCGTGACTGATTTTATGCCCTCCCTTCTTACGTTTTGTTTACTTTGTTCACGCTAAATCATCATTCACCAGACCGCGCTTTGTGCAATCGGTCGATCACATCAACATTCCAGGAGGAAGAGTTATAAACCTAAGGGACATCCGTGTAAACGAACGTATCCGGGCTCGCGAGGTCCGTGTTATCGTTGCTGCAACTAACGAACAACTCGGTATCATGCGAACCGACAAGGCTTTGAAAATAGCCCGCAATAATGGGCTGGACCTTGTCGAGATTGCGCCAAAGGCCAATCCGCCGGTATGCCGAATTATCAACTTCGGAAAATTTCGTTACGATCTTTCGAAGCAGGAAAAAGACCGCAAACATGTGAGCGGAAAAGTGAAGGAAGTCAAATTCCGCGTGAATATCGACGAGCACGATTACGTCACCAAGCTGCGTCGCGCAGAGGGCTTCCTCGATAAAGGCAATAAACTGAAAATTCTCCTGCAGTTTCGCGGACGCGAAAATGCACACAAAGAACTCGGCGTAGACGTTGTCAAACGTGTTCGCGACGACCTGCAAACAATGTCGCAGGTCGACATGCAGCCTCGTCTGGCCGGACGCGCCGTTACCATGACGCTCTCGCCGCTCCCGGCAAATAAACGCAAGCGCAAGTTTCTGCGTGAGGATGAAGAGATCGACGAGCAGGCCGAGCATGAGGCAGAAAACGAGAGCAGCTCTCCCGCTGGCGAGTAAGTTTTTCAGTGAAAAAACTGCTGCTTTTTGACATCGACGGCACCCTTGTGGACACGGGTGGAGCCGGACAAGCTTCGCTCCAACTGGCTCTTCAGTCTGCTTTTAACGTCGGCAAAGGACTCGATAAAATCGTTCTCGACGGAGCCACCGACCTGGGAATTGCTCAGGAACTTCTTCGGATAAATGATCTGCCTACAAGCAAGGATAATATGCGCAAACTGCTTGATGCTTATCTGGAAACTCTGTCCGATCAGCTTCCCAGGCATCAGGGCCGTTTGCTGCCAGGAGTTCTTTCTCTTTTGCAAAAACTTCAGGAATGTCGCACGACGGACTGTGAAATTGCGCTGCTGACTGGAAATATCGCCCGGGGTGCTGAATTAAAACTATCGCATTACAACATCTGGGAT
Source organism: Chthoniobacterales bacterium (assembly GCA_047973165.1). GTDB lineage: Bacteria > Verrucomicrobiota > Verrucomicrobiia > Chthoniobacterales > JBKEAD01 > JBKEAD01. The sequence continues at coordinate 8,762 of JBKEBM010000207.1, forward strand.
TTTTTTGCTTTTGGCTCCTTTGCTGACAATTACGTAAACCGCAACGACCTCGGCCCACAGGCCCGACAGATCGCCTTCGAAAAAACAGGTCGGCAATTTGCCGGCGAGGATATTATTATCATCGGCGATACACCCAGGGATATCGAGTGCGGCAAAGTCATTGGAGCCGTAACGCTGGCTGT
>JBKEBM010000229.1:0-2113 GCA_047973165.1 Chthoniobacterales bacterium
TTCCGACAAGCTCTAGGGTGGCGTGCGGAAGAGCGGCTTTTTTCCAGGCTTCCAAAAGAATATGCACCCCCTTACGGCGAATGAGTGCACCGAGAAAAACAAAACGAAGCGGGCGTTCCGCTGAGTAAGCCGGGGGTTGTGCCGAACGCGCATCCGGGAAGTTTTTCAGGTCCACTGCTGCGCCGTGCAGAAAAAGTTTTTCGCGTGGAATTCCAACGTCAGTGAATGTTTTGGCCGCACATTCCGAGCGCACCAGGAGCAGATCGGCAAGGTCGTATTCTTCGAGTGTTTCCTGGCGACTGATGAGGATTTTTTTAAAGAGAGTTTCCGGAAATTTTGCTTCGCGTTCGATTTTGCTGACCTGCACGAGATCGCGTGGTTTGAGTTTTCCTTTGTCACGATGCCAGGTCGGGATTTCCAGGACGGAGGGGATGCCGAGGCGTTTGGCGGTCCGAAGCGATTGGAGGGAATTATTTTCCCAGCCGTGAAAAAAATCATAGCGTCCTGACTCCAGAGCACGGGCGGCCACCCTATCGATATAGCGTTTTTTGGCGTCGTAATAAAACGGGGATTTCAAAAAAGAGAGAAAGCGAACGGGGGTCCAGCGAAGAGAGCGGATTTTCGCAGCGGGAATGTCCTGCTGGCGATTGTCGTAGGCAAGTGCACACCCGAGGAAACCGCGTGCATACGAGTGCTTCAGCCCCTCGTGAGCATTCAGGTCGAGGCCGTGCCCGCCAATGCGGGCGTTGATGGAGTAGAGCAGTGACTTTGGCTCAGAAAGTCCCTTTTCAGGCAGGTCCGCCGGGATTTCAGGCATATCAGATCAGCGCAAAATCTACCACTCGACGCTGAGTAAAACGTAGCCGGCTGCCTCGTGGTAGCCCGATGAATCTCCGTAGGGTGCCTTCGTGTCTTCCGACACATTTTTTTCGCCGCTGCCGTAGGATTTTGGCGCAAATGGATTTATCTGGTTCAGGATTTTAGCGGGCTTCGGACGCTTGAAAATCTCGGCGACAATTCCCTCGACCGTTACGGCAGGCTGTTTTCCTTCATCGGGAAGGACGGGACGCTCTTCCTGCTGGGGAGCCACAAATTCTTCCTGGGCATGTAAAAGTCCGTGTCCGGTGAACAGAGCCAAAGCAATCAGGGGAAGTATTTTCATAACTCAATCATGTGCAAATCACTGTGAGAGATCAAGCTTCGGGAGCAAAAACTATCCGGGTCCAGTATCGTTGATGGTGGTAACTGAGAGGCCGTTTGTGCGGAGACGTGGAGGAAAGAATCCCCTTGGATTCTTCCTGGGTGTCGGGGTAGTCGTAGCGCCCGAAGGAGACGAGCCACTGGCGGTCCGTCAGCGGTGTGGCACCCGCTCCGAAGAGGGTTCTGGCGTCCAGCTCGGCATAGATCTGCCAGCCCTTTGCGGTTTTGCGAATGCGATAGTCGTAAGTTGGTTTTGCAACTTTCAGATCGTCCAGTTCAAAATTGCGACTTTCAAAAAATCTTTGGGACGGGAAGCTCAACTGGAGATTTTTTCCGTTTGGTGCTGTATGAAATTCGTAATAAAGGTCGCCGCCAAGATCGCGTACAAAAATTTCGAATACGTCGCCGAGACTCCAGAGGTTTTCGTTGTTTTGTTTGGCGCGTGTAGCAAGCTGTTCGTCTGTGAGATCGGCGAGGACAAAGAGCCGGTCTTTCCCGTGCGCCAGGCGGACCGTTCCCTCACGAAAGCCGCTATCTTTTTCAGGCAGCCAGGTCTGGGCAAAGGGTAGCTCGGCCGTTTTTGCGGTTTTTGCAAAAGTCCTGGTAATGGAGGTCCAGCTATTAATATTTGGCGGCTCGACTGCGGGAACCTCCACCGTATGTGTTTTTTGAGAGCGGCTCGATTTTCCATATTCGGGCAGGCTGCTGCAGGCAGCGACGATAAAAACGAGAGCAACGGGGAGGAGTAAGCGAGTTAATTTTTTCATATTAAAAGAGAGTTACTGTGCTGAAAAGCGGACGGCTTCCCAGTATTGTTGGTTGTGGTAGCTGAGTGGACGCTGGTGCGGAGAGGTGGAGGACAGGGTCTGTTTTTCTGAGTCGGAACTCACATCATAGCGTCCGAAAGAAAGCG
>JBKEBM010000059.1:0-10778 GCA_047973165.1 Chthoniobacterales bacterium
CGCGAGGAATCCACCGGCTGTGTGGGATTAGATTTCTGCTCCCAAAGGTCCATTCCAAAATACGTTGTATCCTGGCTAATAAGGTTAAATTCTTTGACCCCTTCGCCGACAAGCCGCTTCACCTCATCGGTTACCGATGCAATGCTACGACTGCGATGGCGACCACGCATCTGTGGAATCACGCAAAAACTGCAGGGGTGATTGCAGCCCTCCGCAATTTTCACATAGGTCGTATGCGTCGGAGTCAGACGAAATTTCGGCGTATCCCAATCCGGAATGTAACGCGAACCACGCGTCACAAAATTAAGCGGAGAAGACTTCACACGGCCTGCATCGGCAGCATTTTTCTTAAAAAGATTATCCAGAATCTCCCCCGTCCGGGCCACCTGATCCAAACCAATAAAAGCATCGACCTCGGGAATTTCCTGAACAAGGTCTTTGGAAAAACGCTGTGAAAGACAACCGCTGACAACAAGTTTACGACCGGGGCGCCCCGAGGCTTCGAGCTGTTCGTTCGCTTCCAGAATCGCATCGATGGACTCCTGTTTTGCCGCATCTATAAAACCGCAGGTATTGACTATGATTACATCGGCATCGTCAGGGTCTGCCGTGATCTGAAACCCTCGCGAACCCGCATCTCCCAGCATGATCTCGGCATCAACCAGATTTTTAGCACATCCCAGACTGATCATCCCAACCTTACGTGCAGGCGGTGGGGCTGTTGACTGGCTCATTGATTCACAGTAGCCGCTCGAACAGGGACTGCCGATCTTACTTCTGGCTCGCTTCCCGACAAAGCAGCCTCAGGCTTAAGTTCAGGAGTTCGACCTGTAGTTGTCGACGCTTCCGATAAATTTGCAGACAGAGACAAATCCAAAGGAGAGTAGGAAGCTGCCGTTTCCCGCACGGCTAAAGACATTCCGTTCTGAAGCACTCGTGCCTGCTTATTTATTTCCAAAGGCAGAGCTGCTGCCAGCAGCATTGAAGAATTTGCCAACATCTCCGTCAGATGTCGCTCCTGCTCGGTCACCTCTGGTTGCACTTCTGGTGAGGTATTGTCATTTAACAAAAACTGTAAATCCGTATCGTTACTAACCACCTCCTGCTCAGGTTCATTAGTCAGCCCGACCACAGGAGCAGGTGCAGGTGCCGCTGCAGCAGAATCCGCCTCAATTTTTTTATCAACCTGCTGCTCCTGGTTTACCTCTGCCAGTTTCAATGCCTCAAGGCGCAGAAGGCTGGAGCGCAGAAAATAAACACCCCCTCCGACTCCCAATAACAAAACAATCAAAAAAAGTGCCGCCAGCCCCTGCCAGGAAAAGCTACGCTCCGTAAATTTTCCACGCTGCGGACGTGTAAAGGATTCTGCCGGAGCACGCGAAGAAGTCGTCAGATTTTCAATATACTCCAACCCTTCACCCGAAGCATTTCCCGGAACCGGAAGCCACAGCTCAATATCCACGGGATCGATTCCCAGGTAACGCGCATAGTCCAAAATGAAAAAACGTGCGTAACTGGGATGAGCAAAAAAGGAAAAATCATCCTGCTCAAGCCCGCGCAGAACCGTCAACCGAATACGGGTATCCTTTGCCGCCTGCTCGATCGGAATCGCAAGCACTTCTCGCCGATCAGCCAGCATCCTCCCCAACGAGTTGCATGTTGTTGTATTTCTCATGAAAGTGGAGGGGAAGTATAAGCCATTTTAAATAAAAAACAACAGCTTACTACAAACACGGGAAATTTTATTTATTACAACGACAACAGCCTCACAGGCTGCAGATTCCACCATCCTTCAACTCAGTAAACTAATGAGGAATGGGAATAAGGTTTATATCCCCTCTCCAAAAACCTTAAATCTTTATTACAAACATCATAAAGCTCCAGAGCCATTCCTTCGTCCAGTTTGTCCTTCAGGTTGTGCGGAACGGCCCGAATATTCACCGTTCTCCCCTCTGCATCCTGAATCAGACAAATATATCCGAAGTATTTCATTCCCCAGCGCGACATATCCCTGCTTTTGTCATAAATAAGAATGATGGGATCCTGCGTCGCAAATTCGAATTTACCAAATGGCTTTAAAGCGAACTTAAATTCCTCCCGCCCCACGACCTGATATACATTCCGGTTTTTCATCGAACGCGCAAAAACAACCAACGTCCCTTTTGCTTTTTCCAGCCCCTTTTTTGAATCCCGGTTGGTCAGTTTGATATTAAAGCTCAGCTCCTGCATACGGTCGTCATACATTTCAGTCTTCGACAACACATCGCTTTTTCTAACGTAAACATCCAGATCAACCCGAGGCAAAGAATCATCCTGCACAGAACCTCCACCGGCTTCAGGAATACTCTTAATCAACCCGGATTCCTGCAAAAATTTCTGATCCTCTTCTGAAATGTCAGAAATTTTTACCCGAATTACCTGTCCGTTATCTTTTCTCTTAATCGAAATCAGCTCTCCAAAAACTCCCACAGCTTCCCCCTCGACAGTCCGTCCCTGTTTATCCGTAAAAACCCGTGATTCAGCCGCGTAAGCCAAGCCTGAAAAAACTAATGTGAGCGAAATACTACAAATAAAAACGTGTCTCCAGTAGCAAAAGCCAGGTAAAAAAATCTTCACGCCACCCCTTATAACGAAATTTCAGACTGGTCCCAACAATTTAATTCTGCCATAGGATGACGAACATGCCTAACCTTCAAAAACGTGCGCTTATTTTTGATCTCGATGATACTCTTATTGTTGACGAAGCCATATCCCGGGAAAGCTTTCAGAGTGTTGCTGAAGCTGCCGTAAAGTTCGGAGCCAATTCCGAAAAGCTGATCGTGGACGCCCAGGCAGCGGCACAGCAGTTGTGGAAAGAAAGTGCATCATACACATATTGCCGAAGTATTGGCATCAGCCCCTACGAATGCCTGTGGGGAAACTTTGCACCGGACTCACCGGACCTGACGGCTCTCGGAAACTGGTCAAAAACTTTTCGGGTTAAAGTTTTTGATGCAGCTCTTCAGGCACAGATGATTGATTCCCAGGCTGCGGCTGAAGACCTGGCCAAAAACTTCGAAGAGACTCGGCGCAAGCTTCAGCACCTCATGCCCGATGCAGTCGAGGTGCTGACAACTCTTTCGCAAAATTACGGCATCGGGATGCTAACCAACGGAGCACCGAGTTTGCAGCAGGAAAAAATCGCGTATTCCGGGCTGGCCTCATTTTTTAAATACATCGCAATCTCCGGAGAACATAATATAGGAAAACCTCAGGCCGGTATTTTCGAAATAGTTTGTCACAAGCTGGACGTAACCCCTGGGGAAACCGTAATGATCGGCAACAGCCTCGAACGCGACATCCAGGGAGCCAAAAATGCAGGCATCACCTCCATCTGGATTCAGGTTCCCGGTGCCGAAGAGCCTGCAGATATCGAACCCGATTTCACAATCAAGGGACTGATCGAACTACCCGAGTTGTTAAAAAAAATCGGCTGACTTCTCTCAAGGGCACCTCAAGCCATCCATTTTTTTCAAGCGAAGCGACGACTGTGCGAAAGGAATTTCTCAAGTTCCTGGCTTACCGGTTTTTCAAAAAATCCCCTGCTTTCCTGCACCTCTTCGATATGCCCCTCACGTAAAAAAGCGAGCTGGTCTGCAGCCGCACGGGCAAAACCTATTTCGTGAGTCACAAGCACAAGCGGACAGGCACTCTCCCGCATCTCCAAAATAAATTCGAGAACCTCCAGGGTCATTTCCGGATCGAGAGCAGAGGTCGGTTCATCCATAAAAAGCAGCCGGGGCTTCGTTGCAATGGCACGAATAATGGCAGCCCGCTGACGCTGCCCACCGGAAAGAGCAGCCGGTTTTTTGGCGGCATGCCCACGAAGCCCGAAACGCTGTAGCAAGGTCTCTGCCCGCTCGTAAGCCTCCTCCCGACTCAACTCATGAATTTTCACAAGCGGCAAAACGATGTTTTCCAAAGCACTGAGATGCGGAAAAAGATTAAAAGCCTGAAAGACAACACCAATACTGCGCCGATAATCCCGAAGCGTTTTTTCATCTCCGGAAAGAGTTTCTCCGGCGATGAGAATCTCCCCTCGCTCCGGAATTTCAAGCCCGGCCAGAATGCGCAGCAGGGTCGATTTTCCTCCACCGGAAGGGCCGACCAAAGCCAGACAATGCTCAAATTCAAAAGTGACTTCCGGAATCTCCACCACAGGATTTCCCGCATAGGATTTGGAAAGATTATTGATCCGAATTTTCATCTTTAGTTTTCAAAAGAATTTCTGCGCTCGAAGTAATGAGTCAAAGCCATTACCGGCAAAGTCAAAATGAGATAACCCACCAGCAAAACAAGGTAACTCTCGAAAGTCCCGTAGGTCGCCGAGGCAACCTGCTGAGCCACAAAAGTAAACTCGCTTATACTGATCACCGAGAGTAATGAAGAGTCTTTAATCAAAGACGCGAGTTGCCCGGCAAGCGGCGGGAGCATCTGCCGCAGAGCCTGTGGCAAAATAACATAACGGTAAATCTGAAACGGCGTGAAACCAAGGGAACGCGCACTTTCAATCTGCGTCTTAGGAACGCCCTCAATCCCCGAACGAATAATCTCTGCCATATAAGCCGCGCTGAAGAGCGACAAAATAAGAACCCCCGCCACAAAACGATCCTGCAACCCCACCTGATCCGCAAAAATATAAAAACCAAAAAGAATCAAAACCAGGAGCGGCGTTCCACGCACCGCCTGCACATAAACCCCCGCCAAAGCCCGAAGAGGCAAAAACCTCGAACGCCTCGCAATCGCCGTCAGAAACCCCAGAAAAAGACTAAGTATCAGCGCAACAACAGAACAAAAAATCGTTGTCAGCCACCCCCGCCAAAATGCAACCCGATAATCCCGGAAAAAGTCAAAGCTCAATCCCTGCGATGCCAGTAACCCCCAGGAAAAAAAGGAAAAAATCAGAAGCAAAATTGTGACATGCGACAGCCAGATACGCATCGAAACCTCACCACTCGGCGGAGCCAGAAAAAAGGAAGCCGAATTATGCTTACTCATACAAAAATCAGTAACTCATTTTAAAAAACAAAGGGAATATTTTGCTCCTCAAAGGCCCGTTTCTGTTCACGGAGATACCTGTCTCCAAGTTCTTCAAAACTGCCTTCAGCCCGGTATTTTCGAAGAAAATCATCCACCTTTTCGCACAATTCCGGACGCCCTTTACGAATACCGATCGCCCAGTTTTCCTTACGAATCGGACGCAAAATCGCCCGCAGCGCATCCGGATGACGTGTGGCATTTTGCCACACCGACATCTGATCGTAAATAAACGCCTGAGCCTTTCCCTGCAGCACTTCCAGGACCGCTGCATTCTCTTTTTCAAAAGTCAGAATTTTTGCGTTTTTAAGATTGGCGCGCGCCCAGACCTCTCCCGTTGTTCCCTGGCGCACCGCAATGCTGTTGCCGGGCTGATCGAGCATCTCCGAAGATTCAATTTCTGAATTTTTCGGCACCAGAAGTGCGAGTCCGATTGTCAGATAAGGCTCGGAAAAATCTATCGTCTTCGCACGCTCCTCCGTCTCCGTCATCGAAGAAATCACCAAGTCTACCTTCCCTGTTTTCAAAGCCGGTATCAGCCCCGCAAAGCTCGTATTTTCAATCCTCAGAGGACGCCCCAAAAAGTCTGCCAGAGCCTCCGCCATATCCACACTCACCCCCATGGGATTCCCCTGGGGATCGATCGTTTCAAAAGGCGGGTATGAAAGGTCCATCCCAACAACAATCGCATTATCCGCCGATTTTTTCTGACAGGCCACGAAAGAGAAAAGGAGACAAAAGAAATAAAAAAAACGCTGTATCATAAATCTGTTTTTTAAACTCCGATTTTAGAAAGAACTTCCGTGAGGTGGGGCAAAAGCTGTTTTTTTCGGGAGACAACGCCGTCCAGCCGCCACGTCCCCTCACCCTCCGCAGGATAATCTATTTGTCCGCAAAATTCCGCAGAACCCTGGACCAGCAAAATGGAGTTTTGCGTATTCACATCCGTAACAAGCAAAGCCGCAAAAAGCAGTGCTCGTGATTCCTGAATCTCTCCAAGTGCCTCAAGCAGGGCTGGCCGTTTTTCCTCAAAAAGCGAAGACGACAGTTCCTCGATCTGCGCAATACTGAACCGCTGCCCCTCCTCTTCGTATTCCTTCATGTCCGCCGTAACCGCCTGCTTCGGAGACATCGTCTGCAAAGGAGAGCCAACCGAAAAAATGGACTCGGCCAGCTCTGTCGGATCGACTCCCGTGATCTCACTCAGACGCTTCATGACATCGTGATCGACCTCCGTAGTGGTTGGTGACGAAAGGTTGAGCGTATCCGAAATCAAACCCGCCATCAAAATACCTGCCACCCGTTCAGGAATCGGCACACCTGCCAAAAAATACTGCGTGGCCACAATCGTACTCGTCGATCCAACCGGACGATTCAAAAACAAAATCGGCCCCTCCGTGCGAATCGTCCCGATACGATGATGATCCAGAATCTCCACAATCGGCAGCAGCTCCGCCCCCTGGACGGCCTGTGACATTTCATTGTGATCCACGAGAATCAGCCGACGCGGAATCGGTTTTAAAAAATCACTCTTCGAGAGAATGCCTTTGAGCTGCCCTTTGGCATCCAGAACCGGAAAGGCAAACTGGGGCGACATCGCCACGAGACGCCGAGCCTCCTTCAGGCTCATTTCCGGACGAAGCGATAAAAAATCCGTCTGCAGCATATCCCCCGCATGCACGGCACTCCGCGCAAACAAGACACTCGTCGCCGTATCGTAAGGCGACTTCACAAGAGCGACCCCATTCGCTTTTGCCAAAGCAATCACCTCCTCAGACGGCGATATATTTCCGGAAAAAATAATCGCCTGCACCCTGGCCTCAATGGCGATACGATGAATGTTTTCGCGATCCCCGACGATCAGAACAACCCGACGACTATCCCGGGCAGCCAGACGTTTTTTAAAAGTCTCCGTCTGCATCGAAGCAACCAGCAGGAGAAAGCTTCTGATCTCCGTTTTGGATTCACCAACAAGCAACTCACCGGCAACCGTATCGATAATTCCCCCCAGCGAAGTGCTCACCTCTCGTGAAAGAGCCGGACTGTGCCGCGGCGGGAAAAGATAACTCGTAATTTTAAGGTTGGAAATAAGCCCCTTGCAAACCCCGCTACTATCCACAACCGGCAAACCCCGAAACTGCGAATCCCCAATCCGCTCCACCGCATCATAAACCGGCTCATCCTCGTGCGCACTCACCACATTACGCTCCATCACGTCGGCCACATGTGGACTCACGTCGCCCAGATAAACCGGCGCCTCAAAGCCAAAACGCTCCAGGATATAATCAATCCTTCCATTCGTATTTCCGCACCGGGCAGCCACACAGTTCTCCTCGCCCTGTGCCTTTTTAAGCTCAGCATACCCCAGTGCCGAAACAATCGCGTCCATATCAGGATTTTTGTGACCGAAAATAAATGTCTGCATAAAAAACTTTCGTTGCCCTATTGTAACTAACCAGGAAAAACCATCGCTGCACGCCATTTTGCAAGATCATTCTTACCGGCTGGACAAAGCCCCTTTCCGACGACTACCTTGCAGCGATGATAAGCATGACAGGCCACGGACGCGGCGAAGCATCCTCCGGTGAACTAACCGTCGTCGCCGAATGCTCCTCCGTAAACCGAAAACAGCTCGACGTCGCCTTCCAAATCCCACGCGAATGGAATTCCCTGGAATCCGCAATTCGAAAAGAAGTCGCCTCAGTCGCAACCCGCGGACGCATCCAGGTCTTCCTCACAGCGCGTCGTCACCTCACCCCCGAGAGCCTCTGTCTCGATCACAAAGCAGCCGCCGCTTACCACGCCGAACTCAAATCTCTGCAGCAAAAACTTAAATTGGATTCTCCGGTTACCCTCGACCATATCCTGCGCTGCCCCGGTATCTTTTTAAGCTCTGCAAACAATGCTGAAATCGACACAGAGGCTGACTGGCCCTGCATTCAAAAAGCTCTGCGTATCGCCCTTCAGGGCATGCTCACCATGCGAAAAAAAGAAGGTGAAAACCTGAAATGCAGCCTCGTAAAACACATCAAAGTCATCTCAGGATTCCTGACAGAAATTCGCAAACTGGCTCCCCAGGTCACGACGCATCACCGCAAAAATCTTAAAAAACGCCTAAAAAATGCAGACCTCGACCTGCAGCAAATCGAACCTCGCCTCATCGAGGAAATCGCCATTTTCGCCGAACGCTGCGACATCACCGAAGAACTCACCCGCCTGGAAAGCCACATCGCCCAGCTCGCTGCGAAGCTCGAGGCCACCGGCCCCGTCGGTCGCAGCATCGAATTCCTCCTTCAGGAAATGACCCGCGAATTTAACACCCTTGGATCAAAAAGTAACAACAGCGATATTGCACATCTCGCCGTCGAAGCTAAAACCGAACTCGACAAAGTCCGCGAACAAATCCTGAACCTTGAATAACGACAACCCACACTTTTCCCGCAGCGGTATCCTCTTCATCGTCTCCGCACCCTCCGGCGCAGGCAAAACAACTCTCTGCGATTCGCTCCGCCTCAAACCCGATTTCGTTTACTCCGTCTCCACCACGACACGCACCCCCCGCCCAGGCGAAATCGATGGCGAAGACTACCACTTTGTCTCCGAAAAAACCTTCCTCTCCATGATCGAAAACAGCGAGTTTCTCGAACATGCAAAAGTTCATGGCAACTACTACGGCACCAACAAACAAGCCGTTACAGAAAACCTGAACAACGGCATCGACGTCCTCATCGACATCGACATCCAGGGAGCCGCACTCATCCGCCAGTGTAAAGACCCGCAGATTCGCACTGCGCTGGTAGACATTTTTATCATGCCGCCCAACCTCGAAGAACTGCGGCGTCGCCTCGTCAAACGCGGAACCGAAACCGACGAACAAATCAAAACCCGCATCGCAAATGCCGCAACTGAAATGCAGCACTGGCAGGACTACAAATACACAATCATCAGCGGCAGCATGGAAGAAGATATCGAAAAGTTTCGCGCCGTCATGCGAGCCGAACGCTACGTCAGCACACGCATGCACCAGCTTCCCACAGGCTCTCACACAGAAAAAAAATCATGAGCCTCAGCGGAAAAAACATCGTCCTCGGAGTCACCGGATCCATCGCTGCCTGCAAGGCCGCAGACCTCACAAGCCAGCTCCGCAAAGCAGGAGCAGATGTGCACGTCGTCATGACCCACGAAGCTCTCGAATTCGTCGGCGAACTCACTTTTAAAACCCTCTCCCGCAATCCGGTGATCACTTCACTGAGCAGCGAAAAAAACTCCTGGCAGCCCGGCCACATCGAGCTGGCCGACCACTGCGACCTGCTGCTAATCGCTCCCGCCACCGCAAACACAATCTCCAAACTCGCCCTCGGCCTCGCCGACGATGCCCTCACCAGCATCGCTCTGGCCTGCCAGGCCCCCCTCCTCATCGCCCCCGCAATGAACGGAAAAATGTGGGAACACCCCGCCATCCGGCACAACGTCAAAACCCTGTCCGACCGTGGTGCCCGCTTCATCGGCCCCGAAGAAGGGATGCTCGCCTGCGGATATGAGGGACTCGGACGCCTCCAGCCCATCGAAAGCATTCTCGAAACCTGCTCCGAAATTCTGTCATAAGTTTTTTATGAAAACTCTGCTTCACCAAACCTCACTGCTTGCCGTCCTGTTTTTTCTGGGAGCCTGCCAGGCCGTCCACACACAAAGTCCGGAACCGGCGCAAACACCCGAAGTCACCTCCGGCACTCAGAAACCCTCCCTCTCTGGCCAATTTACCCTGGACAGCAACTCCCTCCCGACAGGCAACAACAACCAACCCATTTCACAGACCCCCACGCTCGAAGAACCACTACAACTCCCGGCTCCACCCACCCCCATACCGACCCCGAAAAAACCTGCTCCACCGCGCCTCAGCTACAACAACATAGAAACTTCACGCCGCGTCGTCGCTTTGACCTTCGATGACGGACCACACGCACAGCTCACTCCGAAACTCCTCGACCTTTTGAAAAAAGAAAATGTTAAAGCAACATTTTATCTTGTCGGAAAAAACGCACAGGCTTACCCGGCAATTGTCAAACGCATCGCCGAAGAAGGACACGAACTCGGCAACCACTCCTGGAGCCACCCCGCACTAAACCGACTTGGAGCCAATGGTGTCAAATCACAGATGGACCGCACCACCCGCGCCATCCAAAAAGCCTCCGGAGTCACGGTAAAAACCATGCGTCCACCCTACGGCGCGACCAACTCCAGACTGAATCGACGCCTCAATGAAGAGTTTGGATTAAAAGTCATCATGTGGTCCGTCGATCCCCTCGACTGGAAGTATCGCAACTCAAAGCGCGTCGCAAACAGCATCCTCACAAAAACCAAGCCCGGTGATATCATTCTGGTCCACGACATTCACCCAAGCTCCGTCGCCGCAATGTCAGCAGTCATTTCCGGACTTAAAAAACGGGGCTACCACTTTGCAACCGTTTCCGAACTAATCGCCCTCGAAGGCGCACCAGCAGAGGCTCCCCAAACAACACCTGCCGCCTCGGCACCATCCCCCTCCCCTTCGGCAAGCCCAGACCCGTCTCCCGGGCAACCCAATATTCCGCCAGGAACCATCCAGTCCCAACGCCCGGCGAACGAGTTTTAGTATTAGAGCATTTTAACAACGCTATCCAGCTTTGCCAGATTTTGCGGAGTGATCTCGGCTGAGCCTCCGG
>JBKEBM010000090.1:0-10408 GCA_047973165.1 Chthoniobacterales bacterium
ATTATTTAAATGAATAAACCACAGCAAATGGCACTGTTTTTACAGACTCCGGCAAGTCTCCTGAAACTTTCAGGTAGTAAACTCCGCTGTTTTGCACCCGCACGCCACAGGCGGCCAGCCCTTCAGCAGTATAATCCTGCGAAGTCACTAATTTTCCCTCATCATCAAACAGGTGAGCCTGAATCTTCCCCAAAGGGTCCGCCGACGCCGCACAAAACCAATACGTATTTCCCTCAAACAGATGAACAGAAAAAACCTGCGCCTTCTCGTGAACCAAATCTCCGTAAAAAACTCCGTCCCGCGCTTTAAAGCCCTCGTTTTTTAAAGCCGACGCCAAACCCATCGCCTCCTTCCGCGCACGAACCTGATCGTCTTTCGGAGGCGTTGCAGACAAAGCCAAAGAGGCCAGCAGGATGAAAAAAAGTTGCATAAATCAGGGTTGGGTTACTGAACTCTCCTCAGGACTTCTGGCAGGTACAGCATTATCATTTTCCGCAGTTTCAGGACGCTGTGCAAGCCCTCCTATCACAGCCAGGGCACTGGATGTTCCCTGAGAAGCAAGCTCCAATTGCTGCGGAGTCACCGGCAGCAAGGGAGGATCATTGGGTTTTGAAAGCTCTCTCTGCATTGTTACAAAAGCTGAAAGTGCTGCTCTGTGCCACATATTCTGCACCCCCTTTTGAGGCAAATCCGAGAGTAAATCCAACTGCGATTTCACAAGCGAAGGTTGTATCAGCAAAGGTAGCGAAGCCATCTGGGGCCTGGCTCTTTGAAGTGTTGTAAAAACATTAAACGCCCGAAGCCACTCCCCCACACCGATCAGCGGAACCAGGTTCTGATCGTTCTGCGCCTGCAACAGCAAAATAATTTCATTTTGAGTCGCATCCACTTCGGTCCCTAAAATCCTCCAGTTATTTCGTTCCGCAAAAGTATTTATATTACGCTCACGAGCAAGAAGCCCCTCGGCAGCATGCAGCTTCTCTGCCTGACTCACGATATCTCTCATGATATTTCTAATTATCTGCCCATCCTGTCTCTCAATTGCCAGGTAAGCATCTGCAAAGAGCACTCCCAGACTGAGAGCAATCTGTGATCGGTCCGACATCCGATTGTCAAAGTCCGCTCGCTGAACAGCTCCCCAATTCGGTCTCTCCTGCTTCGAAACTGCCGCAAAAAACTCTCCCGCTGTCGGTAAACTCAGCGTCCATGCTGCCGGGGCAGCTTCACGAGCTTCTTTACTCAATGTCAAAGCTGAAGAAGCGGCAAGAGCTCCCGGCAAAAGCAAAATCTGAAAAACAACAAACAGCAACGAACAAAATAATCCCAACGGGTATCTTTTCAACGCCGTCTCGGGAATTTTGAACAACTCTGTACTGAAAATGAGGTTTTCGGGCGTGCCCTTATTTTCTGATTTTCCCGAAACGCACAATCGAAGCATCCCAAACGACTAGCACATTTCACACCCCTGTGCCAGAGACTTTCACACACAATACCTGCTTCACCTCCATGCCTGCAGAAGCCGCTGCCAAAAGAACTATTGGACCCCCATGTTTGCTCAGGCAAAACGGGGTACTCCGTTTGGTCTCCCGCTCATAAAGGAGAAGGTTTTAAGGCAACGAAGGATCAGCGTGCTCAAGAGCAGCCAGTGTTTCCCGCATATTTTTCTCAATCGGAAAAGCTGTGGCCCGCTTAATACAAGTCTCTCGCAAATCATTCTGCAGGCCTGTTGCTGCGGATAATTCCAGACGATCACACCAGGCACTAAGGGCTGCCGCGAGAGCAGGTGTATCTGCCGGATTTTCGATGCGGTTGCCCGTCACGTCTTCCTCCAGCAACTCGGCAAAGCCGTTGGCGGAAGTTGTTACAACGGGTAGACCGTAAGCCAGAGCTTCCAGACAGGCATTGCTCGATGGATCATATAAAGTTGGCAAAACAAAAATATCCGCCGCACAGCAAAGCTGCGGAATATCTTTTCGAGGTCCCAAAAATCGCACATTCTCCGGTGTGCTTCCGCGCCAATGTCCGCGTCCTGCGACCAACAGCACGGCATCCGAACAATGCCGCATCGCCTCCACTGCAAAACACAGCCCCTTTCTTTCCCAGCCTGATCCGGTAAAAAGTATTACGGGCTGCGAAAAGGCAATCCCTGACTGTTTTCGTAAATCCTGCCTGGCCTTCATACGCTCTTCTTCGCTGAGCAAAACAGGATCGTATCCGTTTCTCACTACAGAAATCCGCTCCGGCTCCCAGCCGTAAAAAACCTGTATTTCGCGTTTTACCATTTCGCTATTTGCGATGACTCGCCGCGCTCCGCCTTCGTTAAAAACAGCCCTTTCGAGCGCGATTAGTTCGCGATGCTTCGGAACAATCTGCCGAAAAGCCCGCCGCCACCAGCCTTCGTAAGGCGCCCGTCGTGCAAGCCAGCTTGCATGAACACCATCCCCCGCACGAAAAACATCGCATCCCACCACGCGCTCCAGGGAAAGAATCGTCTCACCCGGGTGACGACTTTTTTCAAAAGCATCAGAAAATTTTTGAGGCGAAGAAGCATCGAGGTAAATTATCTCACCTGCTGACCAGGCCTCTTTCGGCCAGTCTTTTGAGGTATAAAGCGTCACCGCTGCACCGCCCTCACAAAGTGCCTGGGCCAGGCGCGAGAGGTAAGCCTCCGCACCGCCCGTTGAGGAATATCCCCGCCTCACCAAACCGATTTTTAAGTTTTTAAGGTTTTCCATTTATGCAAACTTTCGCGAGCCTGTTAGTCTGTCTCAATAAACTGAATCGCCTGAATATGAAAATCCTTTTGATCCAGATGAAGCGAATCGGCGATCTCATTTTGCTGGCACCCGTGCTGGATCGCCTGCGTAAGCACGATCCGAAAACCCATATCACGCTTGTAACTAATGAGGCGAGTAAAGGCATCCTGCCACTGCTCGGGGCAGACGAAACTCTTGTTTTCGGCAAAGGAATCGGTGGCACAGATTTTTGGAAAAAATTTTTTACTGTTCGATCCGGTCTGCATGCCTGCCTTGATTTTTCAGGTAATGATCGCAGTGCCCTGCTCACTGCACTGAGCCGGGCACCACTGCGTGCGAGTTACACCCGCTTTCAAAAAAAACCGCTGCGCAAAATCGCATACAATCACTTTGTAGATTCCTCCGTCGCACAGCGCCACACGGTGGACCATCACCTCGACCTCCTCTCGGCACTCAACATCCCTTTTGAAACAACACCGTTGAAGCTCCGGCTTCCCACGACACCCAGGGAAGATAAGCAGATCTTAAGAAATAACACCGTTTCAGACAACTACGCCATCATCCACCCTGGCACCGCCCGCGCTGAAAAATACTGGCAGGCAAAAAGCTGGGCGCAAATCGCCGATGCACTTCACGAAAAATACAAACTCCAGGTCGTTATGACCGGTGCACCCGACCCGACGGAAGCCGCTCACCGCAAAGAAATTCTTCGCCTCAGCAAAGCACCTATCATTTCTTTCGCAGAAAAACTCTCGTTGCCTCAACTTGCCGCAGTGATCACAGAGGCTAAAATCCTGATCGGTGTTGATTCCGCACCCTGCCATATGGCCGACGGTCTGAGCTGCCCGACGGTCGCCCTGTTTGGTCCGACAAATCCCTTTCACTGGCGTCCCCGAGGCGAAAAATCTATTGTCGTAACTCCCGGCAACCAACGTTGGGACGGCCCGAAATGGCCGCATCCCGAAATGAAAAACCTAGATACCAAAGACGTGTTGGCATGTATTGAAAAAATTCTCTGAGCAATGAGAAAACGCCTGTTTGACAGCAGATGGAATTCCAAAGCGCGCCCGGTTTACCGAATCGGAGCCGGAGTATTAGCGGTATTTTGTTTGAGCTGCGGGGCATGGCTATTAACCAGTTTTTTTAGCGAATCCGACTGGAGCTTTAACTGGAAAATCAAAGTAAGCATTCCGTCAATTCTCTATGGAATTTTATTCCTGATGATTTGTGTGCGAGGCAGGTTTTTAAAATAAAGGGCACACCCGGCGCAACCAGCAGCACGAAATGCATGACAAAAAGAGCATTTCCGGGTTTTACGAATTTTTCCGATACTTATTTGTCATTCCTGCATCTTTGACTGGCCAACAGCCATCGCTTCGTCTAAAAACCAGCCCGTGCCTAAAAAGCAATTTACCATTGGGAAGCAGCATTTCGGCCCCGGGCTTTTTTTCATTCTCGGTCCCTGCGTGATCGAAAGTGAGAAGTTTCTGCTGCGTATGGCAAAAAAAATTCGCAGCATTTGTGACGGCGAAGGGGTGCCTTTTATTTTCAAAGCTTCTTATGATAAGGCCAACCGAACCTCCATTAAATCTTTTCGCGGCTCGGGTGTTCAGGACGGATGTCGCATACTCGCCGAAGCGGGAGCAGCAATCGGTGCTCCTGTCACCACTGATATTCACCTGCCTGATGAAGTTCCCGTTGCGGCAGAACACATCGACCTGCTTCAAATCCCGGCTTTTCTTTGTCGTCAGACCGATCTCATAGTCGCAGCAGCCCAAAGCGGCAAGCCAGTGAACGTTAAAAAAGGTCAGTTCCTCGCCCCCTGGGATACCCGCCCGATTGCGGAAAAACTGACCAGTGCGGGATGCAAACAATTTTTTTTCACCGAACGTGGTACGACTTTCGGTTATAACAACCTTGTCGTCGATATGCGCTCGATTTATTGGATGCAGGAACTCGGTTATCCTGTTATCTTCGATGCCACACACTCCGTCCAGCGACCTGGCGGTGCCGGCGACAGCACCACAGGCGATGGAAAGCTCGCTCCCATGCTTGCAAAAGCAGCGGTCGCTGCGGGTTGCCGGGCAATATTTATTGAAACTCATGAGAATCCCAGGAAAGCTTTATCCGATGGTCCCAATCAAATCCCACTCTCCCGACTTCCAAAGGTTTTGCGTCAGCTCAAAGCCATTGCGGAGTTACCTGAGTAGCTTGCTGCTGCTTGCCATTTTTCTTTCATTCTGTCCGCCTGCAATCGCGGCTGAAAGTGAGGCGAAGCCCAGCCCCTCTCCCACTCCAAAAAGTCAGGTCAAAGACCCTGATGCCTATAAAGACGATTCCGAAGACGACAAAACTTTTGATATTCCGGTGCCGATTGGTGAAGATGTAGTTGGCCTTCAGGTTCCTTTTTACGGTGATGACGGACAACTGCAAATGACCTTTGCTGCCGATATTGCCCGTAAAATCGATGACGAAAATCTCGATATTGAAAAACTCGATATTGAAACCTACGATGAGGAACAACGGAAAATGGATATTACAATGCCTAAGGCCAGGCTTAACCTGGAGTCCCGAACTCTGTCCGGAAAATCAGGTGTCGTAATCCAGCGCGACGACTTTAAACTCAGCGGCAACGAACTCCTTTTCCATATTAAGGATCGCAGTGGTGTGATCACCGGCAATATCGAGATGCTTATTTACTCTTTAGACCAAAACGAAAAATGAAAATCAATCCAATGACTCGCAAAATTTCAGCTCTCTGTTCAGCAACACTCCTATGTGCTCTGCCGCTACAGGCTCAGGAGCAAAACTCAAATGAAACGACTCCAACAATGTCACCCAATACCGAGAAAAAAGAAAAAGGCTCAGGACTTGGTTTCGACATTATGAGCAAGGATCGCCCCGAGGGAGCTGTCACCCAAATCACAGCAAAAGAAACGGCCACTTTCAACAGTGAAAATAACGAGGCTGAGTTCATCGGATCCGTCGTCGTCACAGACCCGCAATTTCAGATGACGTGTGAACGCCTGAAAGCATTTATGAATGAAGACCGTAAAGGTCTGGATCGAGTCGAGGCAACTGGTGATGTCATTATTCGCCAGGAAAATATCGATGAGGCAGGAAAAAAAAATGTCTCCATCGCACGCTCCGGACGTGCCGTTTTCCTGCCGGAGAGCGGCGACATTATTCTTACTGAACTGCCACAGATTCAGCAGGGAATCAACCGCCACGTCGCAACCGAAAAAAATACCAAAATGATCCTCAACCGAGCTGGCCGAATCCGCACCGAAGGTGGAAGCCGCACCAACATTGTTGACACCGGAGATCAAAAATAATGACGCCAACAACCCCACCTGCCCCACAGGATCCTCGCAAACCACGCACTCCGGTCCGCGATGAAAAACCTCTCCTGCAAACCAACAAACTGGTCAAAACTTACGCTGGACGCGCCGTTGTCAACGGTGTCGACATTAACGTCCGCCGCGGGGAAATCGTCGGCCTCCTCGGCCCAAACGGAGCGGGGAAAACAACAAGCTTTTACATGATCGTCGGCCTGGTGCGCCCCACCAGCGGCCATGTGGAATTTGCCCAAAAAAACGTTACCGACATGCCCATGTATGTCCGCGCACGCCAGGGCATGGGATACCTGCCCCAGGAGGAATCTATTTTCAGAAAACTCACCGTCGAAGGCAACATCATGGCCATCCTCGAAACGATGAAAATGTCCCGTAAGGCCCGTCGCCAGCGCTGCGACGAACTCCTGGAGCAATTCGGTATCCAGCACCTCGCCAAAAACCACGCGCTAACGCTGAGCGGCGGTGAAAAACGTCGCCTCACCATCGCACGCTCCCTCGTCACAAATCCATCGCTCATCATGCTCGACGAACCCTTCAGCGGAGTCGATCCGATCGCCGTTTACGATGTGCAGCAGATCGTTCAGAACCTCCGCGAACAGGGCCTGGCCATTCTCATCACCGACCACAACGTCCGCGAAACTCTCGACATTGTGGACCGCGCCTACCTCCTCTACGAAGGCCGCGTCGAAAGCCAGGGCGACAAAGATTTTCTCCTGAACGATCCCGTCAGCCGCAAACTCTATCTCGGCGAATCCTTTTCAATGTAGCAAAACGCCCGGCGCAAACGCTTCTGTTTTTCCGAAATGCCCTCCACAGCGAAAGTGCAGCTCCCCACTCTCACCGTCGGGGATTTTTACAAAGAATACGGCGAACAACTCGGACTCCGCCTCGAAGGCAAAGAGGTCGGTATGGATCGGCGAGTGCGCGAACCAACCGTCAATCGCCCCGGCCTCGCACTCTCCGGATTCTTTAAATACTTCGCCTCAAAACGAATCCAGACCATCGGATTTGCCGAGCTCAGTTACCTCCGCAGCCTGCCCAAAGCCGTCACTGCAGAGCGCCTCAAAAACCTCTTCAACTACCGCATCCCCTGCATCGTCCTGGCCAGAAACTCCGTTGTCCCCCCCATTCTTCTCAGAATTGCAAACGAAGCCCAGATTCCCGTCTTTCGCACGCACATGATCACGATGCACTTCATCAACGCCGCAACCATTTTTCTCGAAAGCGAATTTGCCCCACGCTGCACCGAATACGGTAGCATGGTGGACATCCACGGCATCGGTACACTCATCCGAGGTGCCAGCGGAATCGGAAAAAGCGAGTGCGTACTCGGCCTCATCGAGCGCGGTTACAGCCTTGTCAGCGACGACATCACCGGTATCCGCTTCGCCGAAGGTCGCGGCTTGGTAGGCAGAGTCTCAAAAATCTCCGGCTTCCACATGGAAGTTCGCGGAATCGGCATCATCGACATCGCCTCCGTCTTCGGAGCCGGCGCCATCCGAACCGAAAAGCACGTCGACCTGGTCGTCACCCTCAAAGAATGGGAAAAAAATGATTCGATCGAGAGAGTCGGTATCGACCAGGACCACTACGAAATTCTTGGCATAAAAGTTCCCCATGTTACAATCCCTGTCCGGACTGGACGTGACCTCGCTCGTCTGGTAGAAGTCTCTGCACTGGATCAAAAACTCCGAAGCATGGGACATAACAGTGCAGCTCAGTTTAACCAGCGACTGCTCTCCATTATGAACGACCAGTCCAAAGCAAATTCACAAAAATCAACTCCACTCGCTAAAAAATGACTCGAGACCTAATTATCAAAAATCGTAACGGCCTCCACGCACGACCCGCCGCAATGTTTGTGAAAATTGCAAGTCGCTACAACTGCGAAGTATGGATCGAAAAAGACGGCGAACGCGTCAATGGCAAAAGTATCATGGGCCTTCTCATGCTCGCAGCAGGCCAGGGCTCAACCCTCGCTCTGACAACCGAGGGAGACGACGAGCAGGAAGCCAGCGACGAGCTCCATAAGCTCGTGGAAAGCTCTTTCGGAGAGGGTTGACAATCATTTGACCCCCACCCCCATCTCTGCTAGTAAGTTTACGTGCAGGGTATTACACAGGAAAATCAGCTAAAAGACGAAAAACGATTTCAGGGCATTCCCGTAGCCCCGGGTATCGCACACGGAGAAGCCGTCGTCCACTGGCTGGAAGATGAAGAACTCCCCTTCAGAAAAATATCGGAAGAAGACATCCCTGACGAAATCCAGCGCTTCGAATCTGCCCTGATCGCCACCCGCGCCGAACTTCTGGATATCCAGCAGCGTATCGCCGGTTCCATCGGCAGCCACGATGCCAGTATTTTCGACGCCCATCTTCTGGTCGTCGAAGACCGGACTCTCATCGACGAAGTCCTGCGCAAACTCGATCAGGACCGTATCAATATCGAATCCGTTTTTCATCGCGTAGCGGAAAAATACTGCAAGTCACTAAATGAAATCGACGATCCCTACCTCCGCGAACGCATTGTCGATATCGAAGATGTTTCTCGCCGAATCATGCGACATCTCCTGGGCAAAGACCTCCGCTCTGCAACCATCGACGACCGTCCCCACATCGTAATCGCGCAAAACCTGACTCCCTCCGATACTGCGATTATGAATCGCTCCCTCTCCCTGGGATTCGCCACGGAAATTGGTTCAAAAACCTCCCACACGGCCATCATGGCCCGCTCACTCGCGATCCCTGCCGTCACCGGACTCCAGGACATCACGGATAAAATCACCAGCGGTGACGACGTCCTCATCGACGGCTATACGGGCCTCCTCATCATCAATCCCTCCTCAGAAACTCTCGCTCACTACGCCCAAATCGAGAAAAAGCAGGAAGACATTGATGAAGAACTCGAGCTCCTCCGAAACACCGTTTCGCAGACCCGGGACGGCATCCACATCACACTTTCTGCCAACATCGAACTCACCGAAGAACTCCAGGAAATGGGAGAATTCGGAGCCGAAGGCATCGGCCTCTACCGCACAGAATTTCTCTATCTCAACCGCACATCCCCGCCGGAAGAAAACGAGCAATACGAAAACTATCGAAAGGTCGTCGAGGCGGCGCACCCCCATTCCACAATCATCCGTACACTTGATATCGGCGGTGACAAATCCACCGACAGCCTTGATCTCCCCGAAGAACAAAACCCATTCCTCGGATTCCGGGCACTGCGCTTCTGTCTCGCAAACCCGCAGATTTTTAAAACACAACTCCGCGCCATCCTTCGCGCCAGTAACCACGGAGCCGTCCGCATCATGTATCCCATGGTCTCCGGCATTGCCGAACTCCGCTCAGCTAACCAACTTCTCGACGAATGTAAAAACGAACTGCGTTCCGAAAACCAGCCCTTCAATGAAAACATCGAAGTCGGCTGCATGATCGAAATCCCCAGTGCCGCCCTGGTCGCTCACCATCTGGCCAAAGAAGTTTCCTTTTTCAGCGTCGGCACAAACGATCTCATCCAATACACCATCGCCGTCGATCGTATCAACGACCGCATCGCCCACCTCTACGAACCCACCCACCCCGGAGTCCTGCTCCTACTCAACCGCATCGTCGCCAGTGCCCACGAAAACAACATCTGGGTCGGAGTCTGTGGCGAAATGGCAGGCGACCTCGAATTAACTCCCCTGCTCGTCGGCCTCGGCATCGACGAACTCAGTGCCAGCCCCACCCTGGTCCCCCGCATCAAAAAAGCGATTCAATCGCTAAACGTAACGGCCTGCCAGTCTCTGGCATCCCAGGCACTGACAATGGACTGCGGGAACAAAATTCTCGAACTCTGTCAAAAAGTCGCCCGCGACCATTACCCACAGCTCCTTTAAAAAATCAGCCCCTGGACAAATTGCTTTCCATAATCTCCCCAATAGGATCGGTTTGGTAAAACGCCCACGTCGTGTGAGCAACATATTATAACCCGGCACGGCCGCAATTTCATCAATCACTTATCCCCAACATCGCAATACGCAGGTTTTTTTTCATAAAATCAAAGAACCACTTCGCGATGTGTCCGGGCCGATTCCAACGAGGCAATATTTACCCGAAGCGTCTGTTTTGCTTCCTCCACAGTCGTAAGAGAAGTTTCCTGCCCGACAAGCGTATCGAAAAATAAACGGGCCTGATTATTTTCCGGTAATGATGAAACTGCTCTTCCACGGCATCGGCCACTATTCCGACCAGGACTTCGGCACCGACGGCTGGCCCCACTACGACCTCTTAATTATGAAGCAGGGGCACATTC
>JBKEBM010000136.1:0-6948 GCA_047973165.1 Chthoniobacterales bacterium
GTCGATGAGCTGTTGGCAAAGAGTTTCTTTGAAGACGATGCCGGCTTCAGGGTCTTTTTTAGGATGACTCGAGCGCGGCACTTTTAACCGCGCCCCAAGCTTTTTTAAGATACACGTAAACCCGTTGGGGATGAAACTAACTCCAAAGTTTTCCCTCAACCAAGCGTAAGCCTGCTTTCCCGTGCGCCACGGCTTCTTTTCAAGTTGCGCCTTAAAGAGAAGCATCTGCTCCGCATACAGAGCGGGTGGAGGACCATTGCCTTTGTCTTTCCTGAGCAAACGTAGAAGCTCTGGTCCTTGTGAATGCATGTCTGGTTTTTTACGCGGTCTTCCACGTTTCTCCAAACCAACACTTCTTTTAAAATTATACCAGTATAAAACGTTACTTTGTATTAAGTAAGATCGTCGCCAGCCACCCTCTGATTTTTGGAATTCTTATGGGATAGCCGTGATTTTATTTTACAGCCCAATTTTATTTAAAATGCCCCAGGGTCTGTGAGAGCAAAACCGTAACTCGAGTTACTTCGAACTTTCCGCTTGGTATACTGGTATGCTTTACCAGTTTTTAATCCACTTATTGGTATTTGTGGCAGTGGTGTCTCCGCCTTTGGAATAGAGATCGAAGAAATTCGTGCCGCTGCGATCTGCATCACCTGGGTATTTGTAGATGTATTCTGCTCCAAATGGGTCGAGAAAAGCATTTCCGGGCGAACTAAGGTTATTGGTATTTTTTAGCATTCCACCGTTCGCTTCCATATAAACTTTTCCAAGTGGGTTGTTGGAGGAAGCGGCTGCAACCAAAGAGTCAAACAGAATAACCGTTGAATTGGTCACTCCACCAGTTCCGGCCGGATAATCTCCGTAGTCTGCCTTGTAACTTTCCAGCGCGGCTGAGAGAGCAGCTATTTCGGTTTCCGCTCGAGAGCGGGCCGCTTTGTTCTGGACGTAACCGGCTGTTTGCAGGATCAGACCGGCCAGGACCGCTATGATAGCAATAACAACTAAAAGTTCTATTAAAGAGAACGCGCCGGGTTGTTTTATCGAGTTTGCTGGGCTTGGCTTCATGGTGGGGATATTTGGGTTTTTAGCGGTTTTTTTATATTTTTTACTGCTGCATGCCGCTGATGATGCCGATAAGGGGCAGAAAGAGCGCAATGACGATCGTTCCGACAACAACGGCCAGGAACACGATCATAATGGGTTCGAGCAGAGAAGTCAAACCCGCAACGGCGTTATCGACCTCATCGTCGTAAACTTCGGCGATTTTGAGAAGCATCTCGGGGAGCTGTCCGGTTTCTTCACCGACGTCGATCATACTAATGACCATGGGTGGGAAGACACCGCTGACTTCGAGTGGTTGGACGATGGATTCACCTTCTTTTACGGCGTCGTGAACTTTTGTGATAGCGTCGGCGATAATGACGTTGCCGGCGGTTTCTCGGGTGATATTCAGTGCCTGTAAAATGGGGACACCGCTTGTCACGAGCGTGCCGAGTGTTCGGCTGAAGCGTGAGATGGCACTTTTGCGGGTCAGATCGCCGAAGAGGGGCAGTCTGAGCTTCAGGGTGTCGAGGAAGACAGTGCCTTTTGGGGTTTTCTGGACAAGTTTGTACAGGACGACAGCCAGAACAACGCCGATGACAATGAAGAGAATATTTTCCTTCACACCGTTACTGACTCCGATGACAAACTGAGTGAGCAGCGGAAGGGGTTTTCCGCCGAGCATGTCGGCGAAGATGGCTTCAAATTTTGGAACGATGAAGACCAGGAGGAAGCCCATGATTGCTACGGCGATCACCAGGACGATGATGGGATAGAACATGGCCGAGACGACTTTGTTTTTGATCTTTTGCGCTTTTTCCTGGAATTCTGCCAGGCGGATCAGGACAAGCTCGAGCACACCACCGAGTTCGCCGGCTTTTACCATGTTGACGTAGAGTTTATTAAAAATTTTCGGATGTCCGTTCAGACTTTCCGAGAAAGTGCCGCCGCCCTGGACAGATTCGGCGAGGTTGGTAATGGTCTTGCGCAGAACGGGGTCCGGCTCCTGTTTTGCCAGAACGGTGAGGCCGCGCAGCAGGGGGAGTCCGGCGTCAATCAGCGTGGCTAACTGACGCGTGAAAATCATGAGAGTCTTACCCTTGATCGTCGTTCGCTGGAGGAAGGGGATTGTGATATTTTTACTACCGAGTCCACCGCCTTTACCTTTGTCGGAAGCAGCTACGGCTTTGGAGGCTTTTGCACGCTGGGCCTTGGTTTCTTCACTAATGGATTTTGGAAAATAACCGGCTTGGCGCAGTTGGCCGATTGCTTCATTTTGGGAAGCGGCCTCGATGACTCCTGTTGACTCCTGGCCTTGTGCATCAAGTGCGACGTAGTTGTAGTTGGGCATAAATCTGGTGGGTAGTTAGTTAGCGGGATGTGTTTTTTTCTATGGGAATAAGTGCCTTTAAGTTGAGGGATTGTCCAGCATCATTGAAGGAAGGGATTATGTTTTTTTTCGTGGCCGATGGATGAGAGGCCTCCGTGTCCGGGGTAAACGCTTGTTGTATCGGGCAAGGTAAAGAGCTGGTCGCGGATGGATTTCAGCAGGAGTGCATGGTCGCCGCCGGGCAGGTCGCTTCGCCCGATGCTTTCTTTGAAAAGGGCATCACCGCTGAATACGTTCTCTGCTCCGGCGTGATAAAGTGCCAGACTGCCAGGACAATGACCGGGGACATCGAGCAGGTCCCATTGAGTCCCGAGCAAATCGATTCCTTTTTGTGCGTTGACCAGGCGGCTTGCTTTGAAGGGAGTGATTTCAAGGGCAAAGCCGTATTTTTTAAAAGCATCTGCTGTTTCCACCAGAGCAGAAGTTTCGGGGTGATAAAGAATCTCGCAGTCGTGTCGGGCCTGGATTTTTGCGGCATCGATGACGTGGTCAAAGTGTCCGTGCGTCAGAAAGAGGATGTCAATTTTTTCATCTGCAAAGGCCTGGTCCGCACCGTCGGGGGCATCGACGAGCAGATTTCCACCGGAACAATTCAGCAGGTAGCAATTGGTTTCAAATATTCCGCCTGTAAATGTTTTGAACTTATCTTTCATTCCACTGTCTCACTTTTCAGATATTTTAAACGCAAAACCATCCGAGTGAAACGAAGGAATACAAATTTTTTTATACGAATGATTTTTTTTATGCTTCCAGGGAAAAGCCTGCGGACGCTAGGCTCAGGATTAGCGATGTTTCCAACACGTTTTATCCTCACTTTATTTTTTGTCGCCGGTGCTCTGAGCGTCCACGCAAACGACGTATCCGTTTCGGAAAAGACCTCTCGCCAGGATAAATCCCAGATAGCGAAGGTGGCGCAAACGGTTGCTCGTATTCTTGAGCAGGGGCACTACACACGCCAGAGCCTAGACGACAACATGTCCGAAAAAGTTTTTGATAACTACATTCGGATGCTGGACTACAATCGGCTCTACTTTACGCAAAAAGACATCGATGAGTTTCGGGAACGTTATGTAAATTCCCTGGACGACAGTTTGCTCCGGGGCGACCTCACCCCGGCAGAAACTATTTTCAAACGCTTCGAAGAACGTGTGAAAGACCGTGTCGAAAAAAATAAAGCTCTGGCCAAAACAAAGTTTGCTTTCAATACGGATGAAACAATCCGCCTCAACCGGGACGAAGCAGCCTGGCCGGCAGACGACGCAGCTGCAGATGCTCTTTGGCGCAAGCGAATTACTGCCGAACTTTTGCAGGAAGAACTCAGCGACACCCGACTGGACACGCCCGAAGTTACCATTACGCGCCGTTACAATCAGGTGCTGCGCAATATTGAGGAGCAGGAATACGAGGATGTCATGAAGACGTATTTCTCCGCTTTGACCCAGGCCTACGACCCGCATTCCACCTATCTGAGTCCGCGTGATATGGAAAATTTTGAAATTTCCATGCGCCTCTCGCTCGTTGGCGTAGGTGCTGTTTTACGCTCCGAAGACGGTTATGCCAAAATTATCGAGGTCGTTCCTGGCGGTCCGGCGGACAAAGAGGGAAGCCTGAAGGCAAATGACCGCATCGCCGGAGTTGCCCAGGGGGATGAAGAGTTTACGGATGTTGTTGGGATGAAACTCGACAAAGTCGTCGATCAGATTCGTGGAAAAAAAGGAACCACCGTGCGCCTGCTGGTTGCTCCGGGAAGTGCCAGCGATCCCTCCACCCGTAAGGTTGTTACCATCGTCCGGGACAAAGTGCAGCTAAAGGACCAGGAAGCAAAAGCTGAGCTCATCGAACTCCCCGCGAGCGAGGGTATACCTGCTGCAAAGATCGGCTGGATCACTCTCCCCTCCTTTTATGCAAATATGGATCGCGACGGAAAAGGATCCCCAAAGAGCACGACGGAAGATGTGCAGCGCCTGCTTGTTCGTCTTGAAAAAGAAGGGATAGAAGGACTCGTAATCGATCTGCGAAAAGACGGTGGCGGCTCTCTGGAAGAAGCCATCAAGCTGACGAGTTGCTTCGTGCCTCCGGGACCCATTGTGCAGGCAAAAGACTCCACAGGTTACGTCCGCGTAAGCAACCACAAGGGATCGCAGATTTACACCGGCCCGCTCATCGTGCTGGTGAATCGGCTGAGTGCCTCCGCAAGCGAGATTTTTGCCGCAGCACTCCAGGACTACGGACGGGCGATCATCGTCGGAGACGAACGCAGTTTCGGAAAAGGAACCGTACAGCAGTTGATTGATGTCGGGCGTTACATGCCGTTTTTCAGCCTGAGTGGATCGGATGCCGGATCGATCAAACTCACTGTCCAGAAATTTTACCGGGTCAGCGGCGGCTCCACGCAGTTGAAAGGTGTCGAATCCGATATCGTTCTGCCGTCAATTACGGACACCGATGAGATCGGAGAGGGAGCTTTAATTAACCCTTTGCAATACGACGAAGTCAGCAGCCAGGCTTCGGATCAATCCACCATTCTCGACCTCTTTTTGCCGGCACTCAAAAAACGCTCTGCCGAACGCGTGCAGGTCGAACCCGAGTTTCAATTCATCATGCAGGACAGCGAGCGTCTGAACAAACGTCTTGAAGAAAATAAACTTTCCCTGAATCGCAAAAAACGCGAAGCCGAAATCGAAGAAGATAAAAAACGCGGCGAGGAACGTGATGAAATTCGCGAAAAACGTGGCCCCGCTTTTGAAGCTGTAGCCTATGAGTTGACACTTGATAATGTCGATGATCCGGAGCTCACGATGGTCCCCTTTGACCGGGAGCGGAAGAAAAATATTTACGAAGCAGAGAGTGCTCCGACGAATAAAAAAGGTGAAGCCAAATCCTCATCCAAAGCGGATGATAAAAAAAATTCGAACAAAAACGCCACGGTCAAAACGGATGCTGAATCAGCAGATGAGGAAGAAGATAAACCTGTCGCACCCGATGCCATTCGCAACGAAACTCTACTCATTATGCGCGATCTGATCGAGCTGCGCAATACGACCAAAATGGCAAAAGCAAATCCCGAGGTCGCAGCAGAGCAGCAGTGATCTCACATCGTTTTGACAGGTATTCTCAGAGCAGTTGGACAGGGGCGTGCATTTGTTTTTCAGAGCATATTTACAGCGCATGGCGATTTTTTTACAATTTACGGAGCACTGTGTCCGCCATCCGCCAGGCTGCATAAATACAGGATTCAGACAGCAGAATTACCTGTAGTATCCCTCTTTTTATCAGGCTTTTTTTGTGACTCCCACTTGGCCACGAAAGAAACGTTGTTCGTCTTTATTGAGTTTCTTGCAGTTTACATTTAGAATTCCTGAAAAAGGGACTTACTTTGATTTGGCGTAAATTACCATTTAGACTACAAAATCTTCGCCTAAAGGCTGTCTTTGTCGGACAGTTGCTGGGGTTTGCTTTTATTTTTGGTGCCCTGATCGTATCCATCACACGAAGAGATTCTCCGTTTTCAATGTCAATGAGTGGCTCTTTCCCAAAAGTTCCGGTCCCCTATGCTCCCGTTTCACTGGGAAGCCTGATTTCAAACCCTCCACCCTCTTATGACGGAGGATCTGCAGGGAGCATAAGCGGTGAGACCGGTGTCAGCTTCCGGGTTCAAATGCAGTTCCCGGATGGGAATATATCAGACAGTAATAATAGTAATTCCTCTTCCGTTTCTTCGAGTTCGCCTGGGAGTTCAGGCGGCAGTGCCGGCTCATCGGAAGGCGGACAGGATATTTCTCAACCTGTTGAACTATCTCTTGCCTCCGAGACGAGTGGCGGCGCGTATCTTCCATTTAATGACTTGTCTGCCCAGGCTTTTGGAATTAGCGGAAGGCTGGTCCCTATGGCAGGCTCCGGAACTTCTCCCATTTTAGCGCAGAATATTGAAACGATGCCCGATGTATTACAAAAATTTGAGAATCCCTTTTCCGATGCAGCATGGGGAATAAAGAACCCTTTGACTGTGATTCCGGAGCCGTCTTATGGACCGCTTATTCTCCTGCTTGGGCTTATTTTTTTGCAGAGAAGGTATCGCTTTTTACCAATTTAATAACTACGGGCTGCCGGGCTTTCGATAATGTCAACCCAGATCGGGAGGGCGAGTTGGCTGCCACCGGAGCCTTTTGCAATGCGGCGGGGTTTGTCGAAACCAACCCAGACGCCGCAGGTGATTTTCGAAGTGAAGCCGACGAACCAGGCGTCCTGCCAGTTATTGGTGGTTCCCGTTTTTCCGGCAGCCCGGCGGCGGAGTCCGTGGCGCCAGGATGCGCGACCGGTTCCGCGGGTGAGAACTTCACTCAGGATATTTGCAACCTGGCCGGAGGCTCGTCGTTCAAGAAGCGGTTTTTTAATGGCTTTTCGCTGGTAGAGGAGATTGCCGTTAGCATCGGTGACCCGGTCGATGATCCAGGGCAGGACCATATTACCGCGATTGGGAAAGGCCGTGTAGGCAGAGGTCAGGTTTAGTAAATTAC
>JBKEBM010000155.1:0-1603 GCA_047973165.1 Chthoniobacterales bacterium
CCTCCCTGCTCACCTGCTGGGTTACCGCCGCTCTGGCACCCGCGCTCACTGCTGTCACCAAGCTGCCACTGCGTATAAAAGCTCCAAACGACCTCTACGTTCACAACAAAAAACTCGGTGGTATCCTCGTGGAGACGCGTTCGAGCAAAGCAACGCCACAACAACGCCAGGCCGTCCTGGGAATCGGAATCAACGTGCATCAGCAACACAAAGATTTTTCAGAAATCCTTCAACAAACCGCCACCTCCGTAACCATCGCCTGTGCTGAAGATGCTCTGGCGAAAAAAAACGTGCCGTCAATGGAAACAATCCTCGCAACCCTACTCGACGCCCTCGAAGACTCACGCAATTTGCTTCAGGAAAACCCTGACCTGCTAAAAACACGCTACCAGAAACTGCTTCAGCCAACAGCACTCATACACAAAAATCAGCACTCTTAAATTATATCGATAATATGTGAAATTCCGACCAAATTCCGGACATCCGTTTCATGAATAACACCGAGCTGGCGGTCCTCCTTTTCTTACAAGTCGCTGTTATCCTGATCTGCTGTCGCCTACGTCCTGTTTTATACGATTTAGTGAGACAAATTAGTGAAATTCGCGCAGTAAACAATGGCGCGAACTCGATCAGCAACGATACGGCAACACATCACCTACTACACGGATTTCTGTTACCCCTACGGAATCATCTTTAAGCAGCATAAGCACCTCGAAGAAAAGCCCACTGTTATACCAGGAAACCAGCAAACCTTGCCGTCAGCACCTTTCTCTTTTTGCTGTGCAAAACTAATATCAATATCTAATGAGCAATTCCGAAAAATGCTTTGCCCATTGACTTGATCTCATCCCGGGCAGGACCTCGCGGAAGAGTCAGGCTTCGCCATGCGGAGCAACTCGCAAGCCCGCTCTTCTTTTTGATTTGGCGATCATTCACCCCGAGTGTTAAGTGTTTTCATTATGTCCGCTGTAAAGCTCCAGGAGATTGCAGATCATGTGGGGATATCCCGGGCGACTGTTTCGCGTGCATTGCGCCATGTTCCAGGGATCGCTCAGGATACGATTGATAAAGTCGAGAGCGCGGCTCGCCGTCTTGGTTAATATTCCCGATGTGAGGCTGACAGAGCTGATGCATTACTTGCGAACAAAAAAAACCGTGTAGAATCGTCAGAATCTGGCTCTCATTATACCGCTGATGTCTGAGTTAGATACGGATGATGTCTTTACTTCGCACAGGCTGAATCTTCACACGAATCCCAGCGTTATTTCGAGTGCCAGGCAACGGGCTGAGCAACTGGGTTACAGCCTAGCTCTTTCTTGTGGGGCCAAAATACTACGAAGGGAAACGTCTCAGTCAGGTTCTCAGAAGTCGCGGGATTCGAGGAGTAATTGTCGCTCCGGCTGAAGAACCCGGAATGCCAATCGATGTAAAATTCGGCCTCCGACAAATGGTCTGGACGGTCGGTGCCTACAAAAACCTGGTAATCTATAGCGTCAAAAATACCGACTAAAGTTATTGCAACGATTGCAATGAAAAGCTGTTGAGAGGCTTCACTAAATATTCTACCAACGAACGACAAACCCCTGATCAAAATGAAAGCACT
>JBKEBM010000186.1:0-8845 GCA_047973165.1 Chthoniobacterales bacterium
TAGATGTCTTCGACGGATGGGAAGTCGCTTTCCAGGGCGAATTTTGCGGCGGCGTTGGCTTCTTCTTTTGCGGCTTTGTCGAGGGCGTTGGCGGTGCTTTCGTCGAGCACTCCTTCTTCGATGAGGCGGCGTTGCCAGAGACGCATCGGGTCGTGGTGTTCTTTATAATACTCGATCTCTTTTTCGCTGCGGTATTTTTTGGCGTTGGCATCGGCGACGGAGTGGCCGTAGTGGCGGTAGGTGCTGATCTCGAGAATAGTGGGGCGGGATTTTTCACGAGCGCGGTTCATGGCTTCGGCAATTTTTGCACGAGTTTCGTAAAAATGGGAGCCGTCTGCCATGTCCCAGTCCATGTTGTAGGCTTCGGCACGCTCGGCGAGGCTGTTTCGGACGGCGGAGGAGCGTTTCAGGCTGGTGCCCATGGAGTAGCCGTTATTTTCGATGATGTAAACGACGGGGAGGTCCCAGAGGGAGGCCATGTTCAGGGACTCGTGGAAGGAACCCTGGTTGATGGCGCCGTCGCCGAGGAAGGCGAGGCAGCAGCCTTTTTTGCCCTGGTATTTGAGGGCGTAGGCGAGTCCGAGTCCGAGGGGGGTCTGGCCGGCCACGATGCCGTGACCGCCCCAGTAATTTTTATCGGGGGCGAAGAAGTGCATGGAGCCACCGCGGCCTTTGGAGCAGCCGGTTTTTTTTCCAAAGAGTTCGGCCATGCATTCGTTCATGCCCATGCCGACGGCGAGGGCGTGGCCGTGGTCGCGGTAGGCGGTGATAATGTGGTCGTCTTTGTCCATGAGCGATACGGCGGCTACGGCGATGGATTCCTGGCCGATATAGAGATGGAGAAAACCGCCGATGTGGCCCTGGATGTAGTGTTTGAGGGAGACTTGTTCGAAACGGCGTATGCGAAACATTTCTTCGAGAAAGCCGATTTTTGCTTCGGCCTGCAGGCCGGTGTTGGCACTGGCCTTTGAGTAGTCTGTCGTGTTCGCTTTGGTTTCGATTTGGGATACAGTCATAAAAAAATTTGTTTTTCAGATGGATGCGTGATGAGGGTTTTACCTTCATTTACGCGGATATCTGTATTGGTATCTGCCCGTTGGCAGGGCAGCCAGAGCGGAGCATCTTCGTGGAATTGGGTATTTTGCGCAATACGAAATTGCGGAACGTTTTGGAAAAACTCCCGGGCTTGACCTGGAGCAGGTCCGGAATTTGAATGCAGGTATGCCCATCTATGAATTTTATTCGCCGAGCACGCACCGGGTTTATAGTTTTTACGCACGAAAAATTTTGCCTAAAGACTGCGTGCCGCTTTGTCCTGACGGGAAAAATTTTAAAATGGAGCGAATGGTCTCCGGCTTTGCATTCACGGGGCGTGCGCAGGAGAGGAAGGCAGGCGAGGCTTTGCCTGGTGGCGAACCCGACGCCCGGCAGGCTGCAATGATGCAGGAAGTGAGCCGTGAGATGGAAAAAATGGGAGATGGCGAGCCGGACCCGCGTGCTTTGGGTCATCTCATGCGAAAACTACAGTCGGCCTCGGGAGAGAAACTTCCTGCCGGAATGGAGGAAATGATTGCCCGCATGGAAAAGGGGGAGGATCTGGAAAAACTTGAGGAGGAGTTTGCTGACCTCCCGGACGAAGAGGAAGGTGTGGCTGATGAGGGGCAACAAAGCGGAGCGGGCAGGGGGACGAAAAAACAGCGTTCAACTCCGACCCGCGATCCGAAACTTTATGAGATGAGTGAGTATTTAATCGGATAAGCAGTTACGGGAAATCGATTTTACCGAACGCGATTGTATTTGCGGAGATAGTATTTTTGGAAAATTCACGGCGTATCCAATAAAAAGTGGATTTTCTGAGATATCCTTAAGCGGCGGGCTTATCCTCAGTAAGTGTGATTTTAAATTTTTCGTTTCGCAGTTTTTAAACTCTCTGCTAACGTCTCTGCAATTATGGCAAACGAACACATCATTGAATTAAACGACGACAACTTCGATTCAGAAGTTTTGAAAAGCGAACTCCCTGTTTTAGTTGATTTTTGGGCGCCCTGGTGTGGTCCCTGTCGCATGATTGCTCCGATTGTTGATGAGATCGCAGCGGATAAAGCAGGCACCGCGAAGGTTGGGAAAGTCAATGTGGACGAGGCTCCTGGTGTTGCGGCAAAATACAAAGTCCAGTCGATTCCGACGATTTGTATTTTTAAAGGCGGCGAGTTGGTTTCCACCCAGGTAGGTATGACCGGCAAGGCAGATTTGATCTCCAAACTGGAAGCAGCGGCCTGACAGAAAAGCGGATCATTTCGGTCTGCGAAATTTTGTATTTCGGTATAATAAAAAAAATCATGGGAGAAGTTCCTGCAATCCTGGCCCTGGAAGACGGGCGTATTTTTCGAGGTGAGGCATTTGGTGCTCAGGCCTGCTCGACGGGCGAGATTTGCTTTAATACGTCGATGACGGGTTATCAGGAAATCCTGACCGATCCATCTTATCGCGGGCAAATTGTTGCCATGACTGCCCCGCAGATTGGCAACTATGGAGTCAACACGTTGGATCAAGAGAGCAAAGAACCCCAGGTTCGCGGTTTCGTGATCGAGGAACTCAGCCCTGTTGTCAGCAACTGGCGTGCCGAAATGTCGCTCGGGGATTATTTAAAAAAACACAACATCCCTGGCATCGCAGGAATTGATACACGCGCACTCACCAAACATCTGCGGGTGAGGGGAGCTATGAAGGCCTGCCTGGCAACCGACGGAATCTCTGAAGACGAAGCACTTCGTCTCGCCCGGGAGGGGGAGGGGGTCGCGGGGATGGATTTTGTAAAAGAGGTTACGCCGGCGGATGCCTCGCAGTGGGATCCGTCGGATGAGGCGAGTCGCTTGTGGCGTTTGGCTCAAAGTCCGGCTCTGGAGCAAAGTCGCTCCGACACGGAAAAATTCAGAGATTCTCCTGGCAACCATTTCAATCAACTCCCGGAGAGACGTTTTCGTATTGCTGCCTACGATTTCGGAGCGAAGTTTAATATTCTGCGCATGCTTCGGCAACAGGGCTTTGATATACAGCTTTTCCCGGCAACGGCGAAACCAACTGATTTGCTGGCGGAAAATCCGGATGGAATTTTTCTGTCGAACGGTCCGGGAGACCCCGCTGCGCTTGATTATGCTCATGCAAATGTCAAAAAACTACTTTCTGAGAAACCTTTGTTTGGAATTTGCCTGGGGCATCAGATTCTTGCGTATGCCTTTGGAGGAAAAACTTTTAAGCTGAAATTCGGTCATCGTGGAGGTAACCAGCCAGTTCAGGATTTGTTGACAGGAAAAATTGCAATCACCTCGCAGAATCATGGTTTTGCTGTCGATCCAGATTCCCTGCCGTCAGAAATTGAGGTTACCCACATCAACTTAAACGATAATACGGTGGCCGGAATGCGCCACCGCGAGCTTCCGGTTTTCAGTGTTCAGTATCACCCCGAGGCATCTCCCGGGCCGCACGATGCAGAATACTTTTTCAGAGAATTTACCAAAAACATTGAAAAATCTTTAACGACTTGCTAAGTCCTCCTCATGCCCGAGCTAAAAGTCCTGCTTTCCCCTGATGCGCCATTCACCCTCGAATTAACTGAGGATAAAGTTTCCGTTGGTCGTTTGGCTGATAACGAATTGCACATTCCTCACGATTCGGTATCCAGCCGACATGCCGAGCTTGTCTCAAGTGACGGGAGTTACCTGCTGAAAGACCTGGACTCGACAAACGGAACCTTTGTAAACGGCGAGCAGATCAGCGAAAAACTTTTGACCGAGGGAGACTCGGTACGTTTTGGACGTGTGGATGCTGTTTACGGAAGTGAAAAAACCGGAGACGCTGAGCAACCCGAGCCACAGTCGAGTAAGATAGATGCAGCTACCGGAGCGGCAAGCAATCGGCCGCAGGATTTCAAAAACTCCTCTCCTTTTTCCAAAGAGATTAAAGAAAAAGACCCTTTTAAAATGTTGGCTGTCTTTTTGGTTGTGCTGGGATTTCTGGCTGTTGTGGCCAGCCTTGCCGTGACTTTCATGGTCCTTAAGACACCGACTTTTTAAGGACAAAAGCCTTCTCCGGATTTTCAGGTGAAGGTGGAGCTAACAAATCGAAGGATATGTCTCGCAGAGTAATTTGGATACTTGCAGGGAGTCTGGGGCTTTTGTTGCTCCTGCTCGTGATAATCGGAAACATTACCTTCAACTCCTGGCTCAAAAGCGATGTTTTTCGTAGTTTAGTTTCTGAAAAAACATCCCAGGCTCTGCAAGTGCAGGGAGAGTTTGAGACTATGAAGTGGAAGGGCTCATCGGTTTATTCCGATCAGTTTATGGCTTCGGGTCAGGATAGTGCTGCACTGGTGGAGAATCTGGAGGCCAACAGTTTGCGGGCCAGGCTTGCCCTGCGAAGAATCCTCGACGGTGAATGGCGAGTGGATGAACTGACAATCGGACGGATGAAAATACGCTTCTCCTCTCGCAGGAATCAGAGTGGGGAGGAAAACGTGTGGCCGGCTCAGCGCCGTGCTTCGACGACTTCTCCCGCATCAGGTTTTTGGGAAAAATGGTTGCCCAGGCGTTTTTCTGTTGGGCGAATTTCTGTTGAAAACGCCAGTCTCGAAACAGATCAGGGGCAAATACGCGGAACCGTAATCGAAGCCAGCTCCCTTGGGCAGGACTGGCTCATTGAAGGACAACGAGGAAAACTTTTTTTAAAAGATATGCCTGAGCTTCAGATTAAAAATTATGAGATCCGGATTGCCTCCGGGACATTTTTTTTAACCTCTTCAGAATTTACTACGGAGAATGGCGGACAGATCGAGGTTTCCGGAGAGGCCGATATCGACTCCGATACTCGGGATTTTTACGTAAAATTTGAGCAGCTTGCCAGCGATATGGTTTTCGAAGATCGCCTGAAACCATACCTCTCTGGAAAGCTTCGCGGAAACCTGGAGATAAAGCAGCGGGGTGCAGGGACTGCCGCAAATACGAACAAGCTGAGTGGATCAGTTTTTTTGAGTGAAGGAACCTTAAAGGACCTGCCTGTTTTGAGTAAACTGGCAGACTTCACAGACACCCCGCAATTCAGGCGGATGACTGTTCAGGAGGTATCGGGAGATTTTGAAAAAACGTCTGAAGGCGTGTTTATTCGCAATTTTGTCCTGGAATCCAAAGGCCTGCTTCGAGTTGAAGGCGAATATCGGATTTCAACGGATGAAAAAATAAAAGGTGACCTCCGAGTCGGCCTGACAAAGCAAACTTTACGCTGGATACCCGGCTCGCAGGATCGCGTTTTCACCGAAGAGCAGGATGGATACATGTGGGCACCCGTGCATATCAGCGGGAGTCTGGACCAGCCACAGGAAGACCTGTCCTCACGCCTTGTCGTTGCCGCTGGTGCTGCAACCATCGAGTCGGGTGTCGAAATCCTGGAAAATGCACCCGATACCATCAGGGGGGGAGTCGATACGGCTATTGATATTCTTTCTCCTCTGCTCAAATAAATTTACAAAGTTCACCGGGCTTGCACAAAAAAGTAATTCGCTGATAGCATCCTCGATCAGTAATTGAAAAATTGCAGAGTGAGCCTATTCTGTGAGGCCTTTCTATCTTACTGATTATCCATTTTTGTGACTTAAAATGAAACTTTCTTATATCCGTTTTGTTCTGCCTCTGGCTGTTTCACTTGCCCTTCCGGGATTTTTGCTGACCAGTCGTGCCGATGACGTTACACAGCAAAAAATCTCTTCGACAAAAAATTCCGCCATCGATTTTTCCGACCTGGATACACTCATCGTCCATGAGGGTGGACGCCAAAAGCCCTTTCTCGTCTTCGCGGAAGAATCCACCCTGGCTCTCACTGGAAAACGAAAGTTCAAAGCCAACGACGAAGCTCTCGCTGCCGAGCCCTTTATCACCCACCTCTGGCTGGAGGGACAGGAGTGGGACAAAATTCCGCTCATTTACGTTTCTCACATTCCGCTTAAAAATGAAACCGGACTTCCTGAAGCGACAAGCCACTTCAGTTATTACGACCTGGCCGACAATACTGCTTTCGTTCAGCTCCTGAATGAAGCCGCGGCCGCCCGCGCTCCCAAACCCGGAGAATCTTCTCCAAAGCTCACCGGCCTCCTTAAAGAAGTCGCTGAAGTCGGCATGCGCATGGCTCTTTACGAAAACATCACCCGCGGGCGTGCCCCCCGTCTCCGGCCAGGGGAAAGTAACAACTGGACTCCTCTTCCGGCATCCGACCCGCATATTTCAGCACTGATTCAGGCTCTGAAAAATAACGATCCGACTGCTTTCACTGAAGCTGCTTCCAAACTTCAGGACTGGCAAAAACAACTCGCTCCGGAAAAAATTTTGAGTCCAAAAATTCTTACATTGGAAGTGCTCTATCAAAAAATTCACCCCTTTCGCATCGCATGGATTTTTTACCTTGCCGCGGGTATTTTGCTGGTGGTTACGATGACCCGATCGCTGCTGTGGCTTAGCCGCCCAGGTTACATCCTGGCCTGGCTGCTGGCTTTGGTCGGACTGCTTTTTCAGATATTCGGATTTGTCGCACGCGTCTTTATTGCCGGACGAGCACCGGTGACTAACATGTATGAATCCGTCATCTGGGTTGCTTTTGGGACCGTCTTTTTTGCGCTGCTTTTCGAACTGAAAAGTCGCGGTCGCTACTTTCTGCTCGGTGCCATTCCGGTAGCCGTTCTTTCTCTCATTCTCGCTGACGGTTACCCGCACGCACTGGACCCTTCGATTTCACCGCTTGTCCCTGTTTTGAAACATAACTTCTGGCTCACCACGCATGTGCTTACGATCACACTCAGCTACGCCGCCTTTGCGCTGGCTCTCGGTGTCGCACATATCCCGTTGAGCCTCGTTATTCTCGGAAAAAAACCTTCCCCGAATCTCTATCAATACGTCTATCGTGCCCTCCAGGTCGGAGTTCTGCTTTTGGCACTCGGAACCATTCTCGGCGGCGTCTGGGCAAATTATTCCTGGGGCCGCTTCTGGGACTGGGACCCCAAAGAAACCTGGGCCCTCATTGCTTTGCTGGTTTATCTTTTCATCCTTCACGGACGTATCGCCGGAAGATGGAGTGGCTTCGGCACAGCCGTCGGTGCTATTCTTGGGTTTCAAAGCATTATCATGGCCTGGTATGGCGTAAATTTCGTCCTGGGCGTAGGCCTGCACAGCTACGGATTCGGAACGGGTGGACGCGGAATGGCACTCAGTTTCGTCACCCTGGAATGTATTTTTGTTGCATTTGCGATTGTCCGTCATCTCGCCTCTCGCTCTAATAAATCTCCGGCAAAAAAAGTTGCCGCCTAAACACTCAACCTCGACTATACCTTATGAGACCTGTAACCCTGTTCACCGGCCAGTGGGCCGACCTCCCACTCGAAACTCTCGCAGAAAAAGCAGCCGGATTCGGCTACGACGGACTCGAACTCGCCTGCTGGGGCGACCACTTTGAAGTCCAACGAGCTCTTTCAGAAGACGACTACTGCGAAAAACAGAAAGCCCTCCTGGCAAAACACAACCTGCAGGTATTCTCCATCTCAAATCACCTGGTCGGTCAGGCAGTTTGTGATCAGATCGACAGCCGTCACAAAAGCATCCTCCCATCCGAAATCTGGGGTGATGGTGATCCTGAAGGCGTTCGTCAGCGTGCAGCGCAGGAAATGATCTCAACTGCGGAAGCCGCAGCCAAACTCGGCGTCTCTGTCGTCAACGGCTTTACCGGAAGCTCCATCTGGCATCTGCTTTACAGCTTCCCACCCGTTACGCCAGACATGGTCGATGCGGGCTACGCCGACTTTGCCAGGCGCTGGAAACCCATCCTTGATGCCTTTTCAAAAGCCGGAGTCAAATTTGCCCTGGAGGTGCACCCCACCGAAATTGCCTTTGACATTGCAAGTGCCGAACGCGCTATTGCCGCCCTCGACGGACATCCCGCTTTCGGTTTTAACTATGACCCCTCGCACCTCGGCTACCAGGGCGTGGACTACGTCCGCTTCATCCGAAAATTCCACGACCGAATTTTTCACGCTCACATGAAAGACGTGAACTGGGCGGATCACCCCACCGAGGCAGGCGTCTTCGGCGGGCATATCGACTTCGGCGATTCCCGTCGCTTCTGGGACTTTCGCAGCCTGGGTCGGGGGAGGATTGATTTTGAAGAAATCATTCGCGCCCTCAACGAAATCAACTATCAGGGGCCTCTCTCCGTTGAGTGGGAAGACAGTGGTATGGACCGCGAGTTCGGTGCGACAGAAGCCTGCGACTTTGTCCGTGGGATCGATTTTCCGCCATCGGGACGCGCCTTCGATTCCGCCTTTGACAAAGAAAAGGGGTAAAAAATCAGCCCCAGGCAGCCGGAGCATGCTCCAGGAATCTTGCGCCCATTAGCTTGATTCCGTCTGCATCAGGATGCAGTTCGTCGGGCATCGTATCCTCGTCGCCGGGACCGATGATTTGCCGTCCGTCGAGATAATATATATTAGCATCGCCGGCGGTCCGGAATTTTTCGACGGCTGCTTTCAGTATTTCGCGCATCGTCGTAAGACTAATCATCAGCTCTCCCTCGTCTTCAACCCTTTCTAGGGGCGGACTTAAAATCGGAGAAATAATCAGTAGAGGCGTTTCGGGGTGGCCCTTACGAACCGTCATAAGAAACCCCTCCGCTGTCGCTGCCCAAACCCGTTTCGAATACTCATCCTGGGCAGTATTAATCCCCAGACAAAGGCTGATGCGATCTGCCGGCTGTCGTGCGATTTGTCGTGCCACGACCTGCTCCATTTTACACTGGCCGTTGAAGCCAAGATTGA
>JBKEBM010000206.1:0-11297 GCA_047973165.1 Chthoniobacterales bacterium
AGGAAATCGGACGGGTCGCCTGTGAAATGCTGCTTGAAATGATTCGGACGGGTCGGATGCAGGTTCCCGGTCGCTATGTTGAGAGTCCTGTCATCAGGAGGGAGTCCTGCCCGATCGGAGAATAATAATAGCAAGTCCCTGGATTGCGGAGGCATGGCTCCACCTTGGATCGAAGGCGACATGTCACCCATCGGTAAAGCGATGTCGTGCCGCTGCATTTCAAACGATTTTCAACGATAAAGGGGTGCTTGCGGCAGAGGTAAAAAAGATAAGCTGCTGCAACTTCGGTGGGATTCGTTATAATCGGCTGTTTGCCAAAGCTGGCCTTGAGGGGCAGCTACGGCTGATTCCGGTAATTCGCGACTGCCAATTTCTATAATCATGTAATAACTATGTCGAAACGATTCCGGAGGCTCAAATTGGAGAGTAAAAAAAACTCAATTTTTTGGAATCGCGAATGCACGGGTATGCACGCGAATGGAGATAAAAAAATTCCCGGAAGTGGTGGCCGAACGTCTTGCAAGTCCGCAGGCACAAGGAAAGTGCCCCCGGCTGATGAGATTTTAAATCGTTGAAGTTTTCGCACCCTGATTTTTCCTCGCTCTGCGGCGTATCCGTATTGACTACTTCTTTTTCCTGATTACAAATAGTCCCTCACTTTTCAAAAAATTATGGCAACTAAAAAAGCAAAAACAAAATCCGCGTCATCTCGTAAACCCAAAGCACCCGCCAAAGACAAATATGTTTACACCTGGGGTGCAGGCAAAGCCGACGGCAACGGCACCATGAAACCTCTCCTCGGTGGCAAAGGAGCCAACCTCGCCGAAATGACACGCATCGGTCTGCCAGTGCCTCCAGGCTTCACCATCACGACAGAAGTCTGCACCTATTTCTACGACAACAAACGAACCTACCCAAAAGTCCTCCGTGCACAGATGGAAGCCGGCGTAGCCAACATGGAAAAAATCATGGGCTGCAAATTTGGTGACGACAAAGGCTTCCCTCTCCTCGTAGCCGTTCGCTCCGGAGCACGCGACTCCATGCCCGGCATGATGGATACCGTCCTCAACCTCGGACTAAACGACACCACTGTCGCTGCCCTAGCCGATGCTACCAACAACGAACGCTTTGCATGGGACTGCTACCGCCGCTTTATTCAAATGTATGGCGACGTCGTTCTCGGAGTTCAAAAACGTCCCGATGAAGATCACGAACCATTCGAACACGCCATCGAATCCTACAAAGCTGAAGTCTACGGAAAAGACATCGTCGACTCAGACCTAACAGCCGAAGACAACAAAGCCCTCGTTGCCCGCTTTAAAAAACTCGTACACAACCGCACCAAACGCCAGTTCCCCGAAGACCCATGGGAACAGCTCGAAGGTGCAGCCGGAGCCGTCTTCGGCTCATGGATGAACGATCGCGCTATCGTCTACCGCCGCAAATACGGCATCCCCGCCGAATGGGGCACCGCCGTCAACGTCCAGGCCATGGTCTTCGGAAACACCGGTAAAAACTCCGGCTCCGGCGTCGCCTTCACCCGCAACCCCGCCAACGGACAAAACGTCCTCTACGGAGAATTTCTTGTCAACGCTCAGGGCGAAGACGTCGTCGCTGGTGTCCGCACCCCCGACCCTGTCGCGAAAATGGCCAAAGCTCTTCCAAAAGCCTACAAAGAACTCTTAAAAGTTCGCCAAATTCTCGAAAAACACTTCAAAGACGTGCAGGACGTCGAATTCACCATCCAGGACGGCAAACTCTTCATGCTGCAAACGCGAAATGGTAAACGTACCGCCGCTGCTGCACTGAAATTTTCCATGGACATGGTGAAAGAAAAACTCATCACCTGGAAAACAGCCATCGAGCGTAACCCAGCCGACCAGCTCGATCAACTACTAGCCCCGGTATTCGATTTGGCAGAGTTAAAAAAAGCCAAACAAATCGCCAAAGGCCTGCCAGCCGGACCAGGAGCCGCTTCCGGAAAAATCTATCTCAACGCCGACCGTGCTGCAGCCGCAGCCGACAAAGGAGAAAACGTCCTCCTCGTCCGCGTCGAAACTTCACCAGAAGATCTCCGCGGAATGATTGCAGCCGAAGGTATCCTCACCTCACGCGGTGGGGTCTCCTCTCACGCCGCACTCGTTGCTCGCCAAATGGGTAAAGTCTGCGTCTGCGGAGCTTCCGAAGTCGAAGTTGACTACAACAAAAAAACCATCGCAGCCGGTGGGAAAAAATTCAAAGAAGGCGACTACCTCTCCATCGACGGCACCTCTGGCATCGTATATGCCGGTCAGCTAAAAACTGCTCCTTCCGAAATTATTACCGGACTCATTCACAACAACAAAGCCGCACGCCGCACGGAAAAATTCAAAAGCTTTGTCCAACTCATGGACTGGTGCAGCAAAGTCAGCAAAATGCAAGTCCGCACAAACGCTGACACACCAGAACAAGTAAAAACAGCCGTCGCATTCGGTGCACAAGGCATCGGACTCACTCGCACAGAACACATGTTCTTCGAAGGCGATCGTATCGACGCCATGCGCGAAATGATCCTGGCTGACAACGAAGCCGACCGCAAAGCAGCACTCAACAAACTGCTGCCGCATCAACGCAAAGACTTCTTCGGCATCTTCAAAGCACTCGACGGCAAACCCGGCACCATCCGCCTCCTCGACCCACCGCTACACGAGTTCCTGCCCCACACCAAAGAGCAGCAAATGGACCTCGCCCGCAAACTCGGCGTCAAAGTCGAAACCATCATGCAGCGCGTCAATGAACTCCATGAGTTTAACCCCATGCTCGGCCACCGTGGCTGCCGCCTTGCAATCTCCTACCCCGAGATTGCCGAAATGCAGGCCCAGGCCATCTTCGAAGCAGCAGCTCAATGCATCAAAAAAGGCATCGCTGTCGAACCCGAAGTCATGGTCCCGCTCGTCGGCTACGCCCGCGAACTCGAACTGCAGGTCGAAATCATCCACCGTATTGCCAAAGAAGTTATGGCTGCAAAAGGTGTCAAATTCAAATACCTGGTTGGAACAATGATCGAAGTCCCGCGTGGTGCCGTAACTGCCGACGAAATTGCAGAACATGCACAGTTCTTCAGCTTCGGCACAAACGACCTCACTCAGACCGCACTTGGCGTCAGCCGCGACGACATGGGATCTTTCCTAAACTCCTATCAGGAAAACGACATCTATCCGAAAAACCCATTTGCCAGCCTCGACCAGATCGGTGTCGGCCAGCTCATGGAAATCGCCGTTGCAAAAGGACGCTCCACCCGCAAGTCGATCAAACTCGGCATCTGCGGAGAACACGGTGGTGATCCCGACTCTGTCAGCTTCTGCCACAAACTCGG
Source organism: Chthoniobacterales bacterium (assembly GCA_047973165.1). Taxonomy (GTDB): domain Bacteria; phylum Verrucomicrobiota; class Verrucomicrobiia; order Chthoniobacterales; family JBKEAD01; genus JBKEAD01. The sequence goes on from JBKEBM010000206.1 coordinate 3,356, forward strand.
CCTTGCTTATGTGAGCTGCTCGCCCTACCGCGTGCCCGTCGCAAGACTCGCCGCCGCCCAGGCAGCACTGGCAAAGTAACAAGCAACAAAAGTTAAACCCTTTAAAAAACTGCCTCTGCGGAAAATTTCTGCAGGGGCAGTTTTCTTTTTCGCTTTTCGGTGAAAAATTCTCCGGTGAGTTGTTGAGGCAGAATTATCTTGTGAGGCGGATGCGCTCAATAGCGAAGGTACGTTGGGCCTCGCGGGTGTGGCAGTAAGCGTCCACCCAGGTTCCTGAATATCCTTCACAGCGAAAAATAAGACCGGGACTTATCCGGCGTGTTTCACCGAAGTGACTGCCGCCTTCGTAGTTGATGGCAATTTTTTGTTCGTTTTCTGCGGCGTAAAGGAGATGGTTTATAAGCGGATCGAGGCTTGATCGAACGGGCTGCCGGGCAGCACTTTGCCATTTATCAAGCCACTCCGGGATGGGGACGGGATTTATGAGGGCTGCAAGAGGAGGTGTTGACGGTGCTGTCGGGGATTGTGCTCTGAGCCACGGCAGGCCATAGAGAGTGGCGGTGCCGAGAGTGAGAAAAGAAATGCTTTTACCCAGAAAACTGCGCCGATTGCAGGCAGTGAGGGGAGTTGTGTTTTCTGTCGGGATAAGATGCTCCATGTCGATGAGCTTACGACAGGGGGTAGGACATTTACAGGGATACCCCCACAATTTATTCAAAAAGCTTCAGGGCCTTTTTACGGAGGAGTCTTTATACCAGAGGACGCCGTGACGGCGGAGGTTTATGATGAGGGCGCGGAGGTTGGCTGCTGCCTGGTCGTCAGTCAGCAGCATGCCGAGGGTGCCTTTTCCTTTGCGAACGTCACTGACCATGCGTTCGAGTTGGAGCGAGGTATTTTTTAATGAGTCTGCGCTTTTGTTGGCATTGACCATAAGGGTTTGGGCTTCGGAGAGGGTTTTGCCGGCATCGGTCATGATGTCGTCAATCTGACCGGAGGTTTTGCTGACCAGTCCATCGATTTTTTCTGAGGAGTTAGCGAGTTTTTCGGAGGTCGATTTCAGGTCGGTGATGGCACCTTTGATCTCTTCTATGGTTTTTGGTTCGAGGAGTTCGTCGTTTACCCGGGTGACGACGGTATTGATGTTTTTGACAGTGCTGCGGAGTTCTTCAACAAATTCGCTGCTATTTTGAATGATCTCGCCGAATCCGGATTCTGCCTGGCCGTGAACGGTTCCGCCTGGCTGAATGTAAACAATTTTTTCGTCGGGCTGTTCGACGGGCATAGTGATCTCGACAAAGCGGTCACCGAGGAGGCCGGAGCTGCCGATTTTGAATGCTGCATTGTCAGGGATTTTTGCCGTTTCAATGAGCTTTAAATCGACGTAAACGCCCTGCATGTTTTTGAGAATGTGAGGGCCGTCGGCGACCTTGCCGATTTTTGCTCCGCTGAGAAGGACTTCCGCACCACGGAGCAATCCGCTGGCATTGGGATACTCGACACGGATGTGATAGTATTTTTGAAAGCCGTCGCCGAGGCGTCCGAAATAGACGACCATACTGGCGGCGATGATAATTCCGATGAGGAGAAAGAAACCGACCTGGAAACGTGTTTTTGTATTTTCAGTTGCCATGATATTTATTTTTTACAAATCGCGTTCTGAGGAGTGTCCCTGGATGAAGTTGCTGACGATGGGGTCTTTGGACGACCGGAGATCGTCTTTTGTTCCGTAAAAATGGAGCTGTCCCTCGTTGAGAAGCGCAAATCGATCACCGATGTGGTAGGCGCTGATCATGTCGTGCGTGACGACGACGGAGGTTACGTGGAGTTGTTTTTGCAGGCGCACAATCAGGTGATTGATACTGTCTGAGACGATGGGATCGAGTCCGGCAGTGGGTTCGTCGTAGAGGATGACTTCGGGCGGGGAAACGATGGCGCGAGCGAGGGCGACACGTTTGCGCATACCGCCGCTGAGGTTAACGGGCATTTTGTGTTCGTGACCTCTCATGTTGACCATTTCCAGGGTTTCTTCGACTTTTTGTTTGATACTGTCTTCATTTTTTTCTCCGTGCTCACGCAGCGGGAAGGCGACGTTATTAAAAACATTCATCGAATCAAAGAGTGCGCCGTCCTGAAATACCATACTGATTTTTTTTCGCAGGGGTTCCATTTCGCGTTCGCGCAGAAGCGTAATGTCTTTGCCTTCGAATATTATCTTTCCAGAGACAGGGCGCATCAGCCCGATGAGGTGACGAAGGAAAACACTTTTGCCGCCGCCGCTTTTGCCGAGCAAAACCAGTGTCTCTCCCCGGGATATGGAGAGGCTGAGGCTACGCAGGATTTTTTGTCCGTTGATTTCCTGAACCAGATTCTGCACTTCGATGAGCGGCTGGTTTTCATCAGCACTTGTTGAGGAATGCGTCATGATGTGCCGGCGGGAAAGATAATGTTGAGTGCCATCGTGAGGAAAAAATTGATGATGAGAACGGCGAGGGAGCCCAGGACGACGGCGGATGTGGTGGCGCGTCCGACGCCCACGGCACCGTCGCGTGTTTCGAGTCCTTCGCGACAACTGATGATGACGATGAGAAGTCCGAAGGCAAAGCCTTTGACCAGGCCCATAATGAGATCCGTGCCGTCGGTGAAGCGATACATGTTGGAAATGTAGTAAGCCGCATTCACATCCAGAACCCTGGTGGCTACGAAAAAGGCGGCCAGGATTCCGAAAAAAATACACTCCGCTACGAGCAGTGGCATGGAGATGAGCATGGCGACGGCTCGCGGCACAACCAGATAATCCGTGGGATTTACGGCGAGGGCACGCAGCGCATCGATTTGCTGGGTTACTTTCATCGTGCCGAGCTCTGCGCTCATGGCAGCACCGACACGACCGGCAATCATGAGGCCGGTCAGAACGGGACCGAGTTCACGACACATGGAGACAGAGACAACCGGCCCGACGGCGGACTCCATATTCAGTGCAGCAAACTGGAAAAAAGTCTGAGCTGTAAAAACGGCTCCCGTAAAAGCTCCGGTAATAATGACGACAAGCTGGGAGCGATAGCCGACTTCAGCAAGTTGTCGCAGGACGAGTGCCCAGCGGATGCGCCCGGCAAAAATGGACCTGAGTGTTTCAGAGGTCAGGAGGGTAAGATCACCCAGGTAGCCTGTAAACCGGATGAGGAGTCCGCCGATCCACTCAATAATCCGATACATTCTTAAAAAAACTTCTCCCCGTGTCGGAAAAACCTTTTGGGTGGGCCGGACTAAACGTCAATCCGCTGAGTTTTCTTTTTGGAACTCATTTCGGGAGGGAGGGCACCCACGAATTTTGCTGAGAGGCCGAGTTTACGAAAGATGGAGTGCAGATCGTTGACCGAGAGAGGTTCTTTGGCAAACTCCATATAAACAAGATCGTGATTGGTATCGACTTTGTATTGAAGGCCGGGAACGGCATCCAGTTCCAGATCCAGTCCCATCATTTTGTCGGGGTTGCGCAAACCCTGGGCGTAAACTTCTAATTCGACCATGCCGCTATACTGCTCTAAGTAAGCCTTCTTAGGCAAGCCGGATTTGCAGGTAAAGTTTCTGCGATTTCGTTTACGACAGCTTCAAGAGCAGCCTGGGGATTTTCGGCTTCGAGGATGGGGCGTCCGATGACGAGCCAGTCAGCTCCAGCCTGGATCGCCGTGCCGGGAGGCATGACTCGTTTTTGATCGCCATGAGCGGTATTTTGCGGGCGAATTCCTGGAATAACGAGTCGCATTTTCGGGCCGATTTTTTTTCTTAGAAGAGCGATCTCCTGGGGGCTGGCGACCAGTCCTGGGATACCTGCGTCTTTTGCAAGCTGCGCGAGAAAGAGGACCTGTTCGGAGGGGGGATTTGGGATTTTGATGGCGGCGAGTTGTGCTGTATCCATGCTGGTGAGGATGGTGACGCCCAGGAGGGTCGTTTGCGAACCTGTGGCTGCTTTCGCCGCTTCAGCCAGCATATTCGGGCCTCCGAGGGTGTGGAGGGTCGTCATTTCCACTCCGAGATTACAGATGGAGGCGACTGCTTTGGCTACGGTCACGGGGATGTCGTGAAGCTTCAGATCGAGAAAAATTTTGTGCCCGCGCTCGCGGACTATTTGGATGATGTCGGGGCCTTCGGCGATGAAAAGCTGCAGGCCGATTTTGATCCAGGGAGCTTTTTCTCCCAGGCGATCAAGAGTTGCTTCGGCGGTTTTGCGGTCCGGAACATCGAGGGCGATAATGATTTTCTCGCGGGCACGCTGAATTTCGTTCATATCCATAGGGCATGATCGCACTGCAAGCTCACGCCAAAGTCAATCTGTCGCTTCGTATCGGAGAAAAACGTGCCGATGGTTACCACGGTATCGATACGGTGATAGCGCGTTTGCAGTTGGCTGATCGTATCGAGCTGGAGTCCTGTTTAAGCGGGATTTCACTTGAGTGCAGCGATACTTCCATTCCGTGCGATGAAAAAAATCTGGCCTGGCAGGCTGCAGAACTTTTTTTCAAAAATACAGGGATTTCCGCTGGGGTTCGCTTGAGAATCGAAAAGAAAATTCCGGCAGAGGGTGGGCTGGCCGGAGGCAGCAGTGATGCGGCAAGCGTTTTGCGGGGGATGAATGAGCTGTTCGACAAGCCGCTCGGGAGCGAGAAACTGATGGGGATGGCGGCAGTGCTGGGTTCCGATGTTCCGTTTTTTATGCAGGAGCACACGGCGCGTTGTCGGGGCCGGGGAGAGCTTGTGGAAAGTTTGCCTGACTTGAAAATTCAGGCATCGGTTTTGTTGGTTTTTCCACCTTTCGGTGTGCCGACGCCGTGGGCTTTTTCGGCATGGGATGCCGGGGGAAGGAAAGGTGTCGACGAGGAGCAGAAGGTGGATGGAGTTGTGTTGTTTAATGACCTGGAGCGTCCTGTTTTTAAAAAATACATCGTGCTGGCTATATTAAAGGAGTGGCTCATCAGGCGTCACGAAGTGCAAGCCGCGCTAATGTCGGGTTCGGGATCGACGGTTTTTGCGATTCTTAATCCGGGAGTCGATACAGATGGGCTGCAGCGTGAGCTTCAGGCGGAGTTTGGTGAAACTTTTTCCACGGTTTGCAGCGGGTTTGCTGAATAAGAATAAGGGTAGACGGGATGGGCGGATTCTAAACGGCGATCATCTGATCGTATTTCTTCAGGAGGGAGTTGGCTGAGGCGGAGCCTGCTTTTTTTGTTTCTGCATTTCTTTTTTAGCACGTTCGATGGCTTTGCGTTCTTCGCGTGCTTTTTTCTCAGCTTCTTTTGCTTTGCGGCGTTCTTCTTTGAGCTCTTCTTTGGTTTTTTTCTTCTTCTCCTTCAGGTCAGGAATGGGAGCCGGACGATCTGAAACGGAGGGTTCCTGTTCTTTTTTGGCTTTGACTTCTTTTGGATCGTAAACTGCACCACCAACCACTTGCACTGATCCGGAAGCGTTGCCCTGCAGGTGTGGACGAGTCGTTGTTTCCATGTAGGCGAGTCGTTCGTAAATCTCGCCGTTTAGTCCGATGTGAGAGTAGATAAAAGATCTCGGCGCACGTTGATTGAGAACGTGAACCTGATTTTGGTAGTCAAATTTTATCTCGGGTTTACCGGAGTCGAGTAGTCCGCCCAGGCGGTAGGTGCAGTAAACTATTCCGATTTTTTCATCTTCGATTCGGAGGTAAAGTGAAGTTGTGGATTTAAAAAGATGGGAGAGCAAAGTGACAATTCGGGTGGAATTATCCTGGGGATTTCCCACGCGTTGTGACCAGATGATGCGGCCCTCGGTGATCTCCAGAATTTCGGGTTTGGAGTTGTAGTATTCTCCGGACTGGCGGTCATATACGGTGGCACGGACACGGTAACTGCCGAGGCGAGTCAGAGGATAAATCGGCGTCAGATTAACTCGGCGGGCAATGCTTTGGCCGATAGGGATCACCATGGGGGGGAGGATGTAGTTACGATTTCGGGGAAGGATGGGATTACCGTTTTCGGTTGTGATGGTAAAGCCAAACCAGGGGATGTTTGCTGAGTCGGAGAGCTCGATGTCGCGACCGGAGAGGTTTGTGATTTGCACCTTTGCCAGGACGGGTTCGTATTTGATGTAGAGAGTCCGGGGTATGTCTATACTGACCTGTAACTGGGCCGGGGCGAGGTGCACGAAGGCTGCCAGCAGAAAAAAAACTGAGAATAAAAAAGCTCGCATGAAGAAAAAAACGTGTTCGCGTAAAGTTATTTACTCTCTGGCGGAGTGTCTCGAGCGAGGCGGAAGCCGAGTGCCCAGTCGTTTTGCTCGGCCATGCGGAGGGTGAGGCGGCGGCGCAGGTCGTAGTCGGGGTTTTTCCAGTTGCCACCACGAATGACGGGGACTTTGGTTCCGAAAGTTTCGCTGTCATCCCAGGAGTCGGTCCACTCCGAGACATTTCCGGCCATGTCTTTGACTCCGTAATGGCTGTTGTCTTTCGGCGTGGCATCGACAGGAGACCATTTTTTCCAGTTGTCGATATCGCCACCGAGTTTGGGGTCGGGGTTGAAGTCGGTACCGGTATTTGCGTTTTTGGGATCGGCTTCGGCTCCCCAGGGGTAGTTGTTGCCGTTGGGGCCGCGGGCGGCTTTTTCCCATTCCTGCTCGGTGGGCAGGCGGGCACCTTTCCATTTTGCGTAGGCGTAGGCATCGTAGAAATCGAGGTTAAAGACCGGTGAGTCGAGGTTGAGAGCACCGCCTTTGTAGCGTCCCCATTTACGGGCGCGGTTGTAAAAACCTGGGTTTGGTGGGGTGAGCTTTTCCATGTCGGCCCAGTCGAGCGGGAGGTGGTCTTTGCCGGGAGGTGCGTCGGGGTGCTGGAGTTTTTTTGCTTCTTCGGGGTTTGCTTTTACCCATTGAAGAAACTCGTTGTATTGGCCAAGTGTGACGGGGTATTCCGCGATCCAGAAATCGGGGAGATTTACCTTTTCACCGTCCTGGTAGATAAATTCTCCGGCGGGGATTTTGATGTAGGTATCGAAATCGGTGTAGGTTGTTTTGCGGATTACAAGGAACCAGTAGGCAACGGCCAGGGCGAGGCAGAGGAGGGTTAGCGAGACACCCATGTTGATGAGCATGGAGCGTTTTTGTTTTTGCTTTGCAAATTCGACGGCTTTGACGGCGGCTCGTCCTCGGGCATCGAGCTTGTAGGCATCGGCGGGGGCGACTTTTGGTTCGGCTGCAGCGATGGCTTTTAGCAGCGCCTCGGTGGTTTTGATATCATTTTCCGGGGACTGAATTTTTGTAAGGAGGGGACGCAGGTCGGGAGCGGAGCCGTCGCTTTCTTCGGGAAGAGAGGCTTCGATAATGGCGGCAAGACTGGTGATGTCTTCGGGAGCAGAATTGCTGTCTTCGAGTTCGTCTGAAGCGATGTTGGCAATACGGATACGATTTTTTGAAGTTACCAGAATGCTGTTTGCGGTGAGCGGATCGTGGCCGATTTTTTTTGAATGGAAATAGGTGAGTGCACCTGCAGCTGTTTTAAATGCGGAGAGTGCTGTTCGTTCGTCGAGTTTTTTTTCGCTGGCTTCCATTTGCCCAAGCGAATTTGAGGGCACGTATTCGCAGGAATAGAAGTAGGTGTTTTGCGCTTGTCCGGCCTCGTAAACTGCGAGGATGGAGGGGTGGTTGACGTTGGCCCGTGTGCTGGCGTTGGAGAGGAAGGTATCTACGTTTGATTGTTCGACAGCTTTTTGTTTGTCCAGGACATAGAGCCGGACGGGGCGGTTCATGGTGGTTTGAAAAGCCCGGTAGATGCCGCCGAGTGGTGCTTCTCCTATCTTTGCATCCACGCGGTAGGAGCCAAGCTCTGTCCCTACGATTTCGTCGGGGGGTAATTCAATGTCCTGGATGTCACTGCTTGCTTTAGGCGCAGCAGGTGCCGGAGTGGATGCGTGAGCAGCAGCCGCAG
>JBKEBM010000134.1:0-13946 GCA_047973165.1 Chthoniobacterales bacterium
AGTGCCGCCAGTGCCACCGGAGCCGCAAAACCCGCGACGAACGAAACCACCCCCGCCATCCATCCCAGCGCGGGATGATATATCTCCCGCAAAAAATGATACTCCCCGCCCGAACGCGGCATCGCACTCGCAAGCTCAGCATAACAAAGTGCCCCCGCAGCCGCAAACAAACCACCCGCCACCCAAAGTAAAAGAATTGCCGAACCCCCATTCACCGCCTCAAGCTGAAAACCCAGGCTCGTAAAAACACCGGTTCCAACCATGTTGGCGACAACTAACGCGATGCAGGTAAAAAGCCCAATCCTGCGGTTTTTCATCATTGGCACCCTCTCAGACTCTCCTCTTCGAATGATCGGGAGTTGTAAAAACAACTTTTTTATGAGCCGGAATATAAGGAAGATTTCCCCCGCGAAGTGCCGTCATCAGCAAACTCTGAACCCCTTTAATCGGCGGCTCTGTAATCTGTTTTACCGGTAAGTCCAGCCCACATTTCTTCAGGCAGCTCACCATGATATCCGAAATCGCCTGGGCATGAAAAATCTTTCCGCTCAGCCCCAAAGGAGCCTCCGGAGCGACTTTGAGCAACGAGGGTATTACGCTGGCCGTCCATTCGGCAATTTTGAAAAATGAATCTGTGACGATTTTCACGCCCACCGGGTCTCCCTCGTCGGCTGCCTGCGTCACCGCCCGGGCGCACTTACTCATAATGGCAAGAGAATCCGGTGACTGATAGATTTGTCGGATCATGTCCTCAAGTTCGGAAGCAGCGATTTGTTCCTGCACATACCTGCCGACAAGTGAGCTTTCATAAAGGCCTTCAAACTCCTCGGCCAGCCGCAATAATCCGCGACGTCCGATGTCCGGTCCGCTCGCCGGATCATTCAGCTTATATCCGTATCCCCCCCACATTTGACAGGTATTGTCAGGAAAGCAGACGGTAACAAAGGAGCCTGTTCCGGCATGGATTACGGCACACGGTTTTCCCGGACTACAAAGCTCCAGCACAGGTATTGAGTCTCCGAATACCTGAATCTCTCCGAACCCCCAAAACTGTGAAATCACTTTGGACCAGCGGATCATCGTACCCGCTACATAAAACAAACTCCTCTCAATTTTTGCATCTGTCGGCAGGCCTGCCTGCTCCAGGATTTTTCCGCGTGCCGCCTGGAGAGTTTTTATGACCGCCTCCTCGCCGTAAATCGAGGGGTTTGAGCCGGATACGGTCACAGCAGACAGTATCTGCCCGTCGCCCGACAAGAGACAGAGGTCCGTTTTGGTTCCTCCTGCGTCAACTCCCAGCCAGTACCGGCCATCGTTTTTCATCAGAGAGGCTGGCGCAGCCGCGAGCGGAATTTTTTAAACAAAGCATCGTTAAACTCCTTGCTGCCTTCCAGGTTGTTGCTCTTCAGAATCGGAAGCTCACATCCGCGCCCGTGCAGTTCCTGCAAAGTATCCAGCACCAGCAAGTTGAGAAGCAAAGCACCGGTCAAAGTAGAAGTCGATCCTGCTTTCATTTCCCCGCCCGGAACATCCACCGAGGCGTCACCAGGAATTCCGAAATTATCCAATACGTAATCTGCAATTTCAAAGAGCCGTTTTCCCGAGGCATGCTGCGATGTGGAAGCTTTGGACATCTCAAGACTTGTTACAGCCACGACCTTTGCCCCGGCCTCCTTTGCTCCCAGAGCAACCTCTACCGGCGAAGAGTTTTTACCCGAGTTCGAGATCACTATGACCACCTCACCAGGATGTATTTCGTAGCTGGTTTTGTATCTGTCAAAAAGTGCTGCCCCATATCCCGAGAGTCCCTCCGGCCAGCCTCCGGTTGCATCGTGGATTGCATTGACCGGCACCAGCCCACCGGCTCGTCCGATTATTTCAAGAGCAACGATTGATGAGTGCCCGGAACCAAAAACATGAAGCATGCCTTTGTCGGCGATGCTGTCAGCGATTGCCTTTGCTGCCAACCCGATTGTTTCGCGATTTTGTTGAAAAGCTTTATCCTGAAATGCCTTCACATTTTCGTAAAAGGCATCTGTCATTTTTTGTTCCATAAGTCGGGTCTTGTAAAACGATTTTACTCAAATACCAATAACCTTTTGAAGCGCATCAGTAATTTTATCGGCCTGGTTTTTAATCACCTTTTCATCACGACCCTCAATCAAAAGACGAATTTTCGGTTCGGTCCCCGAGTAGCGGAGCAGGACGCGCCCTTTGCCATTAAGCTCTTTTTCAGCCGCGTCGATCAGCTTTTTAACTTCATCGAGTGAGTCAATCGGCGGACGATCCGAGACCTTCAGGTTCCGCTGCACCTGGGGATACTTGTGTAAATTTTTCCGCAGCTCACGAAGCGGCTTACCGCTTTCAATCATGACCCGCAGCACCTGAAGCGCACAGACAATGCCATCGCCCGTCGTGCCGTAGTCGGTAAAAATCATGTGCCCGCTCTGCTCACCGCCGACATTATATCCCTCGCGCATCATCGCCTCGATCACATAACGATCTCCGACCGCCGTGCGAATGACTTTTCCGCCGTGGGGTTCGAGAGCTTCCTCCAGGCCATAGTTGCTCATTACGGTCGCTACGAGCGTGTTTTTGACCAGCTCGCCACGGTTAAGAAAATCGATTGCCGCAATCGTCATGATCTCGTCGCCATCGACTATTTGAGCGTCCTCATCAATGAGCAGCACGCGGTCAGCATCGCCGTCATGCGTGATCCCGATATCTGCGCCCGTTTCGCGCACGAGCCGCTGCGCTTCCTCCGGATACGTGCTGCCACAGCGGTCATTGATATTCGTTCCGCTCGGTTCATTGTAACGAACGATCAGCTCCGCCCCCAGCTCTCGCAGAATACTCGGGGTCGATTTATAGCCCGCACCATTGGCACAATCCACGGCAATTTTTAAAGATTCCAGCGTCAGCCCGCGCGGAAAACTTCGCTTCGCAAACTCGACGTAACGCCCAAGTGCATCATCGACACGATAAGCTTTTCCGATTTTATGTGCGGTCGGGCGGATCGACTCGATCTCATCGCTGAAAACAAGATGCTCCAGCCGGGACTCCACCGCATCATCGAGTTTAAAACCATCCCAGCGAAAAAACTTAATCCCGTTGTCTTCATAAGAATTATGCGAAGCGGTGAGCACAATACCCGCATCTGCACGCAAGGACCGGGTGATGTAAGCCACCCCCGGCGTTGGCAACGGACCAATGAGAATCACATCGACCCCCATCGACGTAACCCCGGCCATGATCGAACTCTCCAGCATATATCCCGACAGTCGGGTATCTTTACCGATGACGATTTTGCGTCGGCTGTTATTTTTCGGATGTCCGTGACCGGTTGAAAAAATGTGCGCCGCAGCCCGTCCGAGCTTGAGGGCATTTTCCGCAGTCACAGGTTCCACATTTGCAATACCGCGCACACCATCTGTCCCAAAAAGATTCCGTTTAATACTCATTTTTAGCTCTGCTTATAACCATCCCATAGAAAACTGTCGGGCTGCTTTAAAGTTTAATTTTTCTGCTTTTTCCGAGGTCTTCAATATTTAAGCGTCTTTAGGGCACACCCGGCTTCTTCACTCCCGCTCCAGAATCCACCAGATGGTTTTATCTTTTGGTGTTATTTTTAAAGTGCTGGCAGGTGCAGTTTTTTTACCAGTGAGTTGTCCGGCAGAATCCAGCGTGCTGACCGCCCAGCGGATGCTTTCCGGGAATGTAAGATCGGCGTAGAATCCCAGTACTTTCACAGGAGCTTCCCCCCACTGGTCGGCGACGCTATCGCGATTTTCATTCCATCCCATCCCCTGATTTTCGGCGCGTCTCATGGCGGTGAGAAGGAGCTTTTTTGATTGAGTGATGGGTTTGCCGTCCAGGCTGACAAGCATCACAGAGGCAGTGGGCGCAGGGTCGTCGAGAAGTTTTACGCTTAGGTCGATGTCTCCGGCAGACCAGGTTTTTCCCCCGAGTTTGCCGGTCCAGATTCGTGCAGCAGGCGAGGCAACAGTGACAACTCCTGCCTCCCGGTGCCATTTAACTCCAGTGGGCGGACCCGCGGATTGTGAACCTTCGCCATTGAGAGCCAACCCCAGGCGGTGCTCAAACAGGCCGGCATACAGCTCACCCCAGAACTCCTGATCGACGTTCCAGGTATTGCCATTGGAGAGTGCAGTAATATCAAAAATCTGCTCATCCGATGCCGGAAGCGTAAGATGACCGATGGCTGAGGGAAGAAGCCCGAGACGAAAAATGAGAGCAGCAGCAGGCCGAAAACCGGTCTTGGCGGGGTTACCGGAGGAGTTAAAGTAGCCATGAATTTTGGAGTGTGAAAATTCCTCCGTGCTATGGGCAAAGGTGTAGTGATAGATACCGCTCCAGCCCTGGACGCAAGCTGCCGCAGTGAAGAGCGGCCAAAGCTCTGCCTGATAATCACTGGGCGCGGGAACGTCGTATTCGCTGACGGTGTAGGGTTTTCCTGCTACGCGCATCACAGCCAGGCCGCCGAGTGCACCGGTATCGATCTCCTCGATTTGGCTGTAATTTTTTACCTGCCAGTTTTTGGAATCCCACAGACTCTCCGACCAGATCGGATGATTCCAGTAAGCATGGTTGTCCACAAAATCGGAAACCAATGCCTCCCGACGCGCTCCAGGCAGTCCGCCAAATAATACCTGACTATAACTTATCAGGGCCTTGCAGCCGAGTTCCTCCCGAAGGAAGTGTTTCATCTCCGTGGCAAACCCGATTTCCACGTCGGCCAGAAAGCGGAAAAAATCTTTCTTCACAACCAAAGGCACCGCGGGATTCGCGAGGGGGATATTCCCGGAACCGGGAGTCCAGTCTTTTTCCACCCAACCCTCGGAAACTTTATAACACTGAAGGTCGCGGATAGTGACCATGCCGGTTTGATTTTCCATGGAAAAAACCAGCCGGGGTGGGTTTTCCTCCGCATCGATTGGAATATCTGTCTGCAAAGCAATTCGATACTCGCGCTCTTCTGAATCAATGTCGATGACCTCGCCGCCATCCAGCATTTTCCAGGGAGAATGGGACTGCATAACCGTGAGGCTGAGAGGATGCCCCTCAGGTGAGGAGGCGCGAAAAGTAGCTTCATAACGCTGACCGGCCTGAAAATCCACCGGACCACTGCTCGCCTGAATATGCCAGATTTCGCTACCTTTTTTTTCCGCTGTCCATTTCACCGCACCGTCGGATTGCTTTTCCATACGATGTTCTGCATCGCCGCTTTTTTGGAGTTCCCATTGATCAACAGGTTTATCCACCAGAATATCGGGACCGATGCGCCCCGTGTTTTCTCCCCAGGCAGCGATGAGCGCGTCACGGTCCGGATAGCGTTTTGCGATCCAGTCGTTCCACTGGCGAGTAAGCTCACCCGCGTAAGGTTCGGGGAGGGAATTCAACCACCAGGGGTCCGTGATGAGGGTGTCTTCATTACTAAGTTCCAGAATAGCGACAGCCGGGTCGTCCGCATAGCGCAGGCCGGTGTGCGGATTCACATGGGTCATCAGTGCCCTGACGTAGGCTTTGAATTCCTGCCGAGCTGCCGGCATGAAAAGGCCGGTACCCTTTCCCATCAGGGGTAATCCCTCGGGAGCACCGGGATACTGACGACCAACGTGGAGGTTAAAATTCAAACGGACACCCTCTTTCCGAAGGGCGGCCACCAGCATGTCCAGCCGCTCCAGATACTCCTCCTGCAAACCATCACGAGCGACTTCATTGGACGGCGGCAACAAAGAACGTGAGCGACCTTTCCCTGCCCACTGATGGTCGAGAAAATGCAGTCGTGCCATATTATAACCGGTGACAGAAAAATGACGGGCAAGTTTTTTTGCGGTAGCTTCATCGGGAAAATTTGCACCTCCCGTGAGGTTGGCTCCGAATATCCGAAACTCACGCCCTCTTCCGTCCAGAATACGCTCGCCGTTCACGCTCAACCAACCGGAAGAACCCGCCGGTTTTTCGTTCATCCAGGAGAGGTCAAAAGCGGGAGCTTTCTCAAAATCAAAAGCCACGGGAAAGGCAAACCAGTCATCTTCAGCAGCAGACAGTAAACAAGGGAGCAAAGCGGTGAGGAAAATGCAGCGGATGAGTTTCACACAGAAAATTATCGGTCAGATATGGATAAGGTCAATTGGTGAATATAAGAAGGTATCTTAAAATTTTTCTCTCTCCAAAATTCTGCTTTCGATATATCCGCATGTTTCGCGGCTTGCCTTAAACTTCCTCGGGCTGCTTAATGCCCGGCTTATGAGTAACACATTTTCTATTGCAGTTCTCGCAGGCGACGGAATCGGACCGGAGGTCATGAAAGAAGCAGAAAAAATTCTCACCGCAGCAGCTAAGAAATTTTCTTTTTCCGTCAACCTGAATCACCATCTCGTCGGCGGAATCGCCATCGACGAAACGGGCAGGGCTCTTCCCGAAACAACTCTCGCAGCCTGCGAAAAAACCGACGCAATCCTCTTCGGCTCCGTCGGTGGACCAAAATGGGAAAGCCTCCCACCCGACGAACAACCCGAACGCGCCGCACTTTTACCCCTGCGCAAGCATTTCTCGCTCTTCGCAAACCTGCGTCCGGCAGTTTGTTTTTCGGAACTCACTCATGCCTCACCTCTGCATCCGAAAATCAGCGACGGTGGATTTTCCGTCCTGTGCGTCCGGGAGCTAACCGGCGGACTTTATTTTGGGCAACCCAAAAAAATCAGTGAGGAAAACGGAGAGGCTGTCGCCGTTGATACGATGATTTACCACGAAAGCGAAATCACACGGATCGCCCGAGTAGCCTTCGAAGCCGCCCGTGCCCGCAGCGGAAAACTCACCTCCATCGACAAAGCAAATGTTCTGCAGAACGGCGTACTCTGGCGCCGCATCGTCACCGATCTGGCAACCGAGTATCCCGATGTAAAACTCGATCATCTCTACGTTGACAATGCCGCAATGCAGCTCATCAAAAACCCGAAAGCCTTCGATGTCATCCTCGCTGAAAATATGTTTGGCGATATTTTGAGTGATGAAATGGCCATGCTCACGGGTTCTCTCGGCATGCTCCCAAGTGCCAGCCTCGGCGCATCTACCGGTGAGGTACGCCGCTTCGGCATGTATGAACCAAGCGGCGGAACGGCTCCCGACATCGCAGGAAAAGGTATCGCCAATCCGATTGCACAGATTCTTTCCGTCTCCCTGATGCTCCGCTACTCGCTCGATCAGACCGCTGCCGCTGATGCAATTGATGCAGCCGTGCACCGTGCAGTTGCAGACGGACTCCGCACAGGCGACATCGCAACAGATGGAGAAAAAAACATTTCAACATCCGAAATGGGCGATGGCATTCTTGCGCGATTGTAGTCAAATACAACGCAAAAAAAATCGATAATCTCTGTCCGTATTTCCATACAGCGATTTTTTTTGCCCCCTTTTGTATTTATTTTGTAAGAAGTTGACGGAATGCAACTTCTTGCCTTGACTATCCCTGATTTGCCGGACAATTTTCAGAGTTGCCTGAAGATTTGCACTCTGGTCAAAACTGATCACGCTTACTCTTCAGAAAAAATTTCAAATTTCAGCAGACTCTTAAATATATATTTTTACAATGTTCGACAAATTACTCGGATTTTTCTCCAACGATATAGGAATCGATCTGGGGACGGCGAATACCCTGGTTTTCGTAAAAGACCACGGCATTGTGCTCCGCGAACCCTCCGTCGTAGCGGTTCAGCAGGGCACTAATAAGGTCCTGGCCGTCGGAGACGAAGCCAAGCGCATGCTGGGCCGCACGCCCGGCAATATCGTAGCTATTCGCCCCCTCAAAGACGGCGTTATCGCCGACTTCGAAATCACCGAAGAAATGCTCCGGCATTTCATTACAAAAGTTCACAACAGACGCCGAATGGTTCGCCCCCGAGTGGTCATCGCTGTCCCCAGCGGTATCACCGAGGTCGAAAAACGTGCCGTCAAAGACTCCGCCACACACGCCGGAGCACGAGAGGTTTACCTTATCGAGGAGCCCATGGCAGCCGCTATCGGAGCCGGTCTTCCGGTTCAGGATGCTGCCGGCAATATGGTCGTCGATATCGGCGGTGGCACCACGGAGGTTGCGCTCATTTCCCTCTCCGGAATCGTCTTCAGCCGCAGCGTTCGCGTCGCCGGAGACGAACTCGACCAGGCCATTTCGCACTACATGAAGCGAGCCTACAACCTCATGATCGGCGAACGCACCGCCGAGGAAATCAAAATCAAAATCGGATCAGCCTACAAACTGGAAAAAGAAACCAGCATGGAAGTAAAAGGTCGTGACCTCGTAGCCGGCCTGCCAAAGACAATCACCGTATCATCTCAGGAAGTTCGCGAAGCTCTCATGGAGCCAATCGCAACCATCGTGGATTCCGTCCGAATCACACTCGAGCGCTGCCCGCCCGAACTCTCCGCCGATCTCGTGGATCGAGGACTCATTCTCGCAGGCGGTGGTGCACTTCTCCGAGGACTGGATACTTTATTAGCAGAAGAAACCGGACTCCCCGTTCACGTCGCCGAAGACCCGCTTAGTGCCGTGGCCGAAGGAACTGGTAAGTCTCTGCAGGAACTTAAATTTTTAAAAGCGGTTGCATCACCTGACAAATATGGATCCGGTTACTGATGCACTTACTCACGCGCTGCTTGCGTGAGACGCTTTCCAAAAGCAAATGTCCAAACTTAATGCAGCACTCCTGGTTATTGTTCTGATCATTGCTGCCATCGTCACCCTGATCGGAACAGGAAGTATCCAGAGCATGCACTCCCGCTTCATGGGAGGTATGTCACCTTTTCTGCGGACCGGAAAAGCTGTCCAGGAGCAATTCAGTGCTGCCGGCAGCGGACTAAAAACCTTCGAACAACTCCAAATCGAAAACAAACAACTCCTCACCGAAAATGCGGAGCTGCGAGCCACCGTCCTCATGCTCCGCGATATGGAAACCGAAAGAAACCAACTTCGAGATGCACTCTCCTACCTCGAAAAATCCGAATTCCATCTGATCGCCGCCCAGGTCGTTTCCCGCGATGCAGCCTCCTGGTGGCAGGTCATACGAATCAATCGCGGATTCGAAGACGGCATCGATGTGGACATGCCTGTAATCACAGAAAAAGGCCTCGTCGGAAAAACCGTTTCCGTATCCAAAAATATTTCCAGCATCATGCTCATCACCGATGAAAACTGCCGCGTCGGAGCACGCATCGAAGGCACGCGCGAACAAGGCATCTGCTCCGGTGAACGCGTCTCCGACGAAGCTCAGGGCGAACTGCAACTCAATTTCTTAACCAAACAAGCTAAACTTGAAAAAGGACAAAAAGTCTTCACGATCGGAGTCGGCAGAGCCGTTTTCCCGGCAGGAATCCCCATCGGAACCGTTCAATCCTTTCGCGTTCGCGAACTCGACGGCCAGGCAATACTCCGCCCCGAAGTAGATTTTTCGTCCTTAAACGACGTCTTCGTCGTGCGAGGAGGAAAATGAAAGACGCCTCCATCGCACTCCTGCTGATTTTACTGATCGCCGGGGCACTCATCCTGCAAGAGTTTTTCCAACCCATGGCCGCCTACGGAGGAGCACAGATTTTATTCGTTCCAATGCTCATTGTTTACGCCTGCCTCCGCCTGCCTTTCCCCTGGATGCTGCTCATTGCCTTCCTGGGAGGCTGGAGCAGCGACCTGATGAGTGTCCATCTCATCGACGGAAAAGCCGAGCTCGCTGTCGGTACCTCCATTTTTTTCTTTTTAATAATCGGCTGCATTTGCCAGGGACTTCGTGTCCTCTTCCTGCGCGGTTACTGGTGGCTCTTCAGTCTCATGAGCGGACTCTCTACCTCCCTCCTCCTCGCCCTACAATTTTTTCTGATCTCCTTCCGCCGTTTCGAAAGCGGCGGCCTCGACTGGAACTATGCCGTCACCCTGCGAATCCTTATCCCAGGCTTGATCGCCCTCCTCATCGCTCCGCTTTTTCAGAGCTGCGGATTTTTTCTCGAACGTTTAATCTTCCGGGAAAAAGAAAGCCGACGCAGCTACCAATGATTGCCCAATGACCCTCTCCTCGCACTATTTTCGCTTTTACACTCTGGCTGCCATTTTTCTTGGTCTGCTCAGCATTCTTGCTGTTCGGCTGTGGTATGTTCAGATTGTCCGCGGCGAAGAATACGCTGCAAAAGTCAAAGGAAATTCCAAAGTCACCGTACGCCTCCCAGCCGTGCGCGGAGAAATTCTCGACCGTAACGGCATCAAACTGGTCGAAAATCGAGCAAGCTTCGATGTCGATTTTTATCTCCCGGGAATGGTCCGCGAATACCGAAAAAAACATGGCAGAAGCAAAGTCCCCACCACCACCTATCGCGCCACCTGGGGAATGCCAAAAGACATCAGGATCGCCGACATCGTCGAAATTGTTCACACCGACATCATACCCCGCCTCAATGACCTCGGCCTCGCCGGAGACTACAATACCGAAGAACTGGAGATGCACTTCCAGCGCAACTCCGAGGTACCCTTCAACTACCTCCAAAACGTTGACTTCGACACCATGGTCCGCTTCGAAGAACGCAACCTGAATATCCCCGGTGTCAGCGTCGAGATCAAACCCACTCGCAATTACATTTACGGTGCCTTCGCCTCTCACCTCCTCGGCTACGTCGGAGCACCCATAAATATCGACGGCAAAGACGCAAAAAAATACAACTTCTACCAACCCGACCTCCAGGGAAAATCGCAGGTTGAGTTCGCTATGGACGAATACCTGCGCGGAACCCCCGGCGTCCGTATCCTCGAAAAAAACGTCAAAGGTGTCCTCACCGGTGAAAGCGAGCGCATCGAGCCAACCCAGGGAGACAACGTATATCTCACCATCGATGCCCGCCTCCAGTATATCGTGGAAAAAACTCTGCGCGTAGTCGGTCGTGGAGCCGCAGTCCTCGTCGATCCCGACAACGGCAACATCCTGGCCATGGCCTCCGTCCCCTCCTTTGACCCAAACATGTTCATCCCCTCCATCTCCGCCAGCCTCTGGAGCGAACTCCAAAAAGACAAAACCGACCCCCTCGTAAACCGTGCCCTCAGTGCCTACCCCCCCGGCTCCACCTACAAGATACCCGTATCCCTGGCCGGCCTGCGTGCCGGAATCGGTAACAATCACTACAACTGCTCCGGCGGTATCCAATACGGAAACCACTACATGAAGTGCTGGCTCAAATCCGGCCACGGCACGCTCAACCTCGAAAGTGCCATCAAAAATTCCTGTAATCCATTTTTCTACCAATACGCCAACACAGCCAACAGCGATCAAATCGTTGCCCTCGGAAACATGCTCGGCCTCGGCCAGAAAAGCGGCCTCCCGCTCAGCGGCGAAGCCGGCGGTGTCTTACCAAGCAAAGAATGGCTCGCCAAAAACCACCCGAGAGAAAGGTGGAGCCGCGGCACAACCGCGAACATGAGTATTGGACAAGGCTACGTCCTCGCCTCCCCTCTGCAAATGGCAATGATCGCAGCCACCGTTGCCAACGGCGGCACCTGCTACTACCCTCGCCTCATCGACCGTGTCGTCGCCCAGGACGGAAACGTCGTTCTCGAAGAACCCACCAAAGTCCGCTCCAACCTCATCACCGACGCCGGTCTCACCACAGAACAAATCGAGCATGTGCGAAAAGGCATGTGGAAAGTTATCAACGAAGCTGGCGGTACAGCCCGCCGGGGCCGGATCAAAGGCATCAAAGCAGCGGGCAAAACCGGCACCGCACAATTCTGGCGCAGCAGCCCCAAAGGTCGCATCCAGGACAACCTCACCTGGTTCCTCAGCTTCGCACCCTATGAAAAGCCACGCTACGCCATCTGTGTAATGGTCGAAGGCGGAAAATCCGGAGGTAACGTCGCAGCACCCATCGCCGCAAAAATTTTAGAAGACTCTCTCAAACTCGACGACTCCGAAGCTGAACCAGTCGAAGTCGTAAAACTCGAACCCGCCAAAGGCAACTTCCTCCACGTTGATCTCGTCGATTTCGGACGCGAGATTCCGGCCTCCGTCGGAAGCAGCTCCGAAGACGGAGAGACCGCATCCACCGTTGCCAGTGCCTCCTCAAACGTCCAACGGGCACGCGACACCGCCTCCCCCAGAATCCGCAAAGATGCAGACGAGCGAGGCAAGGTTAAAAAGAAAAACAAACGCCCGGCCATTCAAAGATTCTTTGACATGTTTCGCAGGAAGGACCGCAAGAACCAATGAAAACTCTAGCTGACTCCTGCACCTTTATTCCCAAATTGCATCTCCGTGATGCAGCAACCCAACTTAATTATGATCGAAAAAATCAAAAAAATTCTGGGGCTTCGCAAACGAAGCACCGGTATCAAACTAATTGTAAACTGCGAAAAACTTGAACGCCGGGTTGCCGTCCTGGCAAACGACCGACTGGAAGAATACACCACCGAACGCGATACCGACCGTAACATGGTCGGCAGTATCTTCAAAGGCATCGTCCGAAATATCGAACCCGGCATCAAAGCCATGTTCGTGGATATCGGTTTCGAAAAAAATGCCTTCCTCCAGTTCTGGGATGCAATCCCCGCCGCTCTCGACAGCGGCGTCGAGGCCGTCAGCCGCAAGGGAAATAAAAAGCCCGCCAAAAAGAAAGGAAAGCGAATCACTGCCAAAGATGTTCCCAACATTTACCCCATCGGCTCCGAACTCATCGTCCAGGTAAAAAAAGGTCCTATCAGCAATAAAGGCCCCCGCATCACAACCGACATCAGCCTCCCAGGCCGCTACCTGGTGCTCATGCCCTTCAATGACCAGTGCGGTATCTCCCGAAAAGTGGATGACCCCAAAGAACGCCAGCGCCTGCGTGATGTTCTCAGCAATCTCGACATCCCCGAAGGCATGGGCGTCATCATCCGAACAGCCGGCCAGGGACAGCGTAAGCGTTACTTCATCCGCGATCTCGGCCTTCTCCTCGACCAGTGGAAAATTATCCAGGACGGAATGAACAAAAAGAAATCACCGCTAACGCTTTTTGAAGAACCCGATCTCGTGGACCGAACCGTGCGCGACTTTCTCACCGACGACATCGACGCCATCTACGTAGATGATCTGAAAGCCAGCGAACACATGCAGGAACTCGTCGGGCAAATCTCCAAACGCTCCCGTAATCGCATCCAGTTTTACAATCCCGAACAGGGCCATATTTTCCAGTATTTCGGAGTTCAGAAACAAATCGAAGAAGCCTTCCTCCGGCAAGTCTGGCTCCCCTGCGGCGGATACATTGTCATCGACGAAACCGAAGCCCTCATCGCCGTTGACGTAAACACCGGACGCAACCGCGGCAACCGCGATATGGAAAAAACACTCCTCCAGACCAACCTCGAAGCCGCCGACGAAATCGCCCGCCAGCTCCGCCTGAGAAATATCGGTGGTATTATTATAGCCGACTTCATCGACATGAAAAGCCGTCGCGACCAGCAGGCTGTTTACCAGCGGATGCGCGAGCATATGAAGCGCGACAAAGCACGCACCCATGTCCTCCCCATCTCGCAACTCGGCCTCATGGAAATGACCCGCCAGCGTGCACAGGAAAGCCTCGCAAGCTCCATGTATGACACCTGCCCGAGCTGCAACGGACGAGGCCTCGTCAAAAGCAGCATGACTCTCAGTGTCGAGCTCCAGCGCTCCCTGCACAACATCATGCGCAAACACCAGGACAAAATTCACGAATTCCGCATCCTTGTGCATCCCGAACTGATGAAACGCCTGCGCACCGAAGACGAAGAACTCCTCGTCGATATCGAGCGCCGCTACCAGGGCCGTCTCAGCTTCCGATCCGACCCGAGCTTCCCGCGCGAAAAATTTGTCATCACCAATGCACAGACCGAAGATGTGCTGAAGTAAAATTTAAAAAAATTTTCTGGTATTGGCCCTCTT
>JBKEBM010000170.1:0-32755 GCA_047973165.1 Chthoniobacterales bacterium
GCAGCAGGCGATTGATATCGAAATCGATTTAAAAGCCACCGATTGGGAAGCACACGGGCATCGGGATAATCCCGATTTTAATCGTGTCGGTATCCACTTTTTTCAGCACGCTGCAAGTTCCATTTTTTTTACAAAAAATTCAGAAAATGAAAATATCCCGCAGGTTCGTTTTGCTCTGCCAGCACAACCTGCCCCGACAAAATTTTTTCCTCTGCGCGATGCACCGGTGGAGTCCTCGGACCAGGCACTGAAGCTCCTGCGCATGGCGGCGATGTATCGGCTGCACGCAAAAATGCGTCGTCTGCGTGCCAGTCGCCATTTACACGGAGATTCCTCCACACTTTTTCAGGCACTGTCCGAGGGGCTGGGTTATAAAAATAATATTTTGCCCATGCTACTGCTCGCCGGGCGTCTGGGAGTATCCCGGGCAGTCAACCCCTCAGCGGAATCGCTTTGTTTTGGAATTGCGGGATTCCTGGAGGCAAAAAAATTCCAGGAATCTGAGTCGGGCGAGCGCTCCTATCAACGCAAGCTTTGGGAAGTATGGTGGAAACAACGAGATGATCTTTCGCGCCTTATTTTACCAAAAACTGCATGGCGACTCGCAGGAAATCGTCCGGCAAACCATCCGCATCGACGCGTTGCCTGCCTCCCGCTTCTTGCAAAAAAACTGCCGCAGCTTTTGAAGATACTGACCTCCGAGGATGCAAAGTCTTTTCGAAAAACACTGGGCGACCTGAGGCACCCTTTTTGGGACCAGCACACCTCGTTGAGTTCACGGGCCCGCCGTGCCGAAAAAAAGCAGGCTCTTATCGGGAGAAGTCGTGCAGACGATTTGACCATCAATGTTTTTTATCCCTGGAAGCTCATGGATCAATCCACTCCCGAAGAAATTCCGGAGACATATTTTGCATACAAAGCTACCAACCTGCCGCGCAGCATTCATGAAATGGCTACCTGGTTTTGCCCCTCGCTTCCGGATAATTTGCTGAGGCTGGTTTACATCCAGCAGGGGCTGCTGCAAATCCACCGGGATTTTCGCGGTGTGTTGCCACCGCGTGAGATTGCTGCCTCCATCGAAAAATAAAACTCAGCGTGCCGCGACGGTGATGACGTTAAAAGAGGCATTGGCTGAGGGCACAAAATTCTAAGCCTCGATAGAAAATTTTTGGGTAAAACTGTCGAGATCGAATCCCTTCTCGCTGAGAGAGACGGGGTGGAAGGTCTGCTGAGCGCGGAACCATGTGCACTGACGTTTGGCGTAGCGACGCGTGTCGATGATGATTTTTTCGATGAGTTCTTCCAGGGCGAATTGTGGCAGCCCTTTCGGATGTTCGCTGATAGCTTCACAAATGCGGGTATAGCCAATCGCTGCACGAGCTGTTTTGCCTGGCGGACGGGATGCGGCTTCCAAAACAAGGATTTCCTCTCGAACGTCGTTGGCAAACATACCTCTCACGTTTTTTTCGATGCGTGTGTGAAGCTCCTTGCGGTCGCGATTTAAAAAAAACGCCGTATGCGGAATGGGATCGGCCTGCCAGGATTTACGTGATTCGACAAAAGGTTTTTTTGTTTGGAGAACAATCTCAAGCGCCCGCAGCACACGACGAGGATTTTTTATATCAATGATTTCCAGGGCCCCGGAATCACAATCAGAGAGGCGATCGAGAAGCTCGGGCAGGGAAAGTTTTTGAAGCTCCTCGCGGAGTGTTTCATCAATCGGTGGCTGTGTATCGAGGCGGTAGAGGAAGGCTTTTAAATACATCCCTGTGCCGCCGACGAGGATGGGGCGACGTTTGCGCTCCTGGATTTCTTTGACGCAGGGACGAACGAGTGCAAGATAGTCGGCTGCACTGAATTCACGGGCAGGATCGATCTGCCCGTAGAGGTGATGCGGGACAAGCCGGCGCATGTGCGCATCGGGCTGGCTGGTGAGTGTGGCCATGCCGATGTAGATTTGGTAGGCGTCGGCATTAACAATTTCGCCGCCGATGCGTTGAGCAAGTTCGGCAGCGAAAGAGGACTTCCCGACGCCGGTCGGACCGGCGATGAGAAGTGGTTGAATATTTTTTTTACTGCTCAGTTGATCCCTCAACGGCTGCTGCTTCGGGTGCAGGTTCGGCAGTTTCTGCATTGTTGTTTCCGTTCACTGACTCACTGTCAGAGGAGGTGCGGTTTTGTTTCCGTTCATCGAGAGCTTTTGCTCCGCTGACGACGAGTTTTCGCCCCATGTATTCCTGATCGTGGAGTTTTTCGACGGCGCGTTTGGCTTCATCGACAGTTTGCATCTGAACAAAACCGAAGCCCTTGGAGCGGTGCGTGTGACGGTTAAAAACAATCTCCGCGCTGTTTACGATACCGATGCCGTTGAAGAGATCGGTGAGGTCGCTTTCGGAAGCATCGAAGGAGAGGTTACCGACGTAAACGCGCGGCGAAGTAACTTCGATTTTTTGAGGTTTGCGGGCGGGACGCTCACGTTTTGCAGATCGATTCGAAGAGGGTTGCGATTGCTTGCTGCGTGTGCTGGACGAGGTGGAAGCGGCAGAGGCACCCCCGGTGAAAAATGCGATGATTTTTTCAAAAAGACTAAGCTTTTTAGGAGGTTTCGAGGGACGGGAATTGCGGGTTCCGCTGCGACGTCCACGGCGGTTTCCACGACGATTGTGATTTGATGAAGATTTATTTTGAGAGTTCATTTATATTTTTTGTAATTGCGGGATCAGCGGTTTTTCACATCCTGCGCACTTGCGCTCCTGTCGGTCGGAGGCCGGCCGAAAATCCCGGTGCAATTCCGGCCGGAGGTCAGTGCGTTGGTCGCTCAGGGCGAGAGGCGTTCAATCACATTGTCTGAGAAAAACTCTCAAAGCCCGGCGTCTGTCACATCCACCCCTCCAGATTTGCAGCCGTAAAGGACTCGCGCTAAAACTTAAAAGAAGGGGAGGATACTGCCTGACCCGAAAACCAGAAGCGGAAAGCACTATACCAGCAATTTAAACCAGGCAATCAAAAAAAAGTATTTATATGAGTTGATACTGGAGCCGGTCAGAGCGAAAGGCCAGGCAGTAAGGTGATAATTTATAGTTGCCGCGTCGCCGCAGAATGCTGATCTGCAAGTCGATGGCCGACGATGGAGCCT
Organism: Chthoniobacterales bacterium; assembly: GCA_047973165.1. GTDB lineage: Bacteria > Verrucomicrobiota > Verrucomicrobiia > Chthoniobacterales > JBKEAD01 > JBKEAD01. The sequence continues at coordinate 3,137 of JBKEBM010000170.1, forward strand.
ACGGTTACCGCAATAAAAAAATAAAACAGGATGGGTAGCGTAATCAGGGCGATGTCAATTTTCGTTCCATGAAAAACTGCTGTGGCCAGCGGGATGCCGGCAGCCACTGTTTTTTGTGAACCACACATAAACGAGGCAATCGCCGAAGAACGCTCAAAAGCCGCTACTCGCAGCCCCAGCCAGATGCAGCCCATCAGAGCAAAAGCAAAAATCACCAGCAAAAACAAAAGCACGGGGATACTTGCCAGAAGTTCGCGTCGCCAGATGCCCCCTGTTACAGTCTGGCAATAAATAAGATAGGTCTGAAACAGAATCAGCCCGGAATTAATCTTCCCGAAGAGCTTTCGGTGTGGGTCGATTTTATCCCTGAAAAACAATCGCAGCAACTGCCCGAGGAACAGTGGCGGCAGGATGAGCATCGTCGTGCGTGCCAGCATTTCCTGAATATTCCCTCCACCACCGGACGAAACACTCATCTGTAAACTGATAAGAATCGGCACTAAAAAAACACCCAGCACATTGGCAAGTGCCGAATTGACCAGAGCGATCATCGAATTTCCCCCTGCATTGGTTGTGAAAACCACGCTCGTTGAAATCGTGCAGGGAAGCACGGCCAGAAAAAAGATGCCCAGTGCCAACTCTTTCCTCAAAGCTCCTCCGAAAAGTGAAATGAGCAACCATGCCAGCAAAGGTGCCAGTGCAAAAATGACCAACTGCGTGAAAAGGTGCACTCGCCACTGCAACAGCCCTTTAAAAATACTCCGCGTTTGCAGAACAGCCCCGTTGAAAAAAAAGATTAAAAAAATGCTCCAGTATTGGCTGCTCTCCGGCCTCAGAAAACCACCCCGCGATCCCGGCTCCGGAAAAAGAAAAGCAAGCCCCGCTGTGCAGGCAACCAGGAAAATAAATTGCAGGCTGGCCAAAATGGAAATCAGGTCTCTAAAATTTTTTTTCATATTGAAGGGCGAAATTTCACCTTGTGAAACGACTTTTCTTAGTGTTCCTTTATTCCCCGCATTGCCTGAATCCTGTTAAATTTCTGCGTGCAATTTTAAATTGGTAAAAGTGAACAAGGGTGAAAAGTGCCCCTGCCTCTAACACAGTTCACAGAATTCAGGAATAAAAAACGCAATAGCGGAATCAACTCCGAACCAAACAATTTTAAATAAATAATACACGATGACTTGCCCAACGACTCTCAGTCCCTCTGTCCCGAATGCAGCCCACACACTCTACCGCCCCGAGTCTGAACACGACTCATGCGGAGTCGGTTTTGTGGCTCGGATAGACGGGAGTCGTTCGCATCAGATTCTCCGTATGGGGCTGAAGGCCATCTGCCGTCTCACCCATCGCGGTGCGCTCGATGCCGATGCAAAAACCGGCGATGGTGCCGGTGTTACCACGCAGATTCCTTACAAAATTTTTGCTCCGGAAGTCGTACGGACCGGGCATAAGCTTTTTCACGATAGCGACCTTGCTGTCGGCGTTATGTTCCTGCCGCACGACAATGCCTACGCGCAGGCACGAGCCAAAGCCATCACCGCCGAAGTCCTCGAAAAACGCGGGCTGTTCCTCTTTGGGTGGCGCGAAGTTCCCATCAACCTCCGCGTTCTCGGTGACAAAGCACGCACCACACTGCCACGTATCGAACACGTTCTCATCGGACGCCCCGAGGGCATGGGCGACGACGACTACGAGCGCCGCCTCTTCCTCTCACGAAACGAAATCGAAGACGCCGCCGCAAACGACGGGATTCAGAATTTCTACATCCCCTCTTTTTCGCATCGCACGATTGTTTACAAAGGCCTGCTCATTTCTTCCTCGCTGGAAAAATTTTACCCCGACCTGCTGAACCCGGACTACGAGACTTCGATCTGCGTTTACCACCAGCGTTACAGCACGAACACCTTCCCGACCTGGGCACTCTGCCAGCCCGCCCGCATGCTCGCGCACAACGGCGAGATCAATACCATCCGCGGCAACCGCATCTGGACTGCTGCCCGCGAAGCCGAACTCCAGGCCGATTTCTGGGGAGACGACATTCAGCTCTTTCACCCCATCGTGCAGCCCGGCGGCTCCGACTCCGCCAGCCTCGACAACGTCCTCGAACTCATCGCCATGTCCGGACGCAGCCTGCTCCATGCCATGACCATGCTCGTCCCACCGGCCTGGCGGGGAGACGTCACCATGCCGCCGGAACTCACGGCGTATTATAACTACCATCGCTGTATTTGCGAACCCTGGGACGGTCCGGCGGCCTTGTGCTACACAGACGGTTCAGTGGTCGGTGCCTGTCTCGACCGAAATGGTTTGCGCCCCGCCCGCTATAAACTCACCGAAGACGGCATTCTGTTGCTCGGCTCCGAAGTCGGTCTCGGAGGCATCGATGAAAATACCGTCGTCGAAAAAGGCCGTCTCGCACCGGGCGAAATGATCGCAGTTGACACCAAACGCGGAGTCCTTCTCCGAGACCTGGACATCAAAATGGAGCTAGCCAAACGCGAAGACTACCGCTCCTGGATCGACAAAAACATGATCCACCTCTCCAGTGTCGAATATGAAAAAATCCCCCAGCCCGACGAAGAACTTGATATCCTCGGCCTCACCCAGCAGCAGGTCGCCTTCGGCTACACAAGCGAGGAACTGAAAATGATCCTCAGTCCGATGATCGAAAAAGCCGCCGAACCCATCGGTGCCATGGGCGACGACACCCCACTCGCCGTCCTCTCGCTGCAGCCCCGCCTGCTCTACACTTACTTCAAGCAACTCTTTGCGCAGGTCACAAATCCCCCCATCGATCCGATCCGCGAAAAGCTTGTCATGTCGCTCTACACCGTCCTCGGCTGGCGGCGCAATATGCTTTCCGAAACACCCGAGCATGCGCAGCAAATCATGCTCGACTCGCCCATCCTCATCGATACGGACCTCGAAAAAATCAAGGCCGTCGGTGGCGAACACAAGGTCTCCACGGTCTCCTGCCTCTGGCCGGTCAGTGAAGGAGCAGAAGGGCTTAAAAAAGCAATTAACCGCATTGTTGCCGAAGCAGAAGAAAAGGTCGATGACGGCACGCGCATTCTCATTCTCTCTGATCGCGGAGTTGATGAAGACAACGTTGCTATCCCCATGCTCATGGCGACAGGTGTAGTGCACCACCACCTTTCCCGCGTCGGCAAACGCATGAAAATCGGCATTGTTTGCGAAACTGCAGAGGCGAGGGATACGCATCAGATCGCCTGCCTCATCGGCTACGGCTGCGGTGCTGTTTACCCCTATCTCGCGCTTGAAACCATTCGTGAAATTCTCGACGGCAATAAAAAACTGGAAATGACTTATGCCCAGGCTGCCACGAATTATCGCACGGCACTCGAAAGCGGCCTTCTCAAAATCATGTCCAAAATGGGCATCTCCGTCGTAAGCAGCTATCGAGGTGCACAAAATTTCGAAGCAATCGGAATCGGAGCAGAAGTCATCCGCTCCTGTTTCGACGGCACTGTATCGCAGATCAGCGGTATCGGATTTTCGCACATCGCAGAGGAGACCCTCACCCGCCACGCCATGGCCTTCAGCAGCGCAACCCCTGTCGAGGCGGGCAAGCTCGCCGACCTCGGTTTCCTGCGCTTCCGTCGCGGAGGCGAGACCCACGCCGTCACGCCGCCGGTTATCCAGAATTTTCACACCTTTGTTGGAATCAAAGGTGCCGACAAGGCAGGTAAAATGGAGGACTACAAAAAATACGTGGACTCCGTGCTCGCATCGCGCCCGCACTCCCTGCGCAATCTTCTCGACCTTGTTCCGCTGTCCTCCGGGCCGGTTCCGATCGAAGAAGTTGAATCCGTCGAAGACATTCGCCGTCGCTTTACCACAGCCGGTATGTCGCTCGGTGCCCTCAGCCCCGAAGCGCACGAGACGCTCGCCATTGCCATGAATCGTATTGGCGGGAAATCCAACAGCGGTGAGGGAGGCGAAGACCCGGCCCGCTTCAAACGTCGTGAAAACGGCGACTGGGCAAACAGCGCAATCAAACAAATCGCTTCAGGCCGCTTTGGTGTCACTGCAGCCTACCTCGCCAGTGCCAAAGAGATCGAAATCAAAATGGCCCAGGGCGCAAAACCCGGTGAGGGCGGCCAACTCCCCGGCCACAAGGTTAGCGTTTACATTGCCGGGCTTCGTCACTCGATTCCAGGCGTCACACTCATCTCGCCGCCGCCACACCACGATATTTACTCCATCGAAGATTTGGCGCAGCTCATTTACGATCTGAAACAGGTGAACCCACGTGCCCGCGTCACGGTGAAACTTGTCGCCGAAGCCGGTGTCGGCACAATCGCTGCAGGCGTCGCCAAGGCCCATGCGGACATCATTCTCATAAGTGGCCACGACGGTGGCACGGGAGCATCGCCGATCAGTTCGATCAAAAATGCGGGTGGCCCCTGGGAGCTTGGCCTAGCTGAGACACATCAGATTCTCATACTCAATGGCCTTCGCAACCGCGTCACTCTCCGTACCGACGGTGGTATGCGCTCGGGCGAAGACATTGTCTATGCCGCTCTGCTCGGAGCTGAGGAGTTTAATTTCGGAACGGCAGCTCTCATTGCCATCGGCTGCGTTTACGTCCGCCAGTGTCACCTCAACACCTGCCCGGTCGGAGTTGCAACCCTCGACGAAAGACTTCGTGGAAAATTCAAAGGCTCCGCCGACACGCTGGTGGCTTTCTTTAATGCCGTCGCTCAGGAGGTTCGTGAAATCATGGCCAGCCTCGGCTTTCGCACGATCGACGAAATGGTTGGACAAGTGGAAAATCTCCGCCAGCGCAATATCGAGGGACATCCAAAAGCAAACACGGTGGACCTCAGTCGCCTCCTCGCAAATGTCGCTCCCGACGACCCAACCGCAGTCCTTCACGCCACCCGCGACCGCAACGACGGCCCGGAAGATCAGACTCTGGACGAACTCGTATTGCAGGATGCGCACGACGCCATCACGGATGCTCGCCCGGTCCGCCTCAGCTATCGCGTAAAAAATACAAATCGCTCCATCGGCACGATGCTCTCGGGAGAGATCGGTTACAGCTACGGCGGTGACGGGCTGCCCAACGACACCATCTGCCTGGACCTCGAAGGAACCGCCGGCCAGAGCCTGGGTGCCTTTCTCTCTCCCGGCGTAAAGCTCACCCTCACCGGCGAGTCTAACGACTACGTCGGCAAAGGTATGAGCGGCGGCGAAATCATCATCCGTCCGCCAGCCGAGCGAAAATTCAAAGCCTCAGAATGCATGATTATCGGAAACACCGTTATGTATGGTGCCACAGGCGGACGCCTCTTTGCAGCGGGGCGTGCGGGTGAGCGCTTCTGTGTGCGAAACTCCGGCGGCACCGCTGTCATCGAAGGTGTCGGCGATCACGGTTGCGAATACATGACCAACGGCCTCGCTGTAATCCTCGGTCCTGTGGGTCGTAACTTCGGAGCAGGTATGACGGGTGGCAAAGCCTTCATTCTCGACGAAAGCGACAGTTTTCCGGAGCTGATGAATAAGCACCTCATCGCCCCGATCCGCATTACGCAGGAAGACAAGGCCGACATTGAGGAACTGAAAAATCTCATTCAGACCCATCACGACGTAACGCAGAGCGAAGTAGCCGCGGCGATCCTGGCAGACTGGGAAAATTATCTCCCGAAATTCCGGATCATCGAACCCAACCGAAACCGTGAGGTGCCGACTTCAGAAACTGCCGTAGAGGAAGCTGTCCCGGAAAAAGTTTGATTTATGGGCACACCTGAAAAGCAGCTTTCCGGGTGTGCCCTTATTTGATTATCAGGCTGCCGAGTGTTGCCAGAAGGTGACGGTGCCATCGACGTTTGCGATCATGCGGACCTGTCCGTCCTGGGAGACGACATAGCCCAGGATACCTGGGTCCATTGCACAAAGGCGATAGATCGATCGGTGGCGGGTGCCGTCGCTGAGCACATTCCACGGGCGAACTTTACGCCGCTCCAGGTCCAGGGCCTGCTCCACATGCACCACATTGCGATCGGTCAGGATTTCTCCTCCGAAGCCGATCACTCCCAGGCTCTCTTCCAGGACCAGTGCTCCGTCCACCTGCATCATGTCGGCATAGAGATGGGCCAGCTCGTAGAAGGATTCCTCAAGCTCGTCGAGTTCCGCATCGTGGGTGGACTGAAAGTGTCCCCAGGCTTCGTCCACGTCGGCACCGACAGATGAGAGTTCGCCAATACGGCGCAGAGTTCTTGCCAGCAATGTATGCGCCATGGGGGTGTGTTTGTCGTCCTGGATGGCATATTTACAATTGAGCCAGCGCAGAGAATCCTGCACCTCTCCGGGCTTTGAAGTGGTGACAATAACCAGAGAGCCTCCGTGAGCCTGACTGCGCACGAGATTTATAATGCGTCTGAGCATGTACAGGGCGAGGCGGTGAATAACATCGGCGTAGGTTTCTATGCTGAGCGTGTCCGGCAGATGCCGCATACCGATATTTTTAACAATGCGCTGACGCAGTTCGGTGAAGCGCTCCCTGGTGTAAGAGGATTTAAAAACATCCAACTGCGGCCCTCTCAGCTCAAGCCCTCTCCACTCTGCCACGAGTTCATAATTTTCATAAAAGTAAAGCAGGCCCGGGTCTCGAATGTGAACGACAGGGTGTCCTATTCTTCGGGTAGCAGGCTTTCGTCCGGCAGTCATCGAGTTCATCCAGCGCGTGCCTGTATTTATAATACCCCATATTACACATTGGTTGTCCTGGTCGGGCCAGACTCCGATGAGCGAGTGATAGAAATTTGCTGCCGGGCTGAGACGCTTGATTTCCGTCGTCGTCAGATCGTGGGGTTTTTTTAAATGTAATACATGGATGCCAGGCGAGGTCTCTTTTGAAAATTCTTCGGGAGGGGCAAAAGCGATGCGCATCCGAACGATACGTCCCTCTTCTTTTAACAGGCTGGCGGCGTAAAAAGTATCAAACAGTTCCTGCAATTGCTGCGGGCTTTGCTCGACATTTTTTTTAGAGAATACTTTGTTCAGACGTCCGGCGAGATATTCCGGCGTCAGTTCGCTTGCGCTTTGTTTGGGAGGTTTGCTCATTGGCGGCGATTTTGAACAAATCGTCTCCCGGCGACAAGAGCAGGATGTATATTATACCTCGGCCTGGGCTTTTGATTTTGCAGCGCGTTTGCGTTCGTTTGCACCGAGAATTTTTTTGCGCAGTCGAAGGGAGTGGGGAGTTGCCTCCACGTATTCGTCGTCAGCGATATATTCGAGTGCACGTTCGAGTGAGAGGATAACGGGTGGAGAAAGCTGGATGCCTTTTCCGTCTCCGGAGCTTCTCATGTTTGTCAGTTTTTTTGCACGGCAGGGATTGACCGGCATATCGTCGGGGCGGGCGTTTTCTCCGAGGATCATACCCTCGTAAACTTCGACCGACGGACCGATAAAAAGTCGTCCGCGAGTTTGAATCGTATCGAGAGCGTAGGCTGTGGTGGTACCTGCCTCCATAGAAACAAGGACCCCGCTGATGCGCCCTGGGATTTCGCCTTTGTGCGGGCCGTATTCTTTGAAAATATGGCTCATTACGCCGTGGCCTTTTGTGAGGTTGACGAGATCGCTTTCAAAGCCGATGAGGCCGCGGGTGGGCACGGTGGCTTCCACGAGCACGGTGGTGGGCTGGTGTTTCATATCCAGAATTTCGGCTTTGCGTGCTGCGAGAATCTGGAGAATGTCGCCCAGGTTTTCACTGGGGAGGTCGAGGTAGAGAGATTCGTAAGGCTCGAGCAGCTTGCCGGATTCGTCTCTTTTAAAAATGACTTCGGGGCGCGAGACCAGGACTTCGAATCCTTCGCGGCGCATTTGCTCGACGAGGACGGCGATTTGCATTTCGCCGCGTGCTTTGATTTCAAAATGGCCGGCGGTATCTGTTTCGCTGAACTGCAGAGAGACGTTGGTGCGTGTCTCGCGAATGAGGCGTTCGCGGATTTGCCGTGCGGTCAGCAGCTTGCCCTCGCGCCCGGCCATCGGGGAATCGTTTACGCAGATTCGCATGCTGATCGTCGGCGGATCAATGAGCACAAAAGGGAGAGGTTCGCGTTCCTCTGTGTCGGTGAGGGTGTCGCCGATATAGACATCTTCGAAGCCGGCGATGCCAACGATGTCTCCCTGGGAGGCTTCCTGAACTTTGATTTTTTCGAGACCGGCATGGCTGAAAATAGCGGTGATATTTCCCTGCACGATGCTGCCGTTGGTGCGCAGGCAGACAAGCGGATCGGCGACTTTTATTTTACCGCTGGTGATGCGTCCGTAAGCGATACGTCCGAGGTAGTCGCTGTAGTCGAGATTGGAAACCAGGAAACGAAAATACGAATCGTCGGAGACAGGCGGTGAGGGGATGTATTTTATAATCGCATCATAAAGTGGCTTTAGGTTGTCGCTTTTGTCTTCGAGTTCTGCTTTGGCGTAGCCGTCTTTTGCGCTGGCGTAAATGTGTGGGAAGTCGAGTTGTTCGTCGGTCGCGTTGAGTTCAAGAAAGAGTTCGAATACCATATCGAGAACTTTTTCCGGACGAGCGTTTTCGCGATCGATTTTATTAACGACGACAATTGGACGGGCGGAATTTTCGAGAGCTTTTTTGAGTACGAATTTCGTTTGCGCCTGCGGGCCTTCGTAGGCGTCCACGACGAGAAGAACGCCATCGACCATTTTCATAATGCGCTCGACTTCTCCGCCAAAATCCGCATGGCCGGGAGTATCGACTATATTAATATGATGATCTTCGTAGGTATAAGCTGCATTTTTGGACCGGATGGTGATACCTTTTTCCCGCTCCAGATCCATGGAGTCCATGATGCGCTCATCAACTTTTTGGTTGGCACGAAAGGTTCCGGATTGCTTTAGCAGTTGATCCACGAGAGTTGTCTTTCCGTGATCAACATGGGCGATGATGGCGATGTTACGTATTTTTTGCATGGCGATGCTTTTTAAGAATGTTCAACTTCAGGTTCCGGAGAGCCGCGCACTATGGCCGATGTCGCGCCAACACGCAAAGAGGAATTTGGGAATTTTTTTGTGTGGCTTGCTTTAATTCAGCGGGAGCGTTAGCATTCACAGCCATGAAAAAAATTCTGACATTACTAACAGCAGTTGTTTTAGGTGCATCGCTGTCGCTACATGCAGACGTCGAGGTTGGAAAACCCGCCCCGAATTTCACTTTAAAAGATACTTCCGGTAAGGAGCATAAACTTTCGGATTATAAAGGTAAGACCGTCGTGCTCGAGTGGGTTAATTATGGGTGTCCGTTTGTACAAAAACATTACGGAGCAAAAAATATGCAGGCTCTGCAAAAAAAAGCAGCCGATGACGAAGTCGTCTGGCTGTCCATCTGCTCGTCTGCACCCGGCAAACAGGGGCACATGAGCGGAGCTGATGCAACGGCTAAAAATGAAGAAGAAGGCAATGTCGCTGCAGCCTATCTTTTGGATGAGGACGGAAAAGTCGGCCAGGCCTACGGTGCCACGCGCACCCCGGAAATGTATATCATCAACGAAGAGGGCGTCCTGGTTTACCACGGTGCGATTGACGACAAACCCACGACAAAATCTGAAGATGTCGAAGGTGCTACGAACTATGTGACTGTCGCTTTAGAAGAAATTACTGAGGGTAAACCTGTTTCCAATCCGACAACCACTCCCTACGGCTGCGGGGTCAAATACCCCTGATATTTTTAGGCAGCTCTGCGGAATCCTCTTGATTTTTCCCGCTCAGTTCGCCATTTCAAGTCACTATCTCTATTAAATCCAATGAACCTCAATAATCTGACCAGCTCTCTTATGCCTGAATCATCCTCACCCAGCTCCGGCTCCAATGCCAAAAATATTCTCACTAATGACGTTTCAATCAAAGGAACCCTGGAGTTCGAAAACGAACTTATCTTTGACGGAACAATCGAAGGAGAAATTATCTCAGAGGGTCTTCTGACTCTCGGTAAAAATGCACACGTCGAAGGCGAAGTCCGAACAAAATCCTGCATCCTTCACGGTACCGTCGTCGGAAACATCTCCGTCACCGAAAAAGCAGAGCTTAAAGCCAGTTCAGAGCTGACGGGTGATCTGCGTGCAATGCGCATCATCATCGAGGAAGGAGCCACTTTTGTCGGACGCTCCGAAGTCACTCCGAGCAAATCCGTCAAACGTGACGAAGATAAAAGTAAATCTTCTCCGTCTTCATCAGGTTCACCGGCGTCCCGCTCGACTTCGACCTCCGGATCGGGTTCGGCCAGCACGGCCGGCTCAGGCTCCAAACCTGCCACAGTTTGATAAAAGGATGCTCTTACAATTTTTGTAGGGGATTTTTTATGCTACTGTTCAGGTGTCTCGCCTGCAAAGCCGTTGCCCGGAATTGGGCTGCATGATTTAATTTATAAGATAATGTCTTTTCGGACACTTCCCAAAATAAATGTGGATTGTCCGGCTTGTGGTGAAACTCAGCGGGAATCGCCGGAGTTTATAAAAACAATTTGCAACCACTGCGGAAGCTCCTTCAGCCGGGAGGCAGTGCAGCGTCGCCAGCGGGATACTCAAAAAAATACATCGGAAGTCAGGGCAGACTCTCCGATGCGAAGTCGAATCATCGGGCTTTTTCGTCGGGCAGACCGCGAAGTTCGGTGTTATCGCTGTGGTCACAAACACGTAGCATCAGGCTACGTAAAAGGCAGCAATTGCCCGACCTGCACGACCTATATCAGCTTTACCCCCTTTGTTGTATCGACGAGTGTTTCCCGCAACGACTTGGATATTCGTGCAAAGTTAACGGTTAAAAAAAAAGCCTCTCTCAATGTTGGTCGTGTCGTTTGTTCCTCCGCAGACCTTTACGGACAGTTTTTTGGACTACTTTACTGCGAGGACTCACTAACCATTTCATTCCAGGGCGGCCTTCAGTCCAGGCTTGCGGCAGAATACATGATTCTTACCAGGGAAGCGGATATTTTTACCCCTTTTCCGCTGCAGGCCGGAGAGGTCGAAGTGCGCGGCTCTCTGCGAGGAGATATCGTTGCTAGTCGCAGAGTTCGCCTCCGCAAAGGGGCACGAGTGGAGGGAGATGTCTATGCTAAATCGATGTCTATCGATAATGGTGCGGAATTTATTGGAGCACTTCACATACGCCCGGAGGGACCGGAAGACAGTCTCACCTGGCGTTTACAGTCCGAAATTCCTGAACTTCGCGTAGCAGCACGTCCGCGAATTATCCTCCCGGGATCAACGATTTAAGGGCACACCCGGCTCTCTGCTTTTCGGCAGAGAGACCGGACAAAATTTTGGAGACAAGGCGAAAAGATAGCCGCTGGCCTTGTCCCAACGGGCATCTTTTCAACGCCGTCTCCGGGATTTTGAACAACTCTGTACTGAAAATGAGGTTTCCAGGTGTGCCCTTTAGTTTTTTTCTATTGAGAGTTCTGCGTTTCATGGTTCTTCAACGATTCATCAGGGGCGATAAACAAAAGGCTGACCAGTCAGACCATTGATTCGCACGACGGCGACATTATTTTCTTCAGGAACGGTACCATGAACCGGACGAACTCCGATCTCCACAAAATCAATCGGTGCTTTCGACACCCGAGCCTGTCCGTTAGGTAAAAATTGCACCACACGATCAAACCTCTGCGGAGCAGCAATTCCGGGTAACTTTACATCAAACTTTGCCGTATTATCTGCAAGCCCGTTGGCCGTGTCAGCCGATGATGGATCGGGTAAATCCGGAATATTTGCCCTGGTAAAAGTGCCTGCCTCCTCCAGCTTAAACTTTGAAAAACGGTTTAGCCTGGTCAGCATTTCAATATCATTACCAGGCACTAATGAAATACCTGCATCGCCCCAGGCCACCTTATCTTCACCACTCGTGGAAGCCAAAATAACCATCACCACCTCCGGATCCCCCTGCTCATCATTTTGCTCCCGAAAAGCAACCCACACGTAGGTATTCTGTGCTATCGCATATTGCCGGGCCTGAGAAAGCAGCCCGCTCATCTCTATCAGAGCTTGATTCATCCTCCCACCGCTGCCCAGCGAAGAAAGGGACGGCACTGCCACCGCCACAAGAACACCAAGTATCGCGATAACCACCAGAAGCTCGATCAGTGAGAATCCTGGCCGCTTCTTCACGGCAAGCACACTCACAGCATCAACATAACAGGGACTGGGGCGATTTCCAAACAGCATAATAAAGCTTTTCCACAGATTATTACTGTTTTTTGTAAAATACAAATAAGAAGAATATTCTCACATTAGAATAAGAATACATAATAAATACATAATTCCGCAAAAAACTAATCAGCAGACTGAAATGATATACAAAGTAAACTTTTCAAAAAAAGCAGCCTTTCAGAGCACTTTGACCTCAAAAATACCTGTTTTTCCATCCAAAACCTTTCTGCTCACAGCAGCGGTCTATAATAAGAACAGCCTTACACTTCTTCTTTAAACCCGAACGCATAATCTCATTAAACGCAAACAGCTCCATTCCTGTTTATGAAAAAACTACTCTTTATCGCCCCTGTTCTTATCATGACTTCAGTCTTATCACCACATGCTGCAACTTCTGAAATTACAAATTCTCCAGCAGTCGCTAAAAAACTCTTCTTTCCCAACCAGCCTGCAGATACAGACGCCCTCATAAAAAAAGATGCCTCTGCAGAAATAAAAGATGGGAAACTCAAAGTCACATTCAAAGCCGGAGACGGATACCCGCACGTCGCTCTCCCTCTCCCCGATAAAGATCGAAATCTCTCCGCTTTTGAAGGCATCGAAATACAAGTCACCAACCCTGGAGACCAACCCACCTCCGCCTCACTCCGCGTGGACAACCCCGGAGACTGGCAGGACGAAAAATGGAATACCTCCGCAATCAGTATCCCTGCCGGAGAAACCAAAACACTGCGCGTCCGCTTCGGCTACAACAACTATGGAACAGAATCTCCCGGCTACGCCCTCGACTCCTCAAACATCACAGGCATTCAAATATTTCTCGATAAACCCAAAGAAGACACCACGCTCATGCTCTCCAACCTCGCAACCTACGGCAACTCCGGCGAACCCACAGCCATCACTACCACCACACCAGCACAGACAGAAAGTGTGGAAAATTCAAACTCCCCCGCCATCAGCGGCGAGCTCTTCTTCCCCGACCGACCCGCTGAAATCGCAGGTCTCACCAAAGACAAAGTCAGCACGGCAGTAAAAGACAATAAACTCGAAGTCACCTTCCAGGCCGGAGACAGCTACCCACACATCGCCTTTCCGATCCCCGACGGAGGCTGGAACCTCTCTGCCTACGGAGGCATCGAAGTAAAAGTCACCAACCCTGGCACAAAACCCGTAACCGCCTCAATCCGTGTGGACAATCCCGGAGACTGGCAGGATGAAAAATGGAATACCTCCATGCTCAGCATCCCGCCCGGTGAAACCAAAAAGCTGCAAGTCCGCTTCGGCTACAACAACTACGGAACAGAATCCACCGGCTACAAACTGAACCCCGCCACCATCACCGGCATCCAGGTCTTTCTAGACAAGCCAAAAGAAGACACAACGCTCCTGCTCTCCGACCTCAAAGCCTACGGCAGTCCCGGAGATGCTGCCGGCAAGCACGCCCTCACCGGACCTGAAGACCGCCGCAAACCCGTTACCCCACCCGCCTGGCTCGGCGAACGCCCCCCCGTCCCCGGCGACTGGGTGCTGACTCTGGACGAAAACTTCGACGGTACAACCCTCAACGAAAAACTCTGGACTACCCGCTACCCGTGGAACGGCCCCATGCCCGGCCACCTCCAACGCTACATTCCCGAAAACGTAATCCTGGAAGATGGCAAACTCCGCCTCAAAGTGGAAAAAAATCCCGGCCACGAAAACAACGACTCCAAGCTCGACACACGCGACTATGCAGCGGGACTCATCCAAAGCTACGAAAAATGGACCCAGCTCTACGGCTACTTCGAAGCCCGCATCAAACTCCCCACCACACGCAGCCTCTGGCCCGCCTTTTGGATGATGCCCGACCGCGGCAAAGACTCCGGCCTGGACGGAGAAGCCCGCCGCAGCACCAAAAACGGCGGTATGGAAATCGACATCCTGGAGCACCTGGCCGAATGGGGCCCCGGACGCTACAACGTCGCTGCCCACTGGGACGACTACGGCCCTGACCACAAATCCTGGGGTTCCAGCCACATTTACTACGGCCCCACCCCCGACGGCTGGCACGTCTTTGGCTTTCTCTGGGAACCCGGCAAACTCACTTGGTATATCGACGGAAAAAAAGTCGTCGAATGGGAAAACGAGCGCGTCGGCTCCGTGCCTAACTACCTCAAAATGAACGTCCAGATGGGCGGCTGGGCCACAGACGACGTGGACGACGCCTCTCTGCCCGACTACATGGAAGTCGATTACATCCGTGCCTGGCAGCTAAAAGACCGCCTGACTGCCAAATCCGATTAAGTTTTTTAACTAATATGCAGCCCATTTTTAAGAGCATCATATCAAATAAGTGACAGGTTAAAATTTATTGACAGAGGAATTTTTTGTTTATACTGTATTTTTATTATGAGACAGCCTCGAATACTTTTGCATCGCCGGGGGGAAAATATTCCCGAAGGAACCTTTGTTTCCGAACGGGACGGATATTACCATTGCGTTTCTCGCGCAATCGAGAGGCGTTTTATCTTTGGAGATGAGGAGAAATCCTACTTCTATGCTCTGATGCGACGCCTGGAACGGTTCACCGGCGTGGAAATTGTTACCTACTGCCTGATGTCAAACCACTTTCATCTGCTGCTTCGAATTCCTGCTCCGGGACGACTGCCCCTTCTTTCCCTTTCTGATTTGGAAAGGGAGTTAAAGGCTTTGCATTGTGTCAAACCAGGAGAGACTTCGACTGCTTTACAGGAGATAGAACGCGCCAAAGCTTCAGAAAGTTTGACATGGGAGAGAGAGCTTTTGGCAAGATATGAGGCCCGTCGAGGGGACCTTTCAAGTTTCATGAAGGAACTCAAACAGCGGTTTTCTTTATGGTATAATCAACGCGCCGGACGACGAGGGCCGTTGTGGGAGGATAGGTTTAAGAGTGTGTTAGTGGAGGGATCGGATGAGGCGTTAATGACAGTGGCTGCGTATATTGATTTGAATCCCGTAAGAGCAGGGCTGGCAGAGGATCCGAAAGATTATCGCTGGTGCGGATATGCCGAATCTGTGGCTGGAGGATCATTGGCCAGAAAGGGACTTTGTCGTTTGCTGGATCAGACTTCGTATGGGATTGGTCGCCGTGTAAACTGGAGAGGGGTTTCGCGAAGATATCGTTGCTTGCTGTTTGAGCACGGTGCGAAATGTAAATATGAAGCCGGTGATACACGAAAAAAACGATGTGGGATAGACAGAGAACGTGTGGAGGAGGTAATAAAACGTGGAGGGAAGTTGAGTCTAACCGAGGTGTTGAGGTGTCGGGTAAGGTATTTTTGCGACGGAGCGGTGTTAGGGAGCTCGTCATTTGTCAATGAGTTGTGTGAAATTAATCAAACTCGCTACAAATCGAAGCGAAAGATGCAGGCTCAAAAAATGTGCGGAGCGGACTGGGGAAATTTACGAAGTTTACGAGCTTTTCGAAAAAAAGCTTTTACTTGATATACCTCATCACTTTCAAACTGATTAAAAGCTCAGATGGGCAAACAGGCACATAAACATAATATTGCAACAAAACTCTTAGTGGAGTTGTATGTATAGAGTATGAGGTCTTTCCTCCCAATTTGTATTTTTGCCCTGTCTCTGTCTGCAACTTTAATCCTTTGGGCAGAAGACGACCTCTCTCTTTCTGCAATCAGCCAAAACCGCTCGCTCTGGCCTAAGGAAGTGACAGTGACTGTTGCTCACAATCTGCCGCTTGTCGTAAATGGAAAAACCTCCGGCTCCATGAAGGTCGGACCCGGACGAACTTACCCCGTCAAAGCAATCACCACAAACGGAGTCAAAGTAAATGCCCTGGGTGCTGACCTGGTTTTCCCGGCAGAAGAGACTGATCTGACAGTGCGCACTCAAAAACTCGCCACTCATCAGGCAGCTCTTTTAGCAGCCAGTCAGCGCAATGCCACCCCGGCTTCTGCTACAGCGTCGGAGCACAACAAGCCGACAGATCAGATATCCCAGGAAAGTAAAACTACGTCTGAAAACAACATTCACAATACGGTGGCGGACAGCCTAAGCAACAGCCTGGTCGTTCTGAACAAAAACAAATTCCAGGATTTCGATGCGAGTCAGCTCACGTCCAAAAAATATCTCGCCATCTATTTCTCTGCCAGTTGGTGCGGCCCGTGTCGAAAATTCACTCCGCAACTCGTGCGCATGTATAAGCGAAAAAAGAGTCAACGTGACAAATTCGATATTATTTTTGTGAGTAACGACAAATCTTCGGAAAAAATGCTCGAATACATGAAGGAGGATAAAATGGAATGGCCCGCCCTTCGCTTCGATGAATACAATACCGGAAACGTTCTCGCAAAATACAGGAGCAGGGGAATCCCCAACCTTGTTGTAATTGACGAGACCGGCCAGGTCCTTTCCGCTTCCTATGTGGACGGTTCTTACGTTGGGCCGAGCAAAGTAATGAAAGACCTCGAAAAGCTTCTCAGGAATTAACTACTGCTCAGAATCGGGCGGCAGTGGCATTTTTTTCAGCAAAGAAAGTGCTTCGCCAACGAGGAAAAGAGAACCGGTAAGGAGACAGGATTCCGGGGACTGTCTGGCATGAGCCAGGGCTTTCTCCGAAGTTGTCGAGGTACCGGGAATGTTGTTTATCATCTTTAATTTATCGACAAGCTCGGATGGCTCCATGCTGCGCGGACTGCGAAGGGGGACAAAGTAAAAGTGCGTGGCAATCTCGCTGAGAAGCCGGAGGTTTTGATTCCAGTTTTTGTCAGTCAGGCTTCCGAAAATAATCGCTGTGCGCTGTTCACCGAAGCGGGACTTCCAAGTATTTACGACTTCTCGAATTGCTTCCGGGTTATGTGCTCCGTCGAGAATTAGTTCATTGCCGCCTGGTGCGAGAGAGATTTTCTGAAAGCGTCCGGGCCAGGAAGTCTCGGTTATTGCCTGCGAAATTACTTCATCCGAAAGTTTTTTTTCATCCGGCTCGATGCTGCGACAAAGTGCGGCTGCCAGAGCTGCGTTCCATCTCTGATGTGTGCCCGCCAGGCCAGGAGTAGCCCCCCGATACAGCTCCGAAATTTGTGTAAAGGGTGCCGCCACACTCGCCGTGCATTCTTTGATAATCTCCAGGGCGACGGGGTTTTTAACCGTCGTGAAAACAGGCGTTTTGGCTTTAATGATCCCCGCTTTTTCGCGGGCGATGGAGGCGATGTCGGGGCCGAGCCATTGCGTGTGATCGAGCGAAATCGTTGTGATACCACAGGCTTGAGGGGTGAGTATGTTTGTGCAATCCTGCGCTCCGCCCATACCGGTTTCGATCACAGCGACATCGACTGACTTTTCTGCAAAGAGAGTGAATGCAAGGGCGGTGGTGATTTTGAAAAAAGTAAACTCGGCGTTTTCTTTTTCAGCAATTTTTCGGATTCGTGTGAGGATGTCGGCGAGGTGTTCTGCATCGGCCCACTGGCCATTGAGCGTCATGCGTTCGCGAAAATCGATCAGGTGTGGTGAGGTAAAGAGGCCAACTTTTGAAAAGCGACGGCGCAGAATCTCTGCGGCAAAAGCGCAGACGGAACCTTTGCCGTTGGTGCCTGCGACGTGAATTGTCGGATAGCGGTTTTGCGGATTTCCGAGACGGTCGAGAAGCTGTCGAGTCTCGCTGAGTCCGAGTTTGATTCCAAACCACTGTGCCCGGTAGAGCCAGTCGATGGCCTCGTCGTAATTCACTCCGGGAAAAAATTATTTTTTAGCCTTGGGTGCGAGGTAGTTGAGGACACCTCCGAGGAAACCTCGCATTTTTGTGCGATGGACGATGTGGTCGATGAGTCCGTGAGCTTCGAGAAACTCGGCGGTCTGAAACCCACGGGGCAGGTCCTGATGGGTGGTTTCGCGAATCACTCGTGGTCCGGCAAAGCCGATCATGCTTTTGGGTTCGGCAATATTGAGGTCGCCGAGTGAGGCAAAGCTGGCCATCACACCTGCCGTGGTAGGGTTGGTGAGAACGGAGATGTAGGGTAAGCCGGCTTTGGCGTGGCGAGCGAGGGCACCGCTGGTTTTTGCCATTTGCATGAGGCTGAGCATGCTTTCATACATGCGTGCTCCACCGGAGGCACAGACGATGATGACGGCTTGTTTTTTTGCGGTGCTGTGCTCGATGATACGTGTAATTTTTTCACCGACGACGGAGCCCATTGTTGCTGCGAGGAAGGAGAAATCCATGACCGCAATGCCGACAGGGTGATCCAGGATTTTTGCCTGACCGCTGATGACGGCGTCTTTGAGTCCGGTTTTTTCGCGGTAGGTTTTCAGGCGGTCCTCGTAGGTGGAAACACCGGTAAATTTGAGCGGATCGAGGGAGACCAGGTTAGCATCGTGCTCTTCAAAGCTGCCGGGGTCGGCCAGCAAATCGATTCGTGCTTTGCCTCCCAGCGAGAAGTGATGATCGCACTTTGGACAGATTTTGCTGTTTTCCTCGATAGCGATGTTGTGGATGAGTTCATTGCAGGACGGGCATTTTTTCCAAAGGCCCTCGGGCATTTCGCGATTGCGTTTGGTGAGTGATGACAGGACGGGTTTTTTAAAAATGGCCATAGTGTGAAAAATTGCGGAGGTGGTTATGTGGGATGTCAGGCACGGGCGGCGGTCATTGCCCGGACGCTGCCGACTCCGTGTCGGAGCAAAGTGCGGGCGCATTCGTTGAGCGTGGAGCCAGTGGTGAAGACATCGTCGATCAGCATAATGTTTTTTTGAATCAGAGTCGTATTGTGAACGAAATCGAAGGCATTGCGCAAGTTCTCCATGCGCCTGCTACGATCAAAATGTGTCTGGGTCTCTGTGTAATGCGTGCGGGTCAGAGCGTAAAAAATCGGGATTTTCCAGATACGGGAGAGTTGATCGGCGAGGAGAGCGGCCTGATTGTAGCCACGTTCCCGAAGGCGTTTTTTGTGTAAGGGAACAGGCACGAGCGCATCGATGGTGATATTTTTCAGGCGGGGATCCTCAATAAGTGGGACCATCCAGGAGGCGATCACATCGGCCAGGTGGGGAGACTTTGAATATTTCAGACGATGAATGATGTCCCGGACTGGTCCGCAAGCTCGCATTGGTGACAGGCAGCAGACGAACTGAAAATCGCGCTCGATACAATTTGAGCAAATGAGATGCGTGTGTGTGCTGGCAAAGGGCTGAGAACAAACTTCACATTGAGTTCCTGAGATACGCGGGAGCTCTTTATCACAGTGCGGGCAAATCTGCACTTTTGGGGCCGCAGCATGGCCGCAGACTTCGCAGCGAGAGGGGAAGAGAAGTTCCAAAGCCGAATTTCCAAGGTCGCGAAGCTGGTTGGGCATTCGGGCAAAAACAGTCACAGGAAAGCGGGGGGGGTTATTTTTCGTCGCTGGCTTGCGGAGAATTTTGGCGGCTGCGCAAACAAAAGAAAAGAATGCAGGCAGTCGAAATAAGGGCAAGAAGCGGTAACAGACCGGTGGGAACCGCTCCGCTGACGAGGTTCGGACCGACCCAGGGGAGTGCTGCTGTCTTAGGAGAGGGAGTGAATTTCCCAATAACCTGCAGGCTCTGCTGGCCGAAGACCCAGGCTGCATGGATACCTATGGGGAGATAAAGGGATTTTGTTTTCAGAGTTGCCCAGGCGAGGATGAGACCGGAGAGCAGCAGGGAGGCAAAGCCAAAGCTCAACAGATATAAAGTGGGGAGTCCGTGTGTGAATGAGAAGAGCTGCGACCAGCCGCTCCCCCAGTCCACGGGTGCGGAATCCGGCAGGCGAGCCGGGCGCAAAAAGTGAACGACAGCAAAAATCAGTGCAGAAAAAAGGGCTCCTTTCCATTTCCCAAAAGAACGAACAGCAAGGCCGAGCAGGACGCCGCGGAAGAAAAATTCTTCCAGGCAGGCCACTACGGCAGCAGTGCCGAGGATGCGGAAAAGCTTTGTAAACTCGGGTTCGTTTTGAAAGCGGTAGAAGGCAAAGACGAAGTAAATGATTGCGAGAATCGTGAGCGGAATGAGGGCAGAGTTGAGACCGAGCGTCAGGTCTTTGAGCCTGCGGGGATTTTTTTCCAGACCGAGCTGAGTGAGCGTTCGGATGGAGAGCCACCAGGCAAGCAGCGGTGCCAGAACAATGGCCGAAACCTGCAGTGTGCGGCTGAAGTAACGATGAAAGGGAAAATTTTCCAGAAAAGCCAGGGGGGTAAAGCCAAGGTCAATCAACCAGTGGATGAACCAATAAGCTGCAGGCGAAATAAAAATGGCACACAGCCCGACGACGAGCAGGTAGAGGGCGATTTTTAAAAGTGGATTCACGGCAGGTCTTTTAACAGTTTGAGAGCCGCGAGGTATAGGATGAAATTTTGCAGCGGAAATTTTAGATTTTGCCGATGAATCAGAAAGTGTTAAAGCGGAGACTCTGATTCAGAAATTTATGAAAGACATTTACCTGGGAACGGACAGCGGCGCAACCACATCGAAAACAGCAGGCATTTTTGCCGACGGCAGCCCCATATCTCTGGAGCTTGCTCAAAGCTCAACCAACTCACAATCCGGCACAAAAGCTGTAATAAACGGCTGGATCGAAGGGATCGAAAAATTCCTGCATACGCATAAACTCTCCTGGCAGCAGGTTCGCGGTGTCGGCCTGGCCATACCTGGTCCTTATCAAGGCTACGGTGTGCTGGATCGTGCTGCCAATCTGCCTCCGGAATTTGAGGGCTGGAATTTTTATGAAGACTATTCTGCCGCTCTGGCACAGGCTGCAGGACGCGCGATCCCACTGACTGCCGGCAACGACGGCAACTACGGCGGGGTGGCTGAAGCGGCTAAAATTCGTGAGAAGAAGAAAGAAAACGTTTCGGTCATCATGCTCGCTCCAGGTTCGGGGCTGGGCTGTGCTTACGTCAATGCACAGGGCTTTCCGCTGGATGGAGATACCCTCACCGGGATGGAGGCTGCCCACATGCCCGCTCCCCTGCATCTGCTGAATTTACCGAAGTTTGACTGTGGTTGCGGACGCTCCTGGGGGTGTGTCGAAGCCTACACCAGTATTTCCGGGCTGCCGCAATTTTTGGATTACCTGCTGCCAAAATACCCGGATCATGAGCTGGCTCACTCCGCAGATACACCCAAAGAAAAGGTGCTTTCGCTGCGCACACGGGCACAAAAAGGGGATCCGCTTGCTTTGGAAATTTTTGACTTTCAGGCCAAAGCTCTGGGGCTGCATGTAGCCAGTCTTTCTGTCGCACTCGATGCCAGGTATGTCGTGATCGGAGGAGGGTTGATTGATCCGCAGGCCACCACGGAGGAATTTCGAAATCAATATCTGGATACCATTCGCGCCTCTGCGGCACCGTGGCTTTATCCCATGCAGACAAAATCCCTGAAAATCGTTCCGGCTGAGCTGGGTGAGCTCTCCCAGGGTATCGGAGCTGCCCTGGTGGCACTCTATACCAACACGAAAAATGCTTAAAACTTACCTTGATATCTCATCGTTCGGTGGCGTTGCCCTCGCCGTCGGTAGCTGCGACTACCGCCAGCTCGGTCGTCCAGTCGGATCGATGAGATATCTGCGGCTCGTTTGCCTCAAACATGTTTCATTTCGGTATTACATGGACCAACCTGGCCAGACAGAGCATCACTCAAGGTAACTCACATGCGTGCTTCCCCCATTTTTAAATCAGAGCTTTTTCGATTGGGCGTCTGCCTGCTGCTGGGCAGCTTTTTTTTGCAAGCGGAAATTCGGGCGGCCAAATCCACAAAAAAGACTGAATACGAGAAAGACCCGGTAAGTGGTCTGGCGAGTATTCCGGGCTGCACTTACATCGAAACCGACTGGGCCGATGGCGACAGCTTTTTGGTTAAATTTCCAAATGGAAAAAAACAAACCGTGCGCCTCTACGGTGCGGATTGTATCGAGTCTGCCGTTCGGGATACTGCTGATGCACAACGGCTGCGGACGCAACGCAGGTATTTCGGAATTTCAGGTAAGAAACCTTCTGAGTCGATTGCGCAGGCGAAAGAGTTTGGAAAGCAGGCCGCGCTGTTCACCAAAGAGCAACTGATGAAGGGGCCTTTCACGATCCACACCAGTTTTGCCGACGGACGTGGTAGTGCAAAATACTCGCGCATCTACGCCTTCGTTACTCTGGAGGACGGAAGCGATCTGGCGGAACTACTTGTGAAAAATGGTCAGGCACGTGCCTACGGAGTTTCGCGCCGGACTCCTTACGGTGAAGATCAGGATGGCTACCGCCAACGTCTGGCAGACACCGAACTTGTTGCTGCCAAAAACAGTCGGGGTGTCTGGGCAAAAACTGACTGGGATTCACTCCCCAAAGAAAGACAAGCCGAGCGCCGCGAGCAGGCTGAGCTGGCTCTGGCACATGACGGCGCAGCACAGCCGCTTAAAGAGTCCTCCATCAATCCCAACAATGCCTCACGCGATGAGTTGATGCAGCTTCCAAGTGTTGGCGAAACCCTGGCAACACGTATTATCGAAGCTCGTGAGGACGGGGAGTTCCTCCAGGCGCAAGACCTTGTGCGCGTGAAGGGTGTAGGGCCAGCTCTGGTGGAAAAAATCCAGCCTTACCTCATTTTCGAACCCTGATTGCGCAGGAATGACGACCATGAAGGAGAAAATATACTCCTGCTTTATCGCTCAATTTTTATTTTCAAGCTGGCATTAGCATACCTGAAAGATATGCTTTAGTCTTATGGAGCTTCGTCATCTTCGATATTTTGTGGCTGTGGCTGAAGAAGAGAATGTGACTCGAGCAGCGGAGAGGCTGTATATTTCGCAGCCGCCACTGAGTCGGCAAATTCGGCAGCTTGAGGAGGAGTTGGGTGTCGAGCTTTTCGAACGGCAGGCCCAGGCTTTGCGTCTGACCAGGGCCGGGCAGGTTTTTATCCCGGAGGCACGGGCAGTACTGGAGCGGGCAGAGGAGGCGCAGCGAACGATCAGAGCTTTCAGCGGAGTGACCCAGGAAGAACTGCATCTGGGATATGCACCGTCTTTAACGGTAAAGATTTTGCCTGAAACGCTGAGACACTTTCAGGAAAGTTTTTCCGATGTGCAGGTACATTTGCATGATTTGTCGAGCAGTGAAATGCTGGCGGGGCTGCGAGAGAAATCGCTGCATCTGGCGTTTATGGTTCGACCCCGAAAATCGGAGATGAAGGGGCTGAAATTTAAGGAGATTCGTCGTTTTGCGGCTTGTGTGGCAATGCATCCGTCGCATCCGCTGGCTTTTAAAAAACGGGTGGGTATATCGTCTTTGGCGGAGGAGCGCCTTATTATTTATACACGGGAGCAGTATCCGGAGTATCTGTCCTGGATCGAAAGTATTTTTAAAAAAGAAGGGCTGCCCGGGATCGGGGAGGAGCATAACAGCTCGACGAGTCTGATTGCTGCGGTGGAGGCGGGACGGGGGGTTGCCATTGTGCAAGAGGGTTTCCAGTGCCTGTCGGGACCACGGTTGGTTGTGAAGCCACTGCCTTCAAAAGCTCCACCTGTTGAGGTTGGCATTGCTTGTTGTCGTGCCGCACGGACGCAGAAGACGGGAGCGGTTTTTGCTTTTTGGGAAGCTGCTGTGAAGTGTGCGAGGGGTTAAAGAGACGCTTGAGCTTCCTCACGCACCTTGACAATCCGGCCTGTTTATTGCTCTTAAGAGGATTCTGAATTTATAAGGACAAATTTTTTATGAGCAATTTTGAACCAACTCTGGATACTTCGGTTTCGGGCCTGAAGGGACTTATTTTGAATCACATGAAATTTTCGCTTTCGCGGGACCCGAGCCTGGCTACGAAGCGGGATTGGTTTCATGCGACGGCGAAGGCGATTCATTCTGTTATTGTCGAGCGTCAGATTGCTACGCAGCGCGTGCACAAGGAAAATAATGTGAAGCGGGTATATTACATGTCGCTGGAATTTCTGATCGGGCGACTTTACACTACGAGTCTCTATAATGCGGGAATCATGGATAATATGGTCGCCGCACTGGAGGAACTGGGACTTGATTCTGAGGATATTCGCCGGGAGGAATATGATATGGCTCTGGGCAATGGTGGACTGGGACGGCTTGCCGCCTGTTTTCTGGACTCTCTGGCGACTCTTGACCTGCCGGCGATCGGGTATGGAATTCATTATCAATACGGCCTTTTCAAACAGGAATTCAGCAACGGATATCAACGGGAGCTACCCGATGACTGGATGAAATCCGGGACGCCCTGGGAGATTGTGAGACCGGAATATGCTGTGGAGATTCCGATCTACGGACGGGTGGAAAATGTTTTTGATGATCGTGGAAATTACGTTTCGCACTGGGTGGGATGGGATAAGCTGATCGGACTTCCCTATGATATTCCGGTTCCTGGTTACGGCACGAATACGGTTAATTTTTTGCGACTCTGGGAATCTCGTGCCACGGAGGAATTTGATTTTGAAGCCTTTAATAAAGGGGGGTATGTCGAAGCGGTCCGTAAGAAAAATGAGAGCGAAACAATTTCAAAAGTTCTTTATCCAAATGACAAAACGGAGGATGGCAAGGAGCTGCGGCTGATCCAGCAATACTTTTTTGTGGCTTGTTCGTTGCAGGATATCGTGAGGCGATTCCTGCAGAGCAACGAAGACTGGCAAACCTTTCCGGATAAGGCTACAATTCAGCTCAATGATACACATCCTGCGATTGCTGTAATCGAACTGCAACGCCTTCTTCACGATGAGTATGGTTTGTCCTGGGAGGAAGCCTGGGGAATCGTCAACCGCACTTTTGCTTATACTAACCACACCTTGCTTCCCGAGGCTCTGGAGAAATGGAGCGTCGGACTTTTCAAAAAAGTGATCCCACGGCACCTGCAGATAATTTTTGAAATCAACAAACGCTTTATGGACGAGGTCGAGGCAAAGTGGCCGGGCGATGTACAGAAAAAACGGGTTCTTTCACTGATCGAAGAGGGTGACACGCAGATGGTGCGCATGGCGCATCTTGCGGTCGTGGGTTCGCATTCGGTCAATGGTGTCGCGGCATTGCATACGGAGCTTCTGAAAAAAAATCTTTTTCCGGAATTCAACGAGCTTTTTGCCGGGCGTTTTAATAATAAGACTAATGGCATCACACCGCGCAGTTGGCTGCTTGCTTGCAACCCGAGGCTCTCCAAACTTATTACCTCCAAAATCGGCTCTGGTTGGGAGCGTGACTTGAACAAGCTGCGAGAGCTCGAACCTTTTGCGGATGACACCGAATTCCAAAAAGAATTTATGTCCGTGAAGCTTGAGAATAAAAAAGACCTTGCGCGTATCATAAAGGAAACCTGCGACATCGATGTCGATCCGACGGCTTTGTTTGATGTACAAATCAAGCGACTTCACGAATACAAACGCCAGCACCTGAATCTGCTTCACATTCTCGCGCTGTATCGTCGGCTGTTGCAAAACCCGGACCTCGATATCGTGCCCCGAGTCTTTATTTTCGGAGCCAAGGCAGCACCGGGTTATGATCTCGCAAAGTGTATTATCAAGGCGATCAATTCGGTCGGTAAATGCATCAATAATGACGAACGTATTAACGGAAAACTCAAAGTCGTTTTTCTGCCGAACTATCGGGTTTCACTGGCGCAGCGAATTGTGCCGGCAGCAGATTTATCTGAGCAGATATCGACCGCCGGCAAAGAGGCCTCTGGCACGGGGAATATGAAGCTCGCGCTCAATGGTGCACTCACTATCGGCACGCTGGACGGTGCCAACGTGGAAATTCGTGAAGAAGTCGGCGACGAAAATATTTTTATTTTTGGGATGACCGTGGAGGAAGTAGCCGACCTCTGGGCAAAGGGATACAACCCTGCCGATTACCTGAACAAAAACGAAGAACTTGAAGCAGTCGTCGATTGGGTTGGGTCAAATTACTTTACACCGCAGGAGCCGAATGGCGTTCTGTCCATGCTGCGTGACAACCTGATTCACAGCGATCCTTTCCTGTGTTTACCGGACTTTGCGTCCTACAGCGAGACACAGAAAAACGTAGATACTGCCTATCGCGACAAAGCACGATGGGCAAAAATGGCGATTCTGAATACGGCTCGCGTAGGGAAATTTTCCAGCGACCGCACTATCAGTGAATATGCGAACGAAATATGGGATTTGAAGCCGGTCTGCGTGGAGTGATATTTTCGCGGGTTGGAATTTTTTTAAAAACGAGTAGTTTTCTGCTGATGCAGTCTAATTTAAAATCTTTCTGTCTTCTGTCAAAGTGTCTGCTGGTTTTGTGCCTGGCCATGCTGCTGAGTGCCTGCCAAACCAGTAAATCAGCCTCGGAAAATACTGAGGCGGAGGTTGCGGCAAACACCGCTGTTGAAACATCAGCAACCCCCTCCCCCGCAGAAACGGAATCAGAAGAGATGGACGAAACTACCGAGCCGGATGTATCGCCGACCACTGAAGTAAATGCGGAGGAAGAGAAAAAATCCAAACATTCTGATCCGCGCCCTCTGTGGAAACGCATCCTGTTTTTCTGGCAAAAACCCCCGGCTCCCCAGGCCGCTCCGCTGCAAAGTATCGCTTCGGTTTACACAAGCAATCCGGTCGGTAAATTTGCGATCATCGAAAGTCCATCCGCAGCATCACTAATACCAGGCACCCGGCTCATTGCTATCACCAACGGCACTATCACCGGGACTGTTAGAATTTCCCCGGATCGGCAACCCCCTTTTCTGATTGCAGATATTCTGGATGGAAATCTGAAATCCGGGGACCTGCTTTACATCAAAGATGTGCAGTGAAAATTTTTTTCGGTATTAGGGCACACCCGAAAACCTGCTTTTCGCTTCTACCCTTTAGTCTTCGTCGACCCGGAAATGCCGTATCAGAATACTGTCGAGCTTTTGCATAAGGTCTCGAACTTTTTTTCGGCGTTGTATTGCTTCCGGTGAGAGTTCAAGCGGTTCTGTAAAAAGAGTTTCGCAGCGGGTGGAGAGAGCTTTTTGTGAGCGCGAGTCACCAGCTTGCTCCAGCAGATGCAGCAGTTGAGCCAGGTGATTTTTTGCCTGAGAAATTTTTTCCAGGGCATCCTCACGGGTGGTTTGATTTTGCGTGAGGAGCTGTAGTTGGCGGCAAACGAATTTGCGACAGCGCAGAGGGCGGTCGTGGTAAACTGCACAGGCACCGCCCTGCCAGGCAGAGCAGGGTTGCAGCATGTGGAGTTCGCCTCCACGGCGTTTGATGCGCAGGCCGAGTGCCGCCAGGGCGCGGGGATTGTCTTCGGGTTGGAGCTTCGCGCTGAAAAATAAAGTGCCGTCGCAGCAAAGGCCGCAATGTTTGCAAAGACTGTTGGAATCAGCTGTTGCGGATGCGGCATCTGAACTTTGCATCGCTCTGTTGGAGAATTTTATTCCGGATTTGTGGCTTTGTAGCGGGAGTAACGGGCGCGTTGTTCGGGAGTCAGGTTTGCCGGATCAAAACGGGGGTCGGGGACATTGTTGATGCGGGAGTAAATGACGTTTGCCATATCTTCGGCACCGCGTCGGGCATGCTCAGTTCGTTCTCCCTGGAAGAGATCATCCAGGGTTTCGTTGAAGAGCTGGAGCCAGCGCTGGAATTTCGGCCAGCTCATTTCCGTCTCCGCAGTAAGTGCCATGTGAGCACCGAGCGGGTTACCACGAAAAGAGTTGCTGCCCAGGAGGACGGTTTCCCAGAAATTATACATTTTTGGCAGGTGGGTCTCCCAGTCGATTTTTACGACTTCATCGAAGATGGGGCCGATGAGGGTATCTTTGCGGACTTTGTTGTAGAAATGGTTGACGAGAGATTCGACGTCCTCGCGGCTGCCGATGTCGGTGGGTGTTTTTAAAGTAGTCATTGGTGTGAAAGAGCTGAGTTTAATTTCGTTCGGAGAGGAGCCAGGTGTTGGTTGGCAGGACTTTGTAAAGCCAGTCCATGTGCGAGGGGAGCTCGAGTCCATCAGCGGTTTGGACTCCGCGCACGGCGAGAAAGGAGGCTTCGAGGTCCTGAACGAAGTCGCAGGCTGCGAAACCGGTGGTGGATTCGGTGAGGTGGATTTTTATGTTGGCGTCGGTTAGTTTTTTGACTTTGGAGCGAGCATCTTCGAGGAGCTCCATTGCTTCCTTTCGAGACTTGATACGGAGTTTTGACTGAATAAATGGCGTCAATACACCGAGCAAAATAATTTCCGGAATGGCAAAGCGTTTCTGAAATTCAACAATTTTCGGGAGTTGAATATTTCTGCTGCTTTCAAATTCAGAAGCGATAACGAGGGTTTGGATGTCTTTCAGTGGATGATTCGGACGCGGGAAAAGCATGACGTCGCAGGGGGAGTGACGGAGTAACCCCTGGGGGATATCTCCGAGGAAGTGTCGGTGTTTGTTTTTCACGTCAAGAGCACCGGCGATGAGGAGGTCTGCTCCGCTGTCTCCGGATGCCTGCAAAATAGCTGCCAGCGGAGTGTCTGCCACCGTCCAGAAAATTTCTGTTGAGTCCTGCCATCCGGCTTCTTCGAGTTTTTCCTGAAGGTGTTCGGCTTTTTCGGTATCAGCTTCAGCTCCGTGGATGAGGCTGAGCGGGGTTTCCAGCGTTTTGGCTATGCGCACGGACTCTGCCAGAAGAGGAAGCAGAGTGGGCGAGAAGTTGGCAGCCACGGCGCAGTGTTGATACATAGTCTCACTAATACAAAGCGAGGCGAAATCACGCAATACCTTTGACGTATCCCCGCTGAATCGGAAGCAGAATTTGATTTTCCATAATAAATTCTCTGCTAGTTTCGTATTTCAGTTATGGACGCGTATGATTTGGACAGTTTCGATAACTCCATAGGAGCACCGGAGTCCTTTAGTAAATGGGCGATCTTTGCCGTGATATTATCTGTTTTGTTACACGGTGCCCTGCTTTTCTGGGTGGGCAACCGGAGCATTCAGAATTTTGGAGAGGCCTATTATGAGCAACTCGTTCCAAGGCAGTTTAAGCTGGAGCGCGTGGAGATAGACCCTGCTCTTTTGGAACAGCAGGATGAGCCGGAAGTCGTGGTAAACCGTCAGCCGGTTCCGATTGATTTGCCCGAGGAGAAAATGGAGCAACCCGCGACTGCTCCGGCTAAAACGGATGCGGTCCGTCCGAAGGAATTCGATTTGGAGTCTCTTGAAGATGCTGCTCCGATTAAAAACACATCGGTTGCCGCGCTGGATACCATCGAAGCTTCTTCCGGCGGCAACCTGGAACAAGATTTGAAAAGTTTGCGTGAGCAATTGACGGCGGACTCGGCAGCTTCAACAGTGCAGCCCGTTTTGGTTTTACCAGCCGAAGGGGTTGGCGAAGGAAACAGTCTGGCGGCAAAAGCCGCTTCGATGCCGGGCTACTCCAGCCTGGATAACCTTCTGAGCAGAATCGGACCATTGATGGAAAGCACGGATCCGATTTTGCTCCCGTCAGATTTGT
>JBKEBM010000041.1:0-4279 GCA_047973165.1 Chthoniobacterales bacterium
CAATCGACACAGCCCCTTCCGCGCCAATGCTCCGCCAGCAACCGCCTCCGCATACCCACACCAGCGATAATCCTTCGGATCCTCTGCCAATCCCGCTCGCACAGGGTTCAATTCTATATACGCGGCCACCGTCATCAACGCCTCATCCGAGCCCTCCACAAGCACACTCTTAAACCTATCCTCCCAAAGTGGTCCTCGCCTCCCCTCTCGCTGATTATACCACAATGAAAATCGCTGTTTGAGCTCCTTCATAAATCGAGACAAATCTCCACGCCTGGCCTCATACCGAGCAAGTAAATCCTTCTCCCACGTCGAACTCCCCGAAGCTCGGGCACGTTCTATTTCCTGCAGAGCAGCCGAGGTTTCCCCCTTGCCAACACAATGCAAAAGCTTCAACTCCCTTTCCAGCTCCGATATCGAAAGCGGAGCCAACTTCCCGGGAGCCGGAACACGAAGTAAGAGATGAAAGTGATTGGACATCAGACAATAAGTAACAATTTCAACGCCCATAAAGCGTTCCAGCCGCCTCATCAGAGCGTAAAAGTAAGCCTTCTCCTCATCCTCAAGAATAAATCGCTTCTCAATTACGCGAGAAATACAGTGATAATAAGCATCCGACTGATAGCCATCAGAAACATCATCATCACGCCGATGTAAAAGCAGTCGTAATTGTCTCATTCCAAAACACTCACCAAAAAATCAATCTTTATCAACAAATTTTAACCTGACACCTTTTTTGTAAAAAAACGGCCGCCTGTGGGATGATTGTATATTTTTGTGCGTATTCCGTCGCAGCGACTTCTGCATCACGTTTTGAAAAAAGCTTTGCTTGCCTCGCGGGGCTCTGTTTTTTAAAACCCCGTCTTAACCATTAACTATGGAATCAGACAATACAGATCGCTGGGGGAGTCGCCTCGGAGTCATTCTCGCCGTGGCCGGGAGTGCCGTTGGTCTGGGAAATTTTCTACGCTTCCCCGGGCAGGTTGCGGAATACGGTGGCGGTGCCTTCATGATCGCTTACTTTGTTTCGCTGCTCATCATCGGGCTGCCGATCTGCTGGGCGGAGTGGACGATGGGCCGCTATGGCGGCACCAAGGGGTTTCATTCCTCCCCCGGTATCATGCACATCCTGATCCGGCAGCGCTGGGGGAAATATGTCGGGATTCTCGGAGTGTTGATTCCGGTCATTATTTATATGTATTACGTCTATATTGAGGCGTGGTGCCTGGGGTATGCCGTGCAAATGGTCAGGGATGCCTCTCAATTTGCAACGCCGGAAAAGACCGGGGATTTTTTTGCGCGATTTGTTGGTTTGAAAGTCGATGGAGAGGCCCTGGGGTTTCAAGCGGATCAGGTTGGAATTTATCTTCTTGTCGCATTTGTTGTGAATTTTTACCTGATTTACAGAGGGATCAATAAGGGGATCGAGTGGTTTTGCACCTATGCTATGCCGGCCCTTATTGTTCTGGCTCTTATTGTCCTGCTGCGTGTCCTGACGCTTGGAACACCGGATGCTTCCCTGCCGGAAAATAATGTAGATAATGGTCTCGGTTTCATGTGGAATCCGACTCAGGTTTTTCTGGAAGAGCGTCAGGTTGACGACCGGGGGGCGGAAAGCTGGGTACCTGTGCGGCAGCTCGTCGGAGAGGCTTCTCTCGAAGCCGGTGAGCAGGAGGTAGCTGCTGCAACGGGGAGCAAACGAATTCAAAAACGAGGTATTGTCGATCAGCTTCTGAATCCGGAGTTGTGGCTGGCAGCAGCGGGGCAGATATTTTTCTCACTCTCGGTCGGGTTTGGAGTCATCATCACTTATGCGAGTTATCTGCGGCAAAAAGACGATGTTTTGCTCAGCAGCCTCACGGCAACCAGCGCAAATGAATTTTGCGAGGTGGTGCTCGGCGGGCTGATTACGATCCCCGCGTCGGTGGCCTTTCTGGGAGTGGGTACAGTGGCAGGCATGGCGAGCACTTTTGGCCTCGGGTTCAATGTGCTGCCAATGGTCTTTACGCAAATGCCTTTCGGGCAGTTTTTCGGCTTTATCTTTTTCTTTTTGCTCTTTCTGGCAGCAATGACGAGTTCACTCTCTATGCTGCAGCCGGGCATAGCTTTTCTGGAGGAGGCACTTGCACTCGGGCGCCGCGCTTCGGTTGCCATTCTCAGTCTGATAACAGTGATTGGAACGGGCATGGTAGTTTATTTCAGCAAAGATT
Organism: Chthoniobacterales bacterium; assembly: GCA_047973165.1. Lineage (GTDB taxonomy): Bacteria > Verrucomicrobiota > Verrucomicrobiia > Chthoniobacterales > JBKEAD01 > JBKEAD01. Next base: position 2,211 of record JBKEBM010000041.1, read on the forward strand.
TAAAGGCTCTCGATACGATGGATTTCTGGGTTGGCACGCTGCTGATTTTTATCCTTGCAACCTGTCAGATTTTCATTTTCGGCTGGTTCCTGGGAATAGACCGGGGACTGAAGGAAGCTCATCAGGGGTCCATCATACGGGTTCCGAAAATTTTTCATCCGATCATTCAGTATGCCTGTCCGATTTTTCTGATGACCATTTTTGCCCTGTGGTTTTTGATCAAAGTGATGGGATATTCCTTTCAGGGCGGTACTGCTGAATACAGCAGCTACGTGAAGGATTTGTTTTTTGAACCCAACCTTACAGCTCAGCTTACGGTTACTTTTATCATCCTGGTAAGCATTTTGCTGGGACTTATTGTTGCAAGCTCTGAGGCTTACAGCAGAATCAATAAACGATGAATCTCGGCGGCTGGATCATAATGGGACTCTCAACAGGAGGCGTAACTTGCCTCTTTATCTGGTGTATCTGTAAGGTGCTGTCTGCCCCCAAGGAGGAAGAGGAGCACCTCCACGGTTTCGAGGGCGATACCGGTGACCACGGTACCTGAAATTTTTTCTTAAAACAAATGCCGACACCTGCTTGCAACTCAATCGGGTATCAGTATGATGAACGGCCAGTTTATGAAAAGGAACGCGCTTTATACTTTTAGTATCAGTTTGATTTTTTCGTCTGGTTCTGCCCTCGCGCAATCCGCCGGGGATATTATCGATGTTGACCTTCCGGCTCTCGACCCGACCGCTCCCCTCACCCTTTGGCAGATTTTACAATCGGGCGGGCCGGTTATGATCCCCCTGGCAGTTCTCTCCATTATAGCACTGGCACTTATTATTTTTTATTTTCTCACACTCAATCGCCGCGCCATGGTCACCGGTCGCTACATGCAAACCGCTGAAGCACTTATCCGCAAGGGCGACCTGCTCGGACTCCTGGCTTTTTCCAGCAGGCACAGCCAGGCCGCCGCACGCGTGATGGCACGGACGCTCGATTTTGTTACGACCAACCCAGGGGCAAGCTTCGAGGAAGCAAAGGAAATCGCGGAGACCGAAGGCACCCGCCAGGCCAGTGCTTTAAACCAAAAAATCACTTACCTCGCAGACATCGGAACTATTTCTCCGATGCTGGGGCTGTTCGGCACGGTCATGGGGATGATTAAATCCTTCAGCGTTGTTGCCAGCGACATCGCTTCCACACGTCCGATGCTGCTTGCCGGAGGAGTTTCAGAGGCCCTGGTCACAACAGCAGCTGGCCTTTTAATCGGCATTCCGGCAATGGCTGCCTACGCCTACTATCGCGGACGCGTTCAGGGTCTCATCGCCAACCTGGAGGCAGCTTCCACGCGCCTCATGGCACTGCTTTCGGCCAACTATCCTGACTCCGGAAAAGACAACAATTCGCGCAAAACCATCGTCTGATGAATTTTCGTCTGAGAGCCGCACCCGAGCAAACGGGTTTTCAAATTGCCCCGATGGTGGATATCGTTTTCCTCCTGCTTATCTTCTTTCTGCTGACCTGGAGTTTTGCACGAAATGAAACAGAACTGGACATCGTCGTACCGACTGCGAAGGAGGGAAATGAAAGCCGCCGCGCCGTCGGAGAGATTATTCTGAATGTCAAAAAAGATGGCAGCATCGTTTTAAACCGCCGCTCTCTGAGCGAAGAAGAGCTGGCTTCTGCTCTGGCTCGTATTTCTGAACTCTATCCGGACCAGGCTGTCGTCCTGCGCGGAGATATGAGCGCGGATTATGCCACCATTGTAAAAGTCCTCGATATTTGCCGCGCAGCCAATATCTGGAACGTAGCCTTCGCCACGAGCAAACCCGAACAATAATTTTCGCAGCGTGATCCTTCGAGTCTCCCTTTTTCTTTTATTTTTGAACCTCCCCGTCCCTATCCGGGCGCAGACCCCACCACCTGCATCTGACGAATCGATACCTCGTGCCGAGGCCGTTACCCCGCGTGACCCGAATGCTCCAACTCCGGCCTGGATGCAGCGTGTCGAACCAGCCGCTCCGGGATCGACCCAGGCCGCCATACGCCCCGAGCCTGGAGCGACGCCCTACCGTCCA
>JBKEBM010000153.1:0-2352 GCA_047973165.1 Chthoniobacterales bacterium
GGTTTCCCAGTTGGTTTTTTGGATTAAAGCTCTCAGGCTCCGAATCTCTTTTTGCAGATCATCAGCCTGTTCCTGAAGCCTCTTAATATTCAGGCAGGGTATCCATTTGAGTTCACCCGCGCTATGGCGTTCGGATATTCTGCTGGCACTGGCAATGGCCTCAACGAGTAGGGAATGCTGTTGTTTTAATTCATCCTGCTGTATGATTGCCTGCGTAAGACTCCGTCCATCCTCAAGCGTATTTTGCGCATTGGTCAGATGAATTTTCTCGATGAGTCCACGTAATTTTCTAAGTGAACCAAAGGCTGTTTTTAAGAGTTGGGAGGGGTCTTCATTAGGATTAGAGCCTTGTTGAACGGTAGCATTATTCGTAATACGTTGTTGCAATGAGGCAACGGTTTCCTGAAGGTCAGTTTTGCGTAATAAGGCTTCTGCAAGTTTCATATTTGTTAAGCAAAACGAAATATTTAAGCTCCTAAATAACAGATTTCAATTTAAATCATTTCTCAGAAGTCTCAAAAACACCTCCCGGAATCCCTAAAAAAGTGGAGGCGAGGGGAGTCGAACCCCTGTCCTGGAAACACTACGATCCGCTTTCTACATGCTTAGGCGATTTTTTATCTTAATTCAGCAGCGCGAATCGCCACGCTATACTGAATCCAGCCGCCACGAAATTTTCTCACTCCCGACGCGGTGACTCCGCCGAAAAGCCAGCCTGCTGCTAGCGCAACTCACCCCAGCAGGCGTCGGGCGGGTCGCGTCACGGGCAAATTAAGCCGCGAGAGCTAGATCGTTATGATCTGCATTTATTTTGGTTTGACACGATTTTTAACGAGGCCAACGCATCATCCTCGGCATGCGGGCTGGTTTTCGTGTTTCCAGTCGAAACCATGACGCCCCCCATAGAACTGATCACCCTATCGTTGTTTTAAAAAAAATCAAGCTTATCGTGCTGTTTTGTTTATGTTTTCCTTTTTGCATATCCTTTTAAAGCAGCCAGTGCGGCGAGAATAAGAAGGCTGCTTTGCGGCTCAGGAACGGCGATCGGATTAAAGTCTGTGCCGGAAGTCAGAGAAAGCGGGGTGCCTGCAGCAATGAGATTTTCGAGAGCGGTTTTTTGGGAAGCATTCCAGGCAGAATAGGAGACAAAGCTACCGTTTCCAACAACTGAGATAATATCAGATTCCGTCGGACTGCTGTCGCCCCACCAGCCGATACCGACGCCAATATCATCCACATTAATAAGGCTGAAGCGAAACGGTGTCGAAGGGCTTCCATTAACAAAAACATTAACGACCGAGTTGATATCGAGAGCATCTGATTCGTTTTCATGAACGGGTAATTCCCAGTAAATAACCGAAATCGGAACTTCGCCACCTGGCCAGGTCCAGTAGGGTGGAAGATAGACTTCGGAGCGATTGACATGTCCGGAATCGGAACCCGTGATGGTCAGCATTTCCGTGTTTGTGTCAATGCTCAGGAGTAAATCTGCCCGCACCGATAAGGTGAGTAAAAAAATGCTGAGTATACAAAGCGGAATTCGTTGCATCATTGCAGAAAGTGTAATCGGGTTGAATTATGCTTTCAACATGAAAGTATAAAGCCGTCATTACTGAGCGAGGGGGGCAGGGTTTTTCGGAAAAAGCACTGTCTGTTGTGTTTTGAATCTAGAAATTCTAAATTTAACACAAGATATTGTCTTGTAATTTCGTCGGGAATCTGAGAGAAGCGAGTTACTTTGAGCGTGCTTACCCCCGTGTTTGCTTCGATTTTATCCGCCTCGCAGCGGTGCTGTCGGAGTTTTTTTACCGATTTTTCAGATTTTCAGTATGTATCAAAACGAAAATGAGTTAGCTTCTGCCACCGTCACAGAAACCAGGGAAAAAGCTCCCCAGGAAAAAGCTTCCACTGCGGACCAGGCGCCTGCGCCGGAACGCATAAAAAATTTTGTGATCGATACGAATGTCCTCGTGCATGATCCGCAGTGCATCAATCGTTTCGAAAACAATCACGTCTTTTTGCCGGTGGATGTGCTCTCGGAGCTGGATAAATTTAAAAATGAGCAGACCGAGCGCGGTGCCAATGCCCGGCAGGTGCACCGTCAGCTCTCCCGGATTTTTGAACATCGCTCCAGGAGGGTGACTCGCGGAGTTGCGACTCCGGGGGGAGGGACGCTGCGGATTCTGTTGCAGGAATTTGATAGAAAAGTGGAGGCCTCTGCTGCCATGAAAAGGTTTTTAAATATCTTCCCGGATCAGGAGCGGATGGATCACCGGATCATTCGTGCGGCACTTGCGCTGGAGCTTGCTGCGGGCGTGCCGTCGATTTTGGTTACCAAGGACCTGAATATGC
>JBKEBM010000156.1:0-10735 GCA_047973165.1 Chthoniobacterales bacterium
AATCACCACCAAAGGACGTTGAACAGAAAAGTCTCTCGCAGGCATTTCCTCGAAGGCCTCACCTCTTAACTTACGCCAGCTTGCGGGAAGGCAAACAATAAGCGGCAGAACAAACCAGGAACCAAGGGCACCCCAGAGACAGGCTGAATACCAGGCCGGTGGCTGAAATTCAAAAACAACTTCATCGCCAGCTTCGACAGCCACCGCAGGAAAAGCATTCAAAGCTCGAAATATGGGAGTTTTTTTTCCATTAACATTCGCAGTCCAGTCGGGATGCCAGGATGTCGTTGCAACTAAACAGCCAGGAACAGAGGCCTTTTCGGGAACAAGTTTTTTATAGCTCCGTTCCTTCAGTTTCAAAGGTGTAAATTGAGCATTTTCGATTGATTTTTTACTATCAGATTTTTGCGTATCTGAGGTCTCGGAAGAGTTTTTTGATACACGATCAAAATTTACAGCAAGCTGATTATCCAGAGCGACAAGAAGGCCGTTACTTAAAGACGTGGGATCCTCGGGAGTTAATTCCACGGTTTCATTTGCTATAAACGCCCCTTTCATCGAGTCGGGATTTTTCAGAACCGTGAAATAATCATTACTAAAGCTTTTTTCAAAATATCCTTCCAGTAGTTGCTGATAATTTTCAGAAAGCCCGGAATCTGTTTTATCAATAAATATATACGTAACACCGGCTATATTAAAAAATGCTCTGAGATGATCCCGGGACAAAAAATATGTCTGGAGAACCGCCGTATTTTTAGGCTGCAAATACCCGTTAAAAGCCTCCTGTGCCAAAGGAACTCCGGACAATACAGGAATCATCTGATAGAAATAACGATCGGAAACAGGATACAACCAACCCTGCTCTTTTTCTTTTTTTAAATATTCGCAGGTCTCGAGAAAAGCCTCATAAAGCTCATTGGAAAGCGGGGATTTCCAAAGTGGACGGGCGTAAACTTTTACATCCATAATCCAGCCGACCAAAACCAGGACGATCAGACCGAAATTGACAGCCGTTTTACGGAAAGGAAATATATATTTATTCTTCTCGGAACTTATAATAATCCTTAGCATCAGAGCAGCACTTGCAATCGTAAAAACGGGGCCAATTATCTGAAAAAAATCATAAGGTGCCCGAATATCATCATAAGGAGGAATCCAGTTCAGAAGCCTGAATCCGGGGATTAAAAAACAGATACCGCAAAATATAATACCCACCAGCGTTTTGCCGGGAAGAGCATTAGGCAGCAGAAAGAAAATAAGCCATGCCTGAAAAGCTATCATTCCCCATGACACCGCAGGTGAGTAGTGCGGAGCAGACGAAGCTAACTCCAAAAATTTCATCTGTCCGCCAAGAATACTATTTGGTCCAAACGAAAGCCAGAAAGCAACCAAGCTAAGCGCAAGGAAAAGTTTCAGGCACCCACCCAAAGAGTGCTCTTCAATACGGCGACGAAAAAACAGAAAAAAAACAAATCCAATAAGAGCTGTCGGAAGCCCGGGAAAGGAGCCAGCTATAGCCACGGTATCAAAAGTTCCGGACATGTTCTGTGTAAAAAAACGATCATAATCAAGCCAGGAGAGAGCCGTTTTATTAGAAAAATTTTTTTGCCAGGCCTGAAGAGGCTCATCAAAAAAACCTGCTATAATTCCGGATTCACGAACAGCCGGTAAAGCGGGCAAAAATGCTAATAAAAGAATGCTTAGAAATACCAAAAACAGCAGAACCGGTTTCGGACGCAAAAAACTCGCATTCCTGAAATAACACCAGCCACAAAAAATCAGCAGTAAAGGCGTGGCGAGCACTGCCGTCTTGGCATAGCTTAAAAATAACAGGGAATATAATATTCCTGCCAGCAATGCTGAAGCAAGCGAAGGAGACTTAAAAAAATAAAAGAAGGCTGAAAAACACCATGGCAACACCGCCAGGGAGGCTATTACAACAAAATGTTCGACCCCTGCGAGTCGGGTTATCCAGGAGGGCAGGCCGAGGGTTAAAATTGTCGCTGTCAGCGCAACCCAACGATCCTTCGTTACCTGGAGCATGAAGAACCCCATTCCAAAAGCGGCAAAACCAAAACAAATCAGTATTATTATTTTAGGTCCCGCCAGGTAACCAAAAGCCATAGAGAAAGTCCCAAGCAAAACATTGGAGAAAAAAACCGTCATTTGATAGCTCAAAGGAAACCCCATGAGGAAATGAGGAGACCACCACGGAATGTCGCCCGTTTCTGAGAAACCCTTAAAGAAATCCCAGGCTCGCGAATAGTTAGCCAGCAGCTCCTGATTAGAAAACGGTTGTTTAATCCAGACACAACCGGCAACTCCAAGCAGCAGGATCATTACACCTAAAAAAAGCCCTCCTACGAGCAATGTTTTCGAACATTCTTTTTGCATTAAAAAAGAGGAGGATTCGTCCGGATGGAGAGGGTTTTTAAAATTTTCAGGATCATGGCAAGTAATTCAGCCTTAAAATCCCGCCGTCTTACCGGCAGGAACCAGAGGCAGGCTCTTATGTCGAATTAGGTGGATATATTCCGGAAGAAGAATCGTCCAGCAAAGATTACACTTTAGGGCTCACCCTGTTCCACCCGAATGATTCAGTCTTGTATTTGCATACTGTTTATATAGCCTGCCCGCAGCTTTCCATGCCGTAGTTTTTTAAAAAACAATTTCCCGGGCAAATTTTATCCTCATGGGCATCGCTGAATTTATTTACACCGTATTACTTAAACCTCCGCTATTCAGGAAGGGGGCAAATTTTATCCTGACTTCTATACTGCCCCGAACGGTCAAAGTCAGAGGTGCAACAATCCACCTGAATCCAGCCGACCCTGTTGTCTCCGGCGCCCTTACACTTCGCTCCTATGAAAACGAAGAGATTGATTTTTTTGTAAAATGCTTTGAGCCGGAAATGACTCTGGTGGATGTCGGAGCAAACGTCGGACTCTACACCGGCCTCGCATTGCATAAACCCTCCAAAGCAAAAATTCTTTGTGTCGAACCCGACAAAAGCAGCTTTGGCTATTTAAAGCAAACCATCCAAAGCAACAGCACTGCAGCTCAACAGGACAATATCGCCATCCACAATCTGGCAGCCTCAGATTCAAAAGGAGAACTCACTCTCTACAAAAATTCCGAAAACAAAGGCGACAACAGAATTTATGCGGACCCGCTTTGTAACGAACACGAAAAAATCGCCTCCGATACGCTGGACAACTTGTGTGAGCAGGCAGGCCTGGAGCATATTAACTACCTCAAAGTCGATGTCCAGGGAGCTGAGTTTAAAGTCTTTTCCGGAGCCAGAAAAATTCTATCGCAAAGCCCGAATTGTATCGTAATGACCGAATTTTGGCCCTACGGCCTCAGACAATGCGGCTCCACCCCTCAGCAATACTTGCATTTGCTGCGGGATTTGGGATTTACATTATATGAGCTGTCCGGGAAGACGCTTGAAGAAATAAAAGACTTCGACGATATTATCGCCAGAAGCCCTGGCCGCGTTTACAAGAACCTGGTGGCTCTCAAAGGGAAATATTCCCTGAAAGCTGCTTCGCTTTAACAAGCAACTTTCCCATCAGGTAAAAAATTTAAAAAAAATTCCAGGGAATCCGCTGCCGGGTGCGTCTTAATGGTCAAACACCTCATGACAGGCGATGAAGACGACAGCATTTTATCCGGACGAGCGCAGGCGGGAGACGCCGAGGCTTTTGAAATACTTTTTCAAAGGCATTACGAGGCAGTCCGCACTTTTGCTTACCGGGTGTCGCTCAATGCGGGAGCGGCAGAGGATATTGCACAGGAAACTTTTATCAAGGCAGCGCGGTCGCTGGGACGTTTTCGCGGGGATGCAGCATTTCGCAGTTGGCTCTTTCAAATTACCATGAATACGACACGAGACTGGCAGAGAAGCTCGATCCGTGAACGGCAGGCCATGGAGGAAGTGGCTGAACGGAGCAACGAAAAAGAGCATCCCAGAGATTTCGGTTTCGTGCAGGACGCGCTGGCGGCATTGAAGGAAGACCTGCGACATGTCGTGGCACTCGTTTATTTTGAAGGACTCAGCCACGCTGAATCTGCTCGGATTCTTAACTGTGCGGAGGCCACTGTGTCCTGGCGAATTTTTCGGGCAAAACGGCAACTCAAAAATTGGTTTGCAAAAAACGGGACTCAAATATGACAGACGACGATCTCAAAAAAATTCTGAAAAAACTTCCGATACCTGCCTCGACAGAGTCGGCACGCGGGCGGGCATGGCATCAGGCGAACGTGGCTTTTCAGGCAGCTCCGGCAGAAGCGAAACGAGCATCGGCGACCGGAATGCACATGCTTCGATGGGCATCAGGAGTCGCATGCCTCGCAGTGACCTGCCTGGCGGCAGCCTGGATATTTTTTGACTTATCAGGCAAAGATGCTGACGATTTTACCCGTACTTTGCAGGAGATGGAGATGCTTTTTCCTGATCGTCTCAATGCTGTGATTGAGCGAGACGGAGAATATCAAATCGATGTTTCAGAGGGTAATTCAGGAGTCGATGTCCAGCCTGTCATAGTAGAATTTAAGAGGGGTTCGCAGACGGTTCGCGTACTGAGTTTTAGCGGACGGAGAGTATGTGTGGACCTCGGAGAAAAGGAGACATGCTTTGAGCCACTTGTCACCGGCGAGGGCGAAGTCATTCTTGCCGGTGAGAATTTTCTTTGGAGTCCGAAAGCTCCTTCCCGACTAAACGGTTTCATCGTGACTGCCCGCCAGCTCGACTCTGCATCATGAAAACGAGCCTCTTTTTTCTCTTGCTTGCTGCAGCGACTTTGCGTGCACAAATCGCTATTGAGGTACTGCCGCAATCGTCTGTGCCACCGCCTTCGTTCGCCGTATTCGGAGGAGATGATATTTCGCTTCGTCTGAAAATCACGGCTTTTGGTCAGGCAGAGGGGAAAATTATTTACGATTTAAAGCAAGTTGGTGCCGGAGAAATCCTGGCATCTCTGGCTCATAATATGCCGGTTTCAGATGTCTCCGTAAACAAAGCAGGAGTTCTGACAATTGAGGCAAAGGTGCCCGTGCCGGAAGTAAAGGGCCTGGCAAAAATGCTGCTTGTATTTCGCGAGGCAGGCCAGGCGGCTTCCAATGATACGATTCCAACGAAGCCGATTTTCTTCGATGTTTATCCGCGTCCAAAACACAGTGAGTGGAGCGACCTGATTGCTGCTGCTGAAAAACAAGACGGATTCAGCCTGTGCGTCTTTGGCGAGAGTCCGCGTATTCGTGAATTTCTCGATGTGCATTCCATCGACTTTCGCGATCTGGGTAAAAATTTTCCGAATCGATTCCCTGCTGATGGCCTGGCTGTTGGTGAGGTGACGGAGGACGACATGGAGCGTTATCGTCCGCATTCCGAATCCGGACGAAAAATTTTCTTTCTTGTGGGAGACAGAACTCAACCAAAGCCTTTGCCAGGCATCTATGAAATTTCGACGCCAACAGGAATACTGAGCAAGGTTACACTTCCTCTTCTCTCCGAATTGCAAAGTAATCCAAAAGTCCAAACTGCATTTCTCGATCTTCTTATCCGTAACTTAAACCCTGAAACACCATGAAAATCCATTTGCTGATATTACTGACACTTACCATCGCGTTGCCATTACAGGCTCAGGATGTGCCGCCTGCGTCTCCTAATCAAATCACTGCTGCCGTGCTGGACTTCCAAACTTCCGACGGCAAACTCAAAGCTACGGGTGAGCAGGTCGCCATCCTGCTCAATGCCCGACTGACATCTGTGCCCGATCTCATCCTCGTCGAGCGGCAGGACATCGAAAAAATTCTCGGTGAGCAGGAAATGGGTTTATCGGGAACGGTCAGTGCCGAAACTGCTGTGAAGGTTGGTAAACTGACCGGTGCTCAGGCCCTCATCACGGGACGACTTTTCGAAGCCGGAAAGAAGTTCTTTCTCGTTGCAAAAATCATGAGCACTGAGACCGGGCGTGTTTTTGGTGAGACAACGACTTTCTCCGATTTGGCTGCACTGGACGGTGCGGTGGAGGAGCTTGCCGGAAAGGTGCAAACGGTCGTGGACAAACAATCGGAAGTTTTCATTGTCAAAATTGAAACACCTGCGGAAAAAATTTCCCGTCTTAAAAAACTTGTGGAAGGGAAATCTCTGCCGGTTGTTTCCGTAAACGTTTCGGAGCGACACATCGGCCGTGCGCTGCCTGACCCTGCGGTGGATACAGAGTTTCGCCTGGTTTTGCAGCAGCTTGGCTTCACCGTGCTCGACTCAGCCAGCACGCAACAACCCGACGTGCGTATCACAGGTGAGGCATTCAGCGAATTTGGTGCACGTCGTGGCAATCTCGTTTCCTCAGTGGCAAGGGTGGAAATAAAAGCCGTCGCAGCAGATGGGACGCTTCTTGCCACAGACCGCCAGCGAGGAGTCGCTGTTGATCTTGCGGAAAACGTGGCAGCAAAGGAAGCCTTGCAAAATGCGGCACTCAAACTCCTTGAACGCCTTGTTCCAAAACTCGCCGACGGAAAATAAACTCGGGTATATCCAAAGCATGTTTGTTATTTTCACGCGGAGCCGCAAAAGTGCAACCAATGGAAGTAAGACCTGCCTGCAGGTGTTTTTTTCTCTTCTTTTGATGACAGCTATGGCCGTGAGTGCTCCGGCTGAATTGTCTCGCGTAGCTGTGGTTTTCAATGCTTCAGGTCGCGGAGGCGAGCGGCAGGCAATACTTACGGCAGAGCTCAGCCGTCGTGGAGTTACTCTCGTGGAACGCAAACGACTTGCCGAAATTTTATCGGAACGGGAAATCCGCGGAGATTTTTTTTCTCCTCTCGCAAATGTGGATGTGTTTTTACATTTCCGGCAGATTGATTCGAAGCCCTGGCTTATTGAGAGCATCGATGCTGCCTCTGGCCGCCTGATCGGCTCCACATCTGTTACGTTGAAAGATGTCAACAATTTGGAGCCACTCGCCGAGGCGGCAATGCCGTTGATTAAAAATATCCCCCAACATGCAGACGATGCCCCGCGGGTTGCAGTGCTTGAGATCGGTCCGCCGGATACACGTATTTTTAATTTTGCCGTCCGATTGCGCGAGGCACTTGCAAATGCGGATGTGACAGTTCCTGATCGTGCGCTTACGCAAGGTATAGTCGAGGAAAAAGCTGCCGCAGAAAAAGGATGGCGTGAAGAACTGACCAGCAGGAAATTTTTAGGAGCCGAAAGTTTTGTTGAGCTTTCAGTAAGGGATGGCTTATGCGAACTGCGTGTAATCCGCTCTCGCGACGGGGCACTTTTGGGTGCACGAGATATTTCTTTTGAAGACTCCGACTCTGTCGATAAGCTCCTTGCATGGCTGCTGCCATTACTGGGACGTGAGTCCTATGCAGAAACTGCAACGTATTTACCTACAGTCGAAACCGAGGCACTCGTGCCTTTTTATCGCGGCCTGGCACTATACGATGCGGGACAATATGCAGAGGCCATAGCGGCATTTTCGCGAGCATATCTGATCAATGATAAGTTTGGAGACGCGCTGCGCTGGGAGGCAAAGTGCTATGATGCTCTCGACCTTCCTCAACTGGCCGCTGCACTGCGCCGATTTGAAGAAACACGTCTCGTTGGCAACGGGGTTTCGGGAAGTGCCCGGACTGCACCTGCCGAGGCCGTGGCCTTCCTGGGAGTCTCCGGTGGTCCGTCGGCCTTGTCGGCTTTTGCAGCCAGCACACTTTCTCGCTCCGATCGGGAAATTCGTCTTCCGGATGATCTCGGCCGCCTGAGTCGCGAATACGACTGGCTGGCCGGATTGTCTGAAACCGATGGAACCCGATGGGAGCAGGCACCATCTTTTTTCTGCCGACTCTCACTGAGTGGAACAGCGGAAATCCGTGATGGCGCGTGGCATGTCGCCTGGACTCTTACCGATACGGCTCTTGGCAAAACAATCGCCAGAGAGGAACAGCAACTTTCAAAAGAACGAAAAAACTGGCAGCAGGAAATGGCTGCTTTTCTTCCTGGCTTCCTTGCATCTGAGACAAAATCGAAACCTCCATCTCAGGCACCGCAGGACAAATCTGTGAGTGCTTTGGAAAAGACCCTCCGCCAAACCCGAGGTTTGGATGCAAATACAGCTCTTCTGAAACTCCTGTTGGCATACCCGGAAAATCCGCTCCTGCGTGTAAGAGGCCTGGTACGAGGTCAGTCCGCCCGGGATGGTCTCGAGGCTTATCTGAATTTTGCCAAACGCGATATTCTCATCCTGCGTATCCCGCAGGATTCTCCGGTGCTTCCCTGGTTGAAGCTTTCGCGTATTTATGCATTTTTGGAAAGTGAACCATTTGGTCGTGTGGCAACTGATGAGCGCCCGGACGTCATTGCTGAACTCGAAAAATTCGTAGAGGCCAATCCGAGCTCACCCGCTGCGCTCGTCGCACGCTATTCCATACTTTTCGAGCAGCAGGATGAATGGCCGTATGCAAAGCTCGCTGAGACCAGCGAAGCTCTTTTAGCCGATCTTCGCACTACCAGCAATCCTCCGCCTCAGGCTGACAAAATCGAGCAAATGACAACATTACTTCGAGACTTTGCCCTTGTTGCCGATGGTCGGCGTGATGTTGCCCTTCCGGATATCACATATAAAAAACTCCCCCGGCGTGTTCGAATCAAATGGCAAAATGATGGCTCGCCGAAACTCGATATTGCTTCTGTATGGAGTCCTAATGTTCATACCCAGGAGCTGTTGACTCCTGAGCAAAAAATTATCGAAGCGCAAGCGATCCTTGCTATCAATGGAGTTAAGGGAGAGCACAGAAAAGTTCAGGATAGCTGGCTCAAAGAGTTTCCACATTCAATAACGTTGTCCGCCTATGCTGCCACGGCTCTGCACGAACTTAATTACTGGTATGGCAAGCCGCTTCTCCATCCGCTGGACTGGGAAGCTGAACGCACGGCTTTTCTGGAGACACTTAACTACATAGCCACCACACAGGAGTACTGGATGGAGCGTGTGGAGACCTCTGAGCAACTTAATGATATTGAAGAAACAGTTTGGGCATTTTTTATGGCACTCAACGAACGAGCTTACCTCGGTGTGCTGAGCGATGAAAAATACCTGGCTCTCCGTGATCGCCTTGCTGCAAAAATGCTGGAAGCCGACAAGCGCGTCGGACGCAATGGCGAAGCCTGGCACAAAGAACAATACCTGACATGGCAAAAAATTACGCCTGCACAAGCCCGGGATTTACGCTCTGACCGCCTCGATAGCATTGACCTGCATATTTACAACCTCTCAGTTCTCACCTCCGAGGTTGATGCTGCTGCTCGCCGGAGCATGGAAAATGACTCTGCGGACCTGAATCCCATTTGGTCATGTCTGCACGCATGGAGGATTGAAAAATCTTTTTCCGCTCCGGAAGTAGCCGCATTTTACCTTCGTTTCACACCGGAAGTGCTACGTCGTTTTCGGGAAACACCGCCAAATATCAGCGAACTGGGTTACATTTTCGAACAAGCTCTCGCACTTCTGAACGGTGGTGCTTCGGTGGAAGCTGAGTCACTTTTTCGTTTGATCCTTAACCTGTCGCCTGATCAGAAAGTGGATACCTTTCGTGCCAACGCAGCATTTCGCCTGGCTCAAATTCTCCGGGTAAACGGACAGAAACCTGAAGCAATCGCAATGGCTCGTCGCAGCCTGGAAATCTGTGGCTCCACTCCGCGAATCCTCATCGAAAAATACTACAACGCACAAATGCAGCGCAGAATCGCCATGCAAGGTCTCGTTGGCGCTTTGAGTGCCCAGCTTACACGTCTGCTTGCAGAGATGCGCTTCGATCCGACCCGCGCAAAGCTTCCTCCAGGCACCCATGCCGTCAGTGTTCCAACTCCCAATATGGACAACCCCCAACTCAACGTTTTTTACCGAGTCCCTGTTACTCCGGAGGATACTCCCCGTCGTGTGCTCGTGGTCATTCCTTCGCTGAACCACGAAGTGCTCGACCTGTTTCAGCCCGGATCGCCATGGGTGCGATTTGCCGACGAGCAGGGGCTGGTGCTGCTTGCACCGCGCTTTTATGTGAGCAATCGTGCGGACCGTGCAAAACATGCATTCTCTTACTTCATTCATGCGCAAGTCTGGTCGGGTAAGGCTCTCCTTGCAGCACTGGATAAAATTTCCATTCACACAGATATTCTCAAAGATCGCCTGTTATTTCATGGATACGGAGCCGGAGCGGGCTTTGCCGGACACTTTGCACGCTGGCGTCCCGATATTGTCGAAGCGGTCTCTCTTCACGGCGGAGGAATTGTCCTGCCCTGGTTTCAGGAATACCCCGGCCTGCTTCCGCTGACGGCCCTGAAAGATGTTCGTTTTCTCATCACGGCAGGAGAAAACGACGACTTTGCACTGAGTACGCAAAACCGCTTTGCCTGTGCCGAAGCACTTGCCACCGTTTTGCAGGGTGCCGGAGTGGAGGTGCACTGGAAGCCCTATCCAAATGTTGGCCATTTTTCAACGTCCGAAATGGAAGCAGCCTCTCGCGAATTTCTCAAAGCCCGCTGACACCGGAGATCACCTCTCCCTACCCGACTCACAAGCCTGATATCGATTCAAAAACGGTCTCAGCGAATGCGAAAAGTCTTTGCTAGAACCCCCAGCTTGCCAGGCCAGGATAAACGGTAGCGTTTTTTCCAAACCTGAAGTCCGTCCTTCAACATCACGTCGAGAAGCTTTTCGTAAAT
>JBKEBM010000017.1:0-11859 GCA_047973165.1 Chthoniobacterales bacterium
CAGGACATGCACGTCCACATCCTGCTTGATGTGAGTCGCTCATTGCACTGGCAGCCGGGAGCTATCGTCGGCTCGAGTTCTCCGTCCCTGGAAAAATTTCGTCTTTCCCACCATCTTGCAGCCACAGTATCCTGCATGGTCCTTCACAATTCCGACCGCGTTCACCTCTATTTTATTGACGATAAAATTACCCAGCAACACCACGCCCGCCGGAATCGCCTCGCCGTGCAGGAAGCTTTTAAGTTTCTGAACAGCGCAAACTCATACCCCTCGCAAGCCAGGCAAAATACAAAATTCAAAAATACCTTCCGGGAATTTATCCGACAATCCCCTCCCCCCGGCCCACTCATTATCATATCCGATTTCTTTGACCCCGATTTTTCGGAGAAAAAAAATACTCTGGAAATTTTCAGGCAACTCCGTGCTGCACGACTGGAAACGACACTGCTGCAAACCCTTCACGCCGAAGAACTAAATCCCACCCACACCTCCTTACCCACAGGAGAGATTTTATTAAAAGACCATGAGACCGGGCAGCAGAGAAATACTTTTTCCTCGCATGAACTTATCGCAGCCTACCGCAAAAAAATCAGACAATTTAACGAAAACCTCGCAGCATCCGCCCGCGCCTGTGGATTTGGCTGCTCCCAAATCAATACCGGTCAGCATTTAGACAAAAACATCTTTCGCCTCCTTCGCGAAAGTCGGCTCTTTTAATTTTCAAGAAGGATGCGTCTGATTTCCTCGATACCTTCTTTATTTTCGTTGGCGCCATGTCCCGAGGGAACAATTTTTTCAGACTCAGCACCCTCCAGATGGGAACTCTGGTAGGGCACCACACCATCTGAACTATTCGGCGTGTCGCCGCGCCCCCGGTCTCCGATAATCGAATGAAAGGGGATATTTTTTCTGACGGGTAATTTTAAAATTGAAAGCAGCAAAGGCGACTCCGCC
Source organism: Chthoniobacterales bacterium (assembly GCA_047973165.1). GTDB lineage: Bacteria > Verrucomicrobiota > Verrucomicrobiia > Chthoniobacterales > JBKEAD01 > JBKEAD01. Next base: position 955 of record JBKEBM010000017.1, read on the forward strand.
CGCAGAAAGCGAACGCTGTTAACCGGCACCACAAACAGGCTTTTCATATTATCCCGTATGGCCTGCAGGAGCTCATTCTCATCCCGTTTTACAAGTAATTTTGGCAGGCGAATCAGGCTCGCTCCAAAATTCGCAAAAGGCCTCAGTGCCAGTTTGCTGCCACGGTGCGGTGTCGAGATAAAGATAACGCGATCAACATCCCGGCGAGGTGAAAAATAAATAATATGCCTAAGCTTCTTCCTGGCCTGCGGGCTGATATTCAGTTCGCCCGGATGGATATCCGAGAATTGCTTCCAAAGAAAATCGCCACCCTCACGAATCATGAGATTGCTGATGAGGCCGCCCATGCTGTGGCCGATAAGAACCATTTTCTGAAGCTTTGCATTTCGGCTTTGCGGGTCCAAAACTTTGTGAAAGCGATCCAGTTCCTTCCGCAGCTCTGCCGCAGACACCCAGACGGGCAGCCCTGTCGGGTAAAGGTAAAACCAGAACTGATAGCGCCGACGAATTTCCGGATCAGCCAAAAGTTCATTGGCAGCTCTCGTCCACGCCTCCGGACGGGAAAGAAGACCGTGAACAAAAACCACCGGGATTTTATTCGGATCGTAAAGCTGGAACTGATAAAGGCCGATATTCTCAAATTCGCGCCTGGAAAAAATAAGCGATTTAAAATCGATCGATCTGTTTCGAGTATGTGTCAGCAGAACAGCAATGGGTGCCGAAAAATCTGCCGCAAGCTGCTCCCTGCGACCATCGAGCACAGCGTGGTCTTTGTTTAAAGTCTGCTGAAACTGCAAAACAGGCGCATTATTTTTAAAGGTCAGAAATGCGGTAACCGGAAAACTCATTCCCGATTTTGGTGGGCCAGGCTGTCCGCTGAGAATCGCAGCACCTTTCTCCACCCAGGCGACAAACGGGACTCCGTAGCCCTTCTGGACACTGCGATTAAGCAAACCTTTGATATGCACCGCCGCAGCCAAATCCAGGGTCTTCGCCTGTCCCGGATCAAAGAGATTTTTCCCGCTTCGTCTCAACGTAAGACCAGCCGGGAGATTTTTAAAATTTCGCTCGATGCAAATCGAAACGATCTGTCCGACGGCCGCATTGTAAATATCAACTCTTCGGGACTCAAGGGCTGCGCGAGCTGCCTGAAGAAGCAGGAAAGCGCGATCTTCCGACGACAATTTTTTATTCTGAGCCGCCGCGAGATAAACTGCTGAGGCAGGCTTTTTCTCATCATCATCATCTAACAGCGATGCTGCCTCCCGCCTCTGGAGACGATCGACATTGGAGTCCACTTTGACCCGCAGTGTCGAGCAGCCTGCAAATACAACGCAGAGCGTAAGCGAGGCGAGAAAATACCTGCTAAACATGCGTCTGAAAAAACAACGCGAAAGGACTTATATTATTTAGCGTCCAAAGCCTTTTTAATGGCTTCCTCAAGCTCGGGTCCTCGCAGATTCTTAGCCACGATCTTTCCGTCGCGCCCGATAAGATAAGTCATTGGAATACCCGTAACGGCGTATTTTTTCCCGAGCTTATTATCCCAGCCCAGACCGTCAAAATATTGAGGCCAGGTCATTTTGTGCTCTTTGACAAAGGCATCCAGGGCATCTTTATTCTCATCTAAACTGATTCCGATAATATCAAACCCTTTTTCATGATAGGCGTTGTATGCCTTTACGACATTTGGCATTTCCGCCACACAGGGCGGGCACCAGGTGGCCCAGAAATCTATCAATACGACCTTCCCTGCATAAGCACTCACGGAGAGGTCTTTACCCGTAGTGTCTTTGACTTCGAAGTCCGGAAAAGCCACACCGACCTTCAGCGTATCCTGAACTTTTTGAGCTTCGACCTGAGCTGCCAGATTTTTTTTCATTTCAGCAGCCTGGGCAGCATACTGGGTACCAGGAACTTTTTTTTCAACGCTGGTTAAGACATCTTCGGTTTTTTGAAAATCGCGCAAAACTTCGTGATACAGCATCGCTTTTAAAAACAAAACCTGCGTCCCGATGTCGTTTTTTGATTCGGAAAAATATTTTTCTGAAAGTGTATCAAAGGCTTTTAGTTCATCAGCCAGATCATCCGCACTCTGCTTGCCCGACTGAAGCTTGGTCCGAATTTTATCAACCAGTGCCTGCACATCGGCAGGCGGTTCTGCGGGTGCCGCAGCGGCATCTGCAGCATGCAGATTTAACGAGACAAAACAAATAAGTGACAGAATAGCTAAAAACAGGGCGGGAGGTTTCACAGGTGTTTTTTTACTGGAAGAAAGCCGTTGCGGCAATTCCTTTGTATCTTTTTCCCGCTTCATTCGGAAAGTTCATGTGTCTAATATGATTTAGTTGTTTAGTAACTTTTATTGGTAGATCATGCCAACGCAGAAGAGGCATCCCGATGTGTCGCTTGCTATACTTTCCCCGGTAGGGTCACTTCGATGAAGTGACCGCGTAGTGTGGCGTTGCCCACACGACGCGGTTGTTTTATCAAAACGACCCTACCGGGGTCCGTCTTCACCTCACCCTCTTTTAATTTCACTCTTCCTCGCGAATCGACGCTTGAATTGACTAACTCTTACTAAAAACGCAGCTTGCATTTTCTCCATGACGGCTGCCGCTCTTACAACTCTGTTTTTTGCTTTGGGAAGCCTTTGCGGCGGACGGCTGAGCAAGCCTCTCGGCGGCACACACGCCTATGCCATCCGCAGTATTCCGGTGATCATTATTCTTGCGACTTATGCGTTTCTATTTGGGCAAGGCATTGCCGGACCGGGCGTGGGCTTACTGATCATCAGCGGCGTAATCGGTTTCGGAATTGGCGATATCGCATTATTTCAAAGCTATCAGCGGATCGGTCCGCGCCTGGCAATTCTGCTTTGCCAGTGCCTCGCCGCACCGATTGCAGCACTGACCGAATGGCTTTGGCTGGGCACCGCACTGACGCCTTTACAGCTCTTTCTGGTATTTCTGATTCTCTGCGGCACTTCGTTGGCACTTATGCCCTCGGACCACCTGCACCTGCCAGGAAGCACTTTGCGCAGCGGTGTGCTTTTGGGTGTCGCAGCCGCCTTCGGACAAGCCTGGGGTGCAGTGCTTAGCCGACATGCCTACGAACTCAACGATGCTGCAGGAGTATCCGTTGATGCAATGACCATCACCTTTCAGCGAATGCTCGGTGGAGCTGCCTTTATCATCCCGTTTTATCTGATCTATCTGATCTCCCGGCAGCACCAGGGACAGCAGCCCCTGCAGCGACTTTCCAAACTTCGACAGCTCTGGCCCTGGCTCCTGGGCAGCAGCCTGGCAGGCCCGATCATCGGAGTTGCTCTTTATCAATGGGCCCTGGCCACCACTGCAAGCGGAGTGGTCCTGGCAATCGTTGCAACAACACCCATCGTCGTAATGCCGCTGACCTGGCTGATCGACGGAGACCGTCCGTCGCTGCGTGCTGTTTGCGGAGCCGTGCTCGCAGTGCTCGGTGTCATCAGCCTCCTCCTGGGCGGGAGACTGTAGTTTTTAGGGCACACCCGGCAACCTGCTTTTCAGCAGAGAGGCCGGACAAAATTTTGGAGACAAGGCGAAAACTGAAACCGGCAGGGTCGTTTTGATAAAACGACCCTGCCGGAACGAAAAAAACAGACCCTGAAGGGGGCTAATACCAGACCAAAAATGCCCAGAGCTTACTTTTTACCCTGCAACTGATCGAGGATACCTTTGTCTTCGAGAGAGGTTATATCGCCGGTTACTTTGTTGCCGGCAGCGATCTCCTTGAGAAGACGACGGATGATTTTTCCACTGCGGGTTTTTGGCAGAGCGTCGGCGAAGCGGATTTCGTCCGGCTTGGCGATGGCTCCAATGCTGCTACCGACGTGCTTGCGCAGCGTCTCGGCAAGAGCAGGGGTGGATTTATTTCCTCCTTTGAGAGTTACGAAGGCGACGACGCCCTGGCCTTTGATCGCATCGGGGCGTCCGACAACGGCGGCTTCGGCGACAGATTTGTGAGCTACGAGAGCACTTTCGACTTCGGCGGTTCCGAGGCGGTGGCCCGCGACGTTGAGGACGTCGTCCATACGTCCGACGATCCAGATATGTCCGTCTTTGTCGCGGCGTGCTCCGTCTCCACTGAAGTAACAGTTCTTAATATCGCTCCAGTAGGTTTTTTTGTAACGAGCTTTGTCGCCGTAGATGGTGCGGAGCATGGCGGGCCAGGGTTTGCGGATGACGAGTTTGCCGCCTTCATCGACTCCTACTTCGTTGCCTTTGTCGTCCACGACGGCAGCATCGACTCCGAAGAATGGGTAGGTGGCTGTGCCGGGGGTTGTGGCGACGGCACCAGGAAGCGGCGTGATCATGTGCGCTCCGGTTTCGGTTTGCCACCAGGTATCGACGATGGGGCAGCGTTCGCCACCGATGACTTTGTGATACCACATCCAGGCTTCGGGATTGATGGGTTCGCCGACCGTGCCAAGCAGTCGGAGGCTGCTGAGGTCGTGTTTTTTAACCCATTTGTCACCCCATTTGATAAAGGCGCGGATGGCGGTTGGGGCGGTGTAGAGAATGGTGACGCCGTAGTCCTCGATGATCTGCCAGAAGCGGTCTGGCTCGGGGTGGTTTGGTGCGCCTTCATACATTACGCAGGTTGCTCCGGCGGTCAGCGGGCCGTAAACGAGGTAGCTGTGTCCGGTGACCCAGCCGACATCGGCAGTGCACCAGTAAACGTCGTTTTCTTTGAGATCGAAGACATATTTGGTGCTGGAGTAGCAGCCGACGAGGTAGCCGCCGGTGGTGTGGAGAATGCCTTTTGGTTTTCCGGTGGAGCCGCTGGTGTAGAGGATGTAAAGCGGGTGTTCGCTGTCGAGAGCTTCGGCGGGGCAGTTTGCATCGACGTGTTTCAGTTCTTCGTCCCACCAGACGTCGCGGGTTTTTTGGAATTTTACTTTTTGGTTTGTGCGGCGGTAAACGATGACACGCTGAACTTTTTTGTTTCCTTTGATTGCGGCATCGACGTTTTCTTTGAGGGGGACGATCTGGCCGCGGCGGTAGCCTCCGTCGGCTGTGATGACGATTTTTGCACCGCTGTCTTCGAGGCGGTCTTTAATGCTGTCGGAACTGAATCCGCCAAAAACGACGGAGTGGACAGCACCGATACGGGCACAGGCGAGCATGGCGATTGCGGCCTCGGGAGTGAGCGGGAGGTAGATTAAAACGCGGTCGCCTTTTTTGACTTTGTTGCGCTTTAAGACGTTGGCGAAGCGGCAGACTTCGCGGTGGAGTTGATGGTAGGTGAGCGTGCGGGTGTCGCCGGGTTCGCCTTCCCAGATGATGGCGGCTTTGTTTCGGCGGTCGCCTTCGAGGTGGCGGTCGAGACAGTTTTCGGCAGCATTTATTTTTCCGCCGACGAACCATTCTGCAAACGGAGGTTTCCAGTTGAGAACTTTTTTCCAGGGTTTTTGCCATTTGAGTTCTTTGGCTTCGCGTGCCCAGAAGCGGTCGGGGCGTTTGATGGATTCGTCGTAGAGGCGCTTGTATTCAGCTAAGCTTCCGATGCGAGCATTTTTGCTAAACTCGCGGGAGGGCTTGAATTTACGGGACTCGTGGAGATGGGATTCGATATTTTTGCTCATCAGAAGACTCAGGGGTTAAAACGTGTATGAATAATTTGGGGTTAAAAGAAAGTCTGCTTAAAAAGCAGATTCGGAGACACTGCTATAATACGGGACAGGATGCAACTCAAGCCTCCTTTAGAAGACTGAATTTTTTTGGGGCGGTTATTGAAATGAAACAAAAGCGTGGGTCGAAGCGTCCGCGTGAATGTTCGCGGCAGCATTTGATGCAGGCTGCCTTGCCTTTGATTCGGCGGACGCGCTGCAAAATAAAGTTGCAGTTCGGGCACTGGTAAAAATACCTGGGTGGAATGCGGCGTTGCTCTATTGGGATGTGGTGACAGCGGGGCTCATCGGGGATTCCGAGGTCGGCGCAAGCCTGCCGCCACTCTTTGCCGTGTGGGGGGATGCGGCGGAGTTTGGCGCGGTGCTGAGCCAGGAAATGAGCCAGCTCGTGGCGTAAAGTGCGGTCGATTTCTTCCTGGGAAATTTCGCGCAAAACGGGATTCAGGAAGATGGTTTTTTTGCGATAATCCGCGAGACCGACTGTGGTGCGCAGACGTGGATTCCAGCGCACGGAGAGCTTACCGACGAGACTGGGAGCTGCGGCTTTGCTCAGCAAGTCGTCCACGGTGGAGACCAGAGTTGCGTCTCCACGGGAAAATGTGGAGGAGACTTTTTTCTTCGCAGGCTTTGATTCGGGCTGCGGTTGGCGCGACGAATCAGAGCTGGGTTTGGCAGCGTTCCAAAACCCGTCGAAGAGCCATAATTGTATCATCGATTTCTTTTTCATCGGTTGCTTTTCCAAGCGAAAAACGAACTGTTGAGCCTGCCAGCTCCGGAGCGACTCCCATCGCCAGGAGAACGTGCGAGGCTTGCATACTGCCTACCATACATGCCGATCCGCTGCTAACGCAAATCCCTTCCAGGTCCAAACCGATGAGGAGCGATTCGCCGTCCACATTTGGGAAGCTGACGTTGAGGGTATTGGCCAGGCAGAGAGCGGGGTTTCCGTTGCGAACGGCTTGCGGGCATAGCTCCTGGATGCCGGACCAGAGTTTTTCGCGGAGGTAAATCTGGTGGGTCTGAATTGTTTCCAGGGCGGCAGGTTCGGTGGCGAGGGCGGCCTGTGCAGCGGCTGTTTGCCCGGCAATGGCGGCGACGTTTTCGGTTCCGGCGCGGCGTTGGTTTTCCTGTGCGCCGCCGACCATGAGATTCGTCAGTGGCAGCCCGGCCCGCAGCCAGAGGAGGCCCGTGCCTTTCGGTCCGCCGAATTTGTGGGCGGCTATTGAGAGAGCATCAATCCCGAGGTCGGTGGGGAGGACTTTTTCCTTACCGAAACTTTGTACCATGTCGCTGTGAAAAAGTGCTCCAGCGTCGCGGGTAATTTCAGCAAATTTTTTAATGTCCTGGCGAACACCGGTTTCATTATTAGCAGACATGACGGAGACGAGTGTCGTATCGGAGCGCAGAGCTTCACGGAGTTTTTCCGGTGCAACCTGGCCGTCGGCATCGACGGGTAGCAGCGTTAAGTCGAAGCCCTCTTGATCACGCAGATACTCGAAGGCGTGCAATACGGCATGGTGCTCGATGGCACTTGTGATGAGGTGTTTTCCGCGCTCTTGTTGAGATCGGGCAAGTCCGAAAATGGCGGCATTGTTGGCTTCGGTGCCACCCGACGTAAAAATAATCTCGTGTGCTTTGACGCCTAAGAGAGCTGCCATTTGCTCACGTGCGTCGTCCAGAATGGCGCGTGCTTCCCTGCCTGGCGAGTGAATGGAGGATGGATTGCCCTGAGCGGTTTCGAGGCAGTGCAGCATCGCTTCCCGGGCCTCCGGCAGCATGGGGGCAGTCGCATTATAATCTAAATAGACCATCCAAATGCTTCGTAAGAATTTTTTTCCTGGGTGTTGGGCTTGTCGCGTTTTGCGAGAATGCGCAGTTGTTTTTCCTCGTAAAAAACCAGGGAGCGGGCTTCGACGCTTTGCATCAGGAAAACGTTGGCTCCGATTGTGGAGCTTTCGCCAATCACGGTTTCGCCACCGAGGATTGTGGAGTTGGGATAAATCGTGACGTTATTTTCGACATTGGGGTGTCGTTTTCCGCCCTTCACGATTGCACCCTCGCTGTCGCGCTGGAAGCTCTTTGCGCCAAGGGTTACGCCGTGGTAAAGCTTCACGTGATCGCCGATTACACAGGTCTCACCGATCACAACACCTGTGCCGTGATCGATGAAAAAATACTGTCCGATTTGGGCACCAGGGTGGATGTCGATACCCGTTCGGGAATGGACCCACTCGGTCATCATCCGTGGCAGCAGCGGCACTTTGCTGCGATAAAAAATGTGCGCCAGACGCTGAATCGCAATCGCCTCAATGCTGGGATACGACAAAATAATTTCCTCGGAACTGCTCGCTGCCGGATCGCCCTCGTAGGCAGCCTCGATATCCGTCTTCAGAACTTCGCGGATGCCGGGCAAAATAGTCAGAAATTTTCTCAGAATTTCCTTGGCGATTTCCCGGCTGCAGTCTGCATCGGTGACGCGCTGACTTTTGCAAATCAAGTCCTCCAGGCGCTCCGAAATCGAAGCGAGGCGCCAGCGCGTAAGCTCGGTGAGCTCGTCGCCGTGCACGGCTCCCTCGTCGTGAAAGCCGGGAAACAGAAGACGCAAAAGATCGATACAGACCGAATCCAAAGCGGCTTTCGACGGCATATTCGGGCCATCGGCATTATTCAGCCCGCCGATCTGACTGTAGGAAGTCAGAATCTCCCGTGTGACTTTTTGCAGGGTTTCCTCCATTGTGTTGACTGGCAACTATGCGTGAACAGTAGTTTTTGTCGAGGGTTCTCAGGAAGAGATTTTTTTTAAAAAAATCACTCGCCCGGCTCCGGTGCGAAGGCACGGGTTTCGAAGCGGGTGTATTCTTTTACGAAAGTGAGAGGGATGTCGCCGACGGGGCCGTTTCGCTGCTTGGCAATGATCAGCTCGGCTTCTCCGTTCGCTTCTTCGGGTGCAGCATCCCCGTCCTTGTCTTTGTCCTTATTGTCTTTGGAGTAGTAGGCAGATCGCACCAACAGGGCGACGACATCGGCATCCTGCTCGATCGAACCGGACTCACGTAAATCGGAAAGGCGTGGTTTACCTCCGTCTCGCTGCTCGGGTTGGCGGTTCAACTGCGCCAACACGATGATCGGAATGTTGAGTTCTTTTGCCAGGGCTTTGATTCCGTAGGAAATTTCGCTTACCTCGACCTGGCGATTATCCTGAGCACGTCGGCTGGAGGACCTTAAAAGCTGCAGGTAGTCGATAACGATGAGCTTGATATTGTAGCGGTCATGCAGACGACGCGCCCGCGCCCGAAGCTCCAGGATACTGAGGCCTGCGGTTTCGTCGATGTAAATGGGAGCTTTATTCAGGTTGTCTGCGGCGGAGGTCAGTTTGGGGATGTCCCGCTTGTTCATGAAGCCATTGCGTAGTCCGGACATGTTGACGCGAGCCCGGGAGCAAAGAAGTCTCTCCACGAGCTGAGAGGCTGCCATTTCCAAACTAAAAACCGCAATCGGCAGACCATTATCGACGGCGACATGTTCGGCAATATTCATTGCAAGCGCAGTTTTTCCCATTGAGGGGCGTGCCGCGATGACAAACATCTCGGCTCCGTGCAAACCGCTTGTCATTTCATCGAGCTTTTGAAAACCGGTGGAAATTCCCGTGATGCCGCCTTTGTTTTTATAGAGTTTTTCGATATTTTCGAGAGCTTTATTAACATGGTCCCTTATCTCGGGCAGTTCGTCTGCAACATGCTCTTCGCCGATGAGGAGCATGTTTTTTTCCATATCGTCGAGCAGAACTTTGACCTCTCCCTGTTCCTCATAACTTCGTGCGGCAAACTCTGTGCAGGCTGCAATCATGCGCCTGAGCAGATATTTATCTTTTAAGATATCGATGTAATACGATGCGTTGGCAGCCGTGGGCAAAAAGGTGAGCAACTCGGTCACGTTTGCCGCACCGCCGGCCTGGTCGAGAAGGTTTTTGTCGGCCAGTGCCTGGGTCAGAGTTACGATATCAATGGGTGTCTGCTTCTCATTGAGTTCAATAAGTTGCTCATAGACCAAAGCATTGGCAGGAGAATAAAAATGCTCTCCCCGGATTTTCTGCGTGATGCAAAAGTTGAGGACTTCATGCGGCGCGAGAAGAATGGAAGAAAGAACTCCTTTTTCAGCATCGAGGCTTTGCGGCAACTGCCGGTGAGTCTCGGGCAAATAGCTCTCGTTTTTTTTAAAGCCGTTCCGGGCTTTTCCTGGGCTGTCAGCAGATGTTTTTAAAGAAAAATCTGTGCCCGATCCGGAAGTTTTGGGCAGGGGATTGGCAGGCATAGGAAAAGATCAGGGGGTAGGTTTTGCGTGGCCTGTCAGTCCAAAGAACAGGCAATGCAGTTTCAGAATGTATCGCAACTTACGCTTCGGCAGAAGAATTTTTTTCGGACTCTTTTTCAGTCTCTTCGTCTGCCTGCGGAGCGGCCGGAGCTTTGATTACGATGCTCAGCGAAGCCGTTACGTCGGGGTGTAGCTTGACGGGGATGGAATGCTTTCCGCTGCTCTTGATTGGACTATCCAGAACGATGGCGTGGCGTGCAATCTCGACATTTTTCAGGTCTGCAATGAGGCGATCCAGAATATCTTTTGCGGTGATGGAGCCAAAGGCTTTACCCTGAGTGCCGGTTTCTAATTCAAACTTCAGAGTTCGTTTGTTGATCTTCGAGGCAAGTTCCTCGGCGGCGGTGAGTTCGCGGGCTTCGCGCTCGGCTCGAACCTGGCGAAGATGCTCGACCTTGCGGAGCGAGGAAGGAGTGACCTCCAGCCCCTTGCCGGTTGGAAGAAGAAAGTTGCGGGCGTAGCCGCGGCGGACTTTTACCACGTCGGCTTCAGCGCCGAGTGATTCGATTTTTTCTGTTAAAATAACTTCTGCGTAAGCCATAAGTAAATTTGAGCGGACGCTGAAGCTGCCAGAAGTCCAACGACGAGTCAAGAGCTTCGAAAAATTTGCCTGAATATTTTTAAACTTCCTCTGTAAGACAAATATAAAAAACGGTTCATCCGGGAAGTTCGTATATATGGAGAGGACGGGCGCAATTAAAAGAGGGTGGAGCGCAAAAAACAGACTCGGAGTTCAGCGGAGAAGCGTGATGAGGTGAATGCACGTGGAGGGAGGCGGAGGGTGTGAGGTGTCGGAGGCGGTCTGGTTGTGCCGGGGCGGTGGCGGGAGGGCGTTAGCGCTGGTGGGGTCAGGGGACGGCGAG
>JBKEBM010000023.1:0-6831 GCA_047973165.1 Chthoniobacterales bacterium
CGAAATATTCCCGGATTTCTCCGCGCAGACGATCCTGCAAAACATGCAGCGGTGTCCCGGAAAGTTCCTCCTTGCGGACCCGAAAATAATCCGCTGCCGCCCGGTTCCCGTAGAGAACTATGTCCTCAGGCGAAACCCTGAGGAACATACTAAAGGAATTCGAATCGGAAGAACTCATGCCAGGCAAATTTCTGAGGAAAGATTATCGAAATACTTCACGACTTCAGGCCGTTTAGCAACGTTTACCTTTCTTCAAAATCCGCATCGGGCGTGATTAAACTTGAAAGACGGGCGATCCTTCGCCGCTTTTAACTTCGGTAAACTGTCACCGTTTTTTTATGTGTTTTTGTGGTGGCACGCGATGAGGGCTAATGCTCCGAGTCCCACAAGAATAACGGTTTGTAACGTGAGCGTTGCATCGTATCAGGCAAGCTATGATGGATGGGTTGGAGGCAAATACTGATAAAGTGTTTTTTAAACTTTAATCACACCCATGCGCCTTTTCAATCTCGACGAACAAGGCGCGATGTTTAGAGTTACGGCGTGAGTTTTTCTTCCATGCAGGCCTATCGCGGTTTTGTCATCGACTCTCCCCGGCGCGGAGAGCTGCGGGAGATTCGCGATGGCGCGTTGCTCGTGGAAGACGGCATCATCCTGGACTGCGGGGAATATTCCCGCATCCGTCATCTCCCCGAGGCCGACGGGCTGATCTGGCAAAATTCTCCCTCGAGCCTGTTGCTGCCCGGGCTCATCGATCTTCACACGCATCTCCCTCAGTATCCGGCCGTCGCACGTCAGGAGAGTGCCCTCCTGCCCTGGCTGGAAAAACATATCTTTCCACTCGAAAAAGACTTCACTCCTGCTGTCGCGAAAAAACTTGCGCCGGTCTTTTTTGAACACCTTGCACGCAGCGGCACGACTACAGCGGGGATTTTTACCAGCATCAGTAAAGAGAGCACGGAAGCCTGTTTTGAGGCCGCAGCAAAATCGGGGATGCGCGTCATCATGGGCAAAATGATGATGGATCGCGGCAGCTATGGCAGTCTGGCTCCCGAAAAAATCCTGGCCCGCTCCGTCACCGAAACCCGCTCTCTCTGCGAAACCTGGCACCGCTTTGACAAAGGCCGCATCGACTACGCCGTCAGTCCGCGTTTTGCAGTCACCTGCACGACAGAACTCATGACCGAAGCCGCAAAACTCGCTCGGGAATTTGATTGTTACATCCAGACCCATCTCTCCGAAAATCACGAAGAAATTCAGACCGTCAAAAAACTCTTCCCCGAGCATCCCGACTACACCTCTGTCTATGCGGCCTGTGGCCTTCTGACTCCAAAGACTTTTCTCGGACACGGCATCCATCTCAGCCCCTCCGAACTCGAAAAAATAAAATCCACCGGAGCTGCCATCGTCCACTGCCCCAGCTCCAATCTCTTTCTCAAAAGCGGCATCATGCCCCTCGACCGCTGGCAGGACGCCGATATCCCCCTTGCTCTTGGAAGCGATGTCGCCGCCGGACCGGAGCTGAATCTCTGGCGGGTTTTACGCTCTGCCCTTGAGTCCCAGGTTGCCCGGTCTTTCTACGAAGAGGTCCGAATTCCCAGCCTGGCCGAGCTTTTCCACTTGGTTACCCAGGGAGCAGCAGAAGCCATTGGCAAAGGAGACATTATCGGGACGCTTTCGCCCGGTAAGGAAGCCGACTTCATTGTCCTCGATCTGAAAAAGCTCCTCCCCGCTGCCAAACGCCTCTCTTTCCAGGACGATCTCTCGGCAAACGATATTCTCTCACTCCTCATCCACCGTGCCGACGATGCTGCAACTATCGAAAGTTTCGTAAGAGGGCGTTCCGTCTATCGGGCCTTTCAGGGCGATCTCCTGTAATTTTTTAAAAATCAATCCTTTCCAATCGGAAAAATCTGTTCAAACAAGAAGGGCAACCCAACCTCAAATCCCAATCTATGCCTCAGGAAAAAGTTGACCTCGACGCCCTGGACCAGGAAGCCTCTCTCACCCAGAGCACCTACAAAAAACGCCTGAAAAAATACCAGCTCAAACTCCTGGAGTCTCAGCTCATCCTTCGGGAAAAAAAGACTTCCTGCATCGTTGTAATCGAAGGTCCCGACGCTGCGGGTAAGGGGGGCGCCATTAAAAGAATCACCGAGCGCCTCGATCCACGTTTGGTGCGTGTTTACTCCATCGTCAAGCCAACCCCCGAGGAATACCTGCATCACTACCTCTGGCGCTTCTGGCAAAAACTGCCTCCCTACGGAAACATCGCCATTTTTGACCGATCCTGGTATGGGCGTGTCCTGGTGGAACGCGTCGAAAATTTTGCCACGGGCAAAGAGTGGAAACGCGCCTACGACGAAATTAATGCCTTCGAAAAACTTCTCACCGACGACGGTAATATCCTTGTAAAACTTTTTATCCAAATCACAAAAGATGAGCAACTCCGGCGCTTTCAGCAACGTCAGGAGGATCCCTACAAACACTGGAAAATCAACGACGAAGACTGGCGAAATCGCGAAAAGTGGAAGCAACACAACCAAGCCGCCGAAGACATGTTTGCCCTCACGGATACTCCCAGTGCCCCCTGGAAAATCATCCCTGGAAATTACAAGTGGCACGCTCGTGTCGAAGCCGTAAAAACCGTTTATAAAGCACTGGCTCCCGTTGTCGGGCTGGACTGATTTTTTTGAATGAACGCTGAAAAACCAAATCGTCCGATCGACGCCATCGTTTTCGATATCGGAAACGTGCTGCTCACGTTCGACTACTCCCTGGCGATTAACACTATCTCCCGGCGCAATAATCTCCCCTCTCCGCCCGACGAAAAACAACTCTTTGCAATCCGCGACCTTTACGAACGAGACGCCCTCTCTCACGAGGGCTTTCTCGCTCAGACTCGCAGCCTCTTCAGCGACCAGGGTACAGAAAAGGAGTTCATCGCAGACTGGGTCGATATTTTTGAGCCAAACCAGCCCATGATCGATTTTGTAAAAGCCCGGGCCGCAGCAGATACGCACCCTCTTTACCTTCTGAGCAATATCGGAAAAATCCACGCGGATTATCTTTTAAATAAGCATTCCTTTTTTGAGCATTTCCAGGATACCGCTTTTTCTTACAAACTTCGTGCCGCAAAGCCTGAAAGCGCAATTTACGAGCGAACATCAAGGCACCTGCACCTCGAAAATTCACAGGTCCTCTTCATCGACGACCGGGAGGAAAATATCCTCGCAGCACGTGCACACGGCTGGACCGCTATCCATTACGACTACACGCGGCACGATGATTTTCTCCGTCAAATCGTCGGGCTTGGATTGACGCCTTAAACCCTCTGCTTTAGAACTTCTGCCATGTCTTTTGATGATCTTCGGAAAATTTATAACCGTCCGCTTTTTGACCTGATTTTTGATGCCCGCACGATCTTTCGAAAATACTGGCCCGATAACGAAGTCCAACTCTGCACCCTCCTCAGCGTAAAAACCGGAGGCTGCAGCGAAAACTGCTCCTACTGCTCCCAAAGTGCTCACTATCAAACCGATCTCGAAAGCGAGAAACTCATGAGCACCGAAGAAATTCTGCCCCTCGCTCAAAAAGCAAAAGACCACGGCTCTACCCGCTTCTGTATGGGTGCTGCCTGGAAAGGTGTTCGTGACGGTGACCCTCGCTTCAACAGCATGCTCGAAACCGTCCGTGAAGTTTCCAAACTCGGCATGGAGGTTTGTGTCACCCTCGGACAACTCGGCGAGAGCGAAGCTCAACAACTCAAAGACGCAGGTGTCACCGCTTACAACCACAACATCGACACCTCGCCCGAGCACTACAAAAACATCGTCTCCACCCACACTTTCGAGGACCGGCTCAACACGATTTCGCACGTTCAGAAATCCGGCATGTCCGTCTGCTGCGGAGGCATCATTGGCATGGGCGAGGCCGAAGAAGACCGACTCAAAATGCTCGAAATTCTTTGCAACTTCGATCCGCCGCCCGAGAGTGTTCCTATCAACTGCCTCGTCCCCGTCGAAGGCACACCGCTCAGCAATCTCGACCTGCCCGCCGTCGATACTTTTGAGTTGATCCGTCTCGTTGCGACCACACGCATCGCCCTGCCGAGATCAAAAGTGCGCCTTTCCGCCGGACGCAGCTCGCTCTCCCGCGAAGCCCAGGCCCTCTGTTTCCTCGCCGGAGCCAACTCCATTTTCTACGGCGATAAACTGCTCACGACACCAAACCCCGACACCAGCGACGATCTGGAACTTTTGAAATCCCTCGGCCTGAAACCGCTGAAACCCTTTTCCGAATCCTCGACACCCGCTGCCGTCTGACTCAGATTAACACACCTCCTTAAACCTATGAAAATCTCCATCGGATCCGATCACGCAGGCTTTAATTACAAAGAAAAACTCAAAGCTTTCCTCATTGAGTCCGGTCACGAAGTCATCGATTGCGGGACTGATTCCGACAAATCAACGGACTATCCCTTCTTCATTATCCCTGCCGCAGAAGCCGTGGCCAAAGGCGAGTGTGAACGCGGCATCGTGCTCGGCGGATCGGGAAACGGAGAAGCCATGGCTGCCAATAAAGTAAAAGGCGTCCGCTGCGCCCTCTGCTGGAATAACCAAACCGCTGAATTTTCAAGACGTCACAACGACTCCAACGTCCTCTCCATCGGCCAGCGCATGGTCTCCATCGAGATCGCTATCGATATTTTAAAAGTCTGGCTGGAAACCCCCTTTGAGGGAGGACGCCACCAGCGCCGAATCAGCGAACTCAGCGACTACGAAGCAAATCAAAAACTGCCCGACCAAAAAGCCTGATCCATTTTTTGAAAATGATCATCGACTGCCATAACCACATCGGCGTTGACCCTTTGTTTTACAAAAATAAATGGTATCCCTACGCACAGGATGCCGAAAGCCTGGTTCGACAAGGCACCACCCTGGGAGTCGATTACTGGGTCGCTTTTCCCTTCGTAAGTTACCTTGGCCTGAAGCTCGATGACAAAGAGGTCTGGTCTCTCAACCCTGGAGAACCCCAAACGCCCTACGCTTTTGAAAACGAACGCTTCCTGACAGAAGTTCATCAGATTTTTCCGGACGAAGGTAAAAAGATTATCCCTTTCGTAATGCTCGACCCCTCTCGTCAGACACACGAACAGGTCGCAGCACTTCGTCAGCTAAAAGGACGTTTTCCCATCGCTGGTCTGAAAATCCAGGCTACCATCATCCAGTCCCCCATCCGTGATCTTCTCGATGCCGGTGCCTGCCTTCTGGACCTGGCCGAAGAATGGGACCTGCCTCTGCTCATCCACTCCAGCATTCATCCCGAAGACATCTGGTCCCAGGCCGGTGACATCCTCGATGTTGTGGAAGCTCGTCCGAAAATTCGTTTTAATGTTGCCCATTCCTGTCGCTTTGACCGCCCCAGCCTGGACCGCCTGGCAGAACTCCCGAATGCCTGGTTCGACTGCTCGGCTCATATCATCCACACACGTCTTGCCGTGGAAAACAGCCCCGTCGTCGCAACCCCCGCACGCCGCGTGGATGCCGACTACCGGGACCCCGCAGCTGTCCTAGCTCGCCTGCACGAGCTCTACCCAAACAAAATTCTCTGGGGCAGCGACTCACCTTTTCAAAGTTACATCGAAATTTCTCCGGACATGGAATACCGCCTTTTCTGCACCTACAAAGAAGAAGTCGATGTGCTCAAAGCCCAGTCCGACTCTGCCATCCAGGACATGGCCTGGACAAATCCCCTGGCTCACCTGGGAGCCTCTGCGCCAAGCGCCTGATTTTTTTAGAACATTATGAAAATTCACGATCTTGCCACACCGAGTATTCTTCTCGATATAGACCACCTCGAAAACAATCTCCAGGAGATGCAAAGTATCTGCAACGAACATGACGTTCAGTTGTGGCCTCATATTAAAACTCACAAATCTGTTGAAATCCTGCGTCGCCAGATCGCCCATGGAGCCACAGGCGCAACCTGTGCGAAACTCAGCGAAGCCGAGGCTCTCCTGCCCTCCGGCATTAAACAGTTTTTCATCGCACACTCCATTGTGGACCCAGGCGTCGCTCCGA
Organism: Chthoniobacterales bacterium; assembly: GCA_047973165.1. Taxonomy (GTDB): domain Bacteria; phylum Verrucomicrobiota; class Verrucomicrobiia; order Chthoniobacterales; family JBKEAD01; genus JBKEAD01. Next base: position 6,084 of record JBKEBM010000023.1, read on the forward strand.
GAATCCGTGTGCTCTCTGAAAAACTCGATCACCTCATCCTTGCTGTTACCAGTGCGGCACATGCTGAAGCCCTGAGCAAAGTGGTTGCGGAAGCAGGTATCAACGTTGATGTCTTTGTGGCTTACGATGCCGGTCTTCACCGCGAGGGAGCACGCTCCCTCGATGAACTAAAAAACGTCTTTGCTGCCCTGGAAAAATTGCCAAACCTAAATCCCATCGGCCTCTATACCCATGAAGGGCATAGCTACGGCTGCACGCCTGAAAATCTGAAAGATACCGCCATCGCCGTTCATGCCCGTATCCTCGAAGCCCGCAACACCATTAACCCCGAGCTTCTTCTGGCACCCGGCTGCAGTGCCACGGCAAAAATCATGGCCACCCTGCCCGAGGTCGATATTGTGCGCCCTGGTGCCTATCCCATCGGCGACCTGAATTTAGCACAACGTCTTCCCGTTATGAAATGGGACGACGTTGCCGCCACCATCCTGAGCACTGTAATCGACAAGCCCGAATCCGGCCTGGCACTGATCGATGCCGGTTCCAAAACCTTTAGCGGAGACAAAACTCCTGAAGGAATCTCCGGCCTGGCCCAATCTGACACCGAACTTCAGGTCTGCCGCGTAAACGAAGAGCACGGCTACCTCCACGGGCCAAACGTTGACAAACTCAAAATCGGCGACCGCCTTCGCTTTGTTCCAAACCACATCTGCCCCGTCATAAATCTCACCGATCAGGTCTTCGTCATTCG
>JBKEBM010000233.1:0-38025 GCA_047973165.1 Chthoniobacterales bacterium
CAGTGCGATTCCAACAGAGGAAGCAGCAAAGTGCTTTATATGGGATCCAAAAACAGAGAAAGTTGTTTGGGAGGGAGTGCCTGTTCCTGATGTCACAGAATATCGAGGAGTGGTTCGAGGAAAAGATGGCTTGGTTTATGGTATTAGCCAATATCATTATTTTGTGTTCGATCCGGTTAAGCGAGAGCTTGTTCATGCTGGTGATTTACCAGTCAAGCCCAGGCGGGGGACTCGGCTGGTCCGTGGGTCTGTGGGACCGGATGGAACGGTTTATGCTCTTACTGAAGGGGCTGTTATTGGCATCAGCCCGGAAGATTTCCAGGCGCGAGTCGTTGCCACTCATCCATCCATTATGAAGCGATTTCATGAAGACCTGCACGGCAACTTTGCCGCGTGGCTTTCTCCCGACGGGGTGCTTTATTACGGTTCCGGTTCGGAGCTTTGGCGAGTCAATCTCGCAAAGAAATGATTTTGTATGTCCGTAGGATCACGCAGGAGCGGTATCGCCTAATTACCCCGTTTTTCTGATACTGAATGTCGGCATTTCGTAAAATATTTCTCCCGGCAGAACCCGCTAAAGGGAAATGGCAGATAGGAACTCTCACCTACACCTCGACGGGGATTGCTGCTCTTTTTATCCTTTTGTTACTCGGAGATTTTGCCTGGGCCATGAGGGATCGCAGCATCATGCCGGCTGCAAACTGGTATTTAAAGAGCCTCGGAGTTTCCAATGTTTTATTCGGCCTTTTGGTTAGTTCTTTTCCTGCGCTGTTGACACTGATCATCAGCCCCATAGTGAGTACGCAGTCTGATCGCTACAGGGGAAAACGGGGGCGTCGCCTGCCGTTTCTACTGGTCACTACTCCCATCGCAGCATTTGGAATAATCGGGATAGGTTTGACTCCGGGATTGTCCGTTTTTATCCACAATACTTTTCCGGGTATGGATGAGAGGAGTGCTGCGATTGTAGCATTTGCTTTCTTTTGGGCCATCTTTGAGATTGCAGCTATCAGTGGGCAGGCTGTCTTTGGAGGGTTGATAAATGATGTTGTTCCGAAACCTCTGCTTGGGCGTTTTTACGGACTCTTTCGCGTCGTCAGCCTGCTCGACGGGATTATCTTTAACTACTGGATCATGGGGCACATACCTGCTTACTTTACCGTGATCCTTGTTTCGATTGGCTTGTTTTACGGCACTGCCTTTTTGTGGGTCTGCTTCAGGATAAAAGAAGGAACTTACCCTCCGCCACCTCCTGTCGAAGCGGGTGATAGTCCCGTCGTCGGTGTGAAGCGATATTGCCGGGAGTGTTTTTCAAACTCCTATTACGTACTTGTGTTTTCCATGTTAACGCTGGGAACACTTTCGCTGTTGCCGGTGAATGCTTTTGCCATTCCCTATGCAAAAAGTGTGGGAATGAGTATGGATTTGTATGGAAAATGCCTGGCGGCTTCCTTTGCGACATCACTTGTCCTGTCTTTTTTTATTGGCTGGGCGGTGGATCGATTTCATCCGATTCGTGTGACGCTGGCAGCGCAAATACTTTATCTGGCGACTGCTGTTTTTGGTGCGATTTACGCGACGGACGTTAAGACATTTGCAGCGGCCTTTGTGGCTCACAGTATTATAAGTGGTTGTTATCTTACCAGTGTGGCTTCTCTCGGACTTCAGCTCTACCCTCAGCAAAAATTCGGTCAGTTTTCTTCTGCCGCTGGTGCCCTCCTTGCGCTTGGTGCCATAGGGTTGAGCCCCCTTGTCGGATTCATCATTGACAGTGCGGGAGGGGAGTTTCGCTACACCTTTGCGGCAGGAGTGTGCCTGTCTCTTCCCGGTATTTTTGCTGCGGTCGTCACCTATAAACGCTTCAAACAAATGGGGGGCTTTCAGGGCTACGTTGCCCCTGAATCCTGATCTGCTCTTTGCCGCGTTGGCTCTTCAAAAAGAAATTATATTCCCGCTCTGGTCGCAGGCACTTTTGAACCCGATGTCTTTAAGTGCCTCGGTATCCAGCGCAGAGATGTGGCCATCCAGAAATGCTGTGTGGGCTTTGTTATTATGGCGAAGATGAACGGAGCCCTCTCCCGCACTGGCAACATAGGAGCGAATATTCATTCGTTGGATATGGCTTGCAGCATGGATGCTGTCCATCAGCAGGGGATGCTTGGAGAGATTTGGGACAGAGCTTAAGCGGATTTTATAGAGCCTGGCCTTCCCGAATGGCTCATCTTTGGCATAGGGTGTGTTGACCATGCAGGCACCATAGGTTCGCCAGGTCCAATTAAAATTCGGATAGTCCGGGTCATAGCGATAGGGCGGGTAAGCCGGACAATAAAGAATATCCAACTCTCTCTTGTTGCTGCCTGAAGGGTTATGGGATGCGACTGAATCTGCGATATACTGAGCCCAAAGATACTCACTCGCTCCGGAACCACTCGATTTTATGCTTAGTGTATTTTCACTGTCTGCCGCCTTCAGCAACAGGATGGAGGTGCATTTTTTCAAATTGCTGATGCACTGCACACTCAGCGACTTTTCCCGCAGGCCGGAAAGCAGCGGAAAAAGCAGTGCAAGCATGATGGCTAAGATGGCAACGACGACCAAAAGTTCCGTCAGGGTATAAGCACGGTTGTTTCTGGCGTATCGGGGTTTCAGCCTCTTTATTAGTGAGAGGTTAGGTGCAGCGATCATAGTGCTCCGGGGTCAGTGAGTTAGGCGGCATTCCGGTTTTTAAATAAGTTTTTAAATTGGAGAAAGCATTGCGTGTAATCTGCGGATAGTGGTCCTTCGTCGGCCCGGCAACATGCGGGAACAACAAGACATTGCGCAGTGTGCGAAGTGGCGAGGTTGCAGGCAGAGGCTCATTTTCGTAAACATCCAGTCCGATAAAAACTTCCCTGCTTTGTGCCAGTGACACCAGGGCTGCTTCATCCACCACCTTTCCGCGAGCTATATTTACAAAAACTTTTCCCGCCTCAAGATTTTCCAGCACCTTTGCATTTACGGAGCCGAGGGTCTCAGGAGCAAGTCCTTCCGCCTCCACAATCACATCATTGTCCGCAAACAGCCCTTCCAGGCTGCGTGCTTTCTGAAATCCATTTGCAGAATAAATTTCGTCCGGCACCAACGCCGACCATGCCTGAAGCTGAACTTCAAAAGGTGCCAGCAGAGCCGCAAGCTTTCGTGCGACCACTCCCACGCCGTGAATGCCGATGCGTTTGTTTTTCAGACTTTCTCCAGGTCTGACCGCTGTCGCCTTCCAAGTCTTTTCGCATTTCATTTCGAGGAAGTAATGGTTTGCGCGGCGAAGGCATCCCAGAATCAGCAGGAGAGCACATTCAGCGACAGAGAAGGCAGCGACTTCTCCCCAGTTGGTTACCAGTCCGCCCCGCTCCAGAAAAGAGCGTGGGATTTTTTTGCGAACGGATCCGCAAAAATAACAAAGGTAGCGCAGCTCCGGCAGTGCTTCCACGATCTCCTCCGTCAGCGGTGGCAGAGACCACGCACCCATAATCACCTCGGGGCGCACTTCCCTTAGCAGAGCAATCCATTCATCATGTGAAGTCGCTACATCATGTGTGAGCACATCCGCGTATTTGCCGATTTCCGCCCAATCCGGGGTTTCAGAAAAAAATTCCCTATACTCTTCGCTGGAAAAAACGGAAAGAATCCTCGCCTTATTTTTTTCCTCCAGCGCCTCGTCTTTATACGACTGTTTTAAACAGGTATCCACGGAGCGATTTTTGCTTTAATACGCTGGTAACCCAACTGGCAGGCTGCTCTTACTGTTGACCTTATGTGTGACCCCGGTATCCAGTTTTCGATGGAAACCCTGGCTCCTCACCGGGGTTTAGGCCATACCGTGCTCAGACGGATCGGTTTGATCTGGTGTCAGTTGCAGGGTTCTTTTTCAAGGCTGCCTCACTTTGAATGATGACAACTCTGAAGGAGTTCCTAAGAAACAGAGCGGCGGTACCAGGCGGCATAGCTAAAGCTGTCCACCAGGGCCAGCCAGCTTGCCTCGATCACGTTATCCGATACGCCGACTGTCGCCCAGTCGTGTTTGCCGTCACTGAAGACAATATGCACTCGTGTTGTTGCAGCGGTGCCTCGGCTTCCGTCGATAATCCGCACTTTGTAGTCCCGCAGGGCTACGTCCGAAATCCATGAGTAGAAAGGTTTCAGTGCCTTGCGCGTCGCGGCATCCAGTGCATTTACCGGACCGTCGCCCTCAGCAACGGTATAGGCTTCCTCGCCCTTTACGCTCAGCTTGACCGTAGCTTCGCAGTTCGGAGCGGACGGACCGCGACGGAAGGAGCAGTGGTATTCCTGTAACTCAAAGAGTGGTTCATTATTTCCCAGCTCATCGAGAATGAGTAAGGCCAGTGAAGCATCTGCCGCCTCGTATTCATAGCCTTTGGATTCTGCCTTTTTTACCGCTTCCAGCAGCTTCAGCACCTCGGGTGATCCTTTTTTAAAATCAAAGCCGAGCTCTTTGGCTTTCACCAGAATGTTGCTTTGTCCGGAAAGTTCCGAGACAAGAATGTTTTGAAAATTCCCCACAGCTTCCGGCTGAATGTGCTCGTAAGACCGTGCCAGCTTTTGCACCGCATTTACATGCAGCCCGCCCTTGTGAGCAAAGGCAGTCGCTCCCACAAAGGGCGCACGGATATTGTGCGACAGATTTGCAAGTTCATCGACAAAGTTCGATAGCTCTCGCAGCTTTGTTAAATCTTCCACGACCGGAAATCCCATCTTCAACTGCAGATTCGGAATCACGCTTGTAAGGTTGCAGTTTCCCGTGCGTTCGCCGTAGCCATTGGTCGTACCTTGCACCTGCACTGCTCCGGCCCGAATCGCTGCCAGCGCATTTGCTACGCCAAGCTCACAATCATTGTGCGTATGAATCCCGATCTGTCCGGGAAAAACGGACTCCACATGCGCCACGATACGCTCGATTTCATCCGGCATCGTTCCGCCATTCGTGTCGCAAAGCACGAGGACGTCACAGTCTTTTGCCGCATCCAGCGCGGCCAGAGTGTGCTCCGGGTCATCTTTGTAACCATCGAAAAAATGCTCGGCGTCGAACATGACTTCCTTGCCCAGTTTTTTAAAATAACGGACCGAGTCGGTAATCATCGCACGGTTTTCCTCCGGTGTGGTATTCAGAATATCGGTGACATGCAGCTTCCAGGTTTTGCCGACAAGCGTGACCACCGGAGTCTCTGCTGCCACCAGTGTCTGAATCTGCGGGTCTTTTTCAACCGTCGTATTTGCCCGCCGGGTGCTGCCAAAAGCGGCAATCTTTGCATGCTGCCAGGTGCGCCTTTTTGCCTCTTCAAAAAAGGCAATGTCCTTCGGATTCGATCCCGGCCAGCCGCCCTCGATGTAATGCATTCCAAAGGTATCGAGTTTCTCTGCCACACGGATTTTATCCAGAATACTAAAAGAAACCCCTTCTCCCTGCGTGCCGTCACGAAGGGTCGTATCGTAGAGTTTTACCGTCTGCTTTGCTGATGAAGTGGTCGAGGTCGATTGCATAAAAAAATTACTGTGGATTCGCTTTTGCGGCATTGTTGATGGCATCAATGAGCAGACGAATCAATCCGAAGTTATGCTTATCGGGCACAAGCACCAGACGGGGAAGATCAGGAAAAGCGTTCCTCTCTTCCGGCAGTGGCCCCGGCATCTGCTCGATTTTATCCCGAACCAGAAGCGAACTGAATTTATTATTTAAATCCTCCACGGCTTTCTCCGTCAGTGCCTGCTCCAGGCGGATCACCATGCGATCTTTTACCCAGCGATAGGAATTAAAGTTGCTGTAAAATTTCGCGACCTCTTCCACAGCCTCATCCGCGCTGTGGGTGATTTTAAATAAGTGCAAATCATTCTCCGAGATCAGCCCGGATCCCAGCAGGTCGTGTTCGACAAAGCGCCGCCAGGTCTCCCAGTAATGTCCGTTGACTTTTTCAATCATCACCATCGGCACAATCTGTGACTTTCCTGTCTGCATCAGGGTCAGCGACTCAAACCCCTCGTCCTGCGTGCCAAAGCCGCCTGGAAACAGAATCACCGCTTGCGTCTCCTTCAGAAAATGCAGCTTCCGTGTGAAAAAATATTTAAAGTTAATCAGCTTCGGGTCCCCCTCGATCGTCTCATTTGCCTGCTGCTCAAAAGGCAGTTCGATATTCAGACCGAAACTGTTATCCGCTCCGGCGCCCTGCTGTGCCGCACCCATGATTCCATCTCCGCCGCCGGTGATAATCATATATCCGCGCCGGACCATCTTTTCGGCAAACTCAATGGCCAGTTTAAAATCATCGCTCTCCGGAGCTGTCCGCGCCGATCCGAATACTGCGACCTTCCGCTTGTGATTGTAATGATCAAAAACACACGAGGCGTAACGCATCTCGGCAAACGCTTTTCGAAAAAGTTTCAGGTCAGCAATCGAAGCACTGTCTTCCCCCAGGCGCAGTGCCGTAGACATAATATCTGCAATCAACTCCACGCTCTTTCCCTCCGCCACCTGCGACGCCAACTGCAAAATCTCAGACCGCGCTGCCTTCGCGGAATACGGGGGTTTATTTATTTTTTTCTGAAAATCGGATTGAGAAAGTCTGCTCATAAGCCGCCCAGAATTACAAAGCTTCGCCTCGCATGCAAATTCAGAATCGTAGTATTTCCGTCACAAAATCGGTTTGGGAGAGCAGTATCTTTAAAGAAAAAATAACAAGCCTTGACATATCGCTGCAAAAAATTCTTGCTCAGTGCCTGCAAACGGCGGGATAGCCAAGTGGTAAGGCAGGGCTCTGCAAAAGCCCTATGCGTCGGTTCGATTCCGACTCCCGCCTCTCTCTCTTTTTTTCGTTTGTAAAAGAAGCCCGGCAATGTGTTGGGTCGCTCCGCGACGAGCTTCGGGGACATGGATTGCCTCGCAGGTGAGAATGCTGTGAACTACGGATGGAAAAGTTTTTTAAAAAAAAGTTAAGATTTTTTAAAAATTATCTTGCGTCCTGAAAGGATATGCCTAGTTTTTCCGTTCCCACAAAGTGCCGGAGTTTGTCGGATGACCTGAATCTGCAGGCCAACGCATCGGCGCCGGGGGGGAATACTGATTTTAGAAATATGATTTCTGCTGTTTTACATTTGAGCCTGAGTGGACGGGAAGTTTTTCCGGTCGCCCTCTGCTTTTGTGAATAAGTGGAATCATAAAAATTTTTGCTCTTTGATATGTCTGCTACCGCTACTGAAAAACTTAAAGAATTGAACTCGCCCGACAGGGCTTACCCGCTGGAGCGTACCCGTAATATAGGTATTGCTGCCCACATCGATGCGGGGAAGACAACACTCACTGAGCGTATTCTCTTTTATACAGGAATGATTCATAAAATCGGTGAGGTGCACGATGGTGCAGCGACGACCGACTGGATGGAGCAGGAGCGGGAAAGAGGCATTACGATTACTTCTGCGGCGACGACCTGTGAGTGGTTTCAGCGTCCGGAAGAAGGGGTTTACAAGCTTTATGAGGATGTAAAGCATCGTATCAATATCATCGACACTCCAGGCCATGTGGATTTCACAGCAGAGGTGGAGCGTTCGCTGCGAGTTCTGGACGGAGCGATCGGGGTTTTTTGCGGTGTGGCTGGCGTGCAGCCACAGTCGGAGACGGTTTGGCGTCAGGCTACGAAGTATAAGGTTCCGAGGATTGCTTTTGTAAATAAAATGGATCGTACGGGAGCGGATTTCGACGGAGCCATTGATAGTATGCGTGAGAAGCTGGGTGCAAATGCCTGGCCGATTTTGATTCCGATCGGTGCAGAGGATAAGCTTCGCGGACAGATCGACGTAGTAAACCAGAAGGCGATTATATATGTAGAGGACGAGTCTTTCGGATCAAAATACACGGTTGAGGAATTAACCGGGGAGTTAAAGGAAGCAGGGGAAGCTGCTTATGAAGACCTGCTTAATCAGATGGTCGATCTGGATGAGGAAATCGGGACGCTTTTCCTTGAGGAAAAACCGATTACCAAAGAGGGACTGAAAGCGGCAATTCGCCGTCAGACAATTGCAAATAAATTTATCCCGGTCGTTGGCGGGTCTGCCTTTAAGAATAAAGGTGTGCAGTATCTGAATGATGCTGTGATTGATTATCTGCCAAGTCCGATTGATGTGCCTCCGGCTCTGGGTGAAAATCCGGATACGGGTGATGAAATGACGGCACCGGCTGGCGATAACGATGATTTTTGTTCGCTGGCTTTCAAGCTCTGGAGCGACCCGTTTGTGGGTAAGCTGGTTTTCTTCCGTGTATATCGCGGCAAGCTTTGTAAGGGAGATACAGTTTATAATCCGCGCACCAGAAAGCGGGAACGTATCAGCCGTCTGATCCAGATTCAGGCCGATAAACGCGAGGATATCGATGTGTGTTACTCCGGAGATATCGCAGCGATTGTGGGGATTAAAAATATCACCACGGGCGATACGCTTTGTAATGAAGACAGGCCGATCCTGCTGGAGCCTCCATCCTTCCCGGACCCGGTTATTTCTATGGCGATCGAGCCAAAAACGAAGATCGACCAGGAAAAAATGGGGAATGCACTTCAGCGTCTGGCTGAGGAAGACCCAACCTTTCAGGTTAAAACGAACGAGGAAACAGGGCAGACGATTATTTCCGGAATGGGTGAGCTGCACCTGGAGATCATTCGGGACCGTATGATTCGCGAATTTAAAGTCGAGGCCAATGCCGGTAAACCGCAGATTGCTTACAAAGAAACCATCCTTTCGCCTGCTGACGGGGAAGGAAAACTGGTCAAGCAGTCGGGTGGTCGTGGTCAATACGGACACGTCGTCATCAAAGTCGCTCCAAACGAACGCGGCAAAGGTATTACGATCGAAAACAAAATCGTGGGCGGTGCCATTCCGCGCGAATATATTCCGGCCTGTATCAAGGGAATTGAAGAGGCCGCAACAAACGGAATTGTCGGGGGATACCCGGTTATTGATGTCCATGTGGACATTGTGGACGGGACTTTCCACGATGTTGACTCGAACGAAATGGCCTTCAAAATGGCAGCGATTTTCTCACTTAAAGATGCTTTGAAAAAAGCGAATGCTGTTTTGCTGGAGCCGATCATGGCAGTCGAAAACTCGACGCCGGAGGAATACCAGGGAGACATTATGGGCGACCTCAATCGCCGTCGCGCACGCATCAGCGGGATCGAGTCGAAAAACAATCTTTCGATCATCAATGCCGAGGTGCCGCTGGCGGAGATGTTTGGTTATTCCACGGCGATTCGCTCACTTTCCAAGGGGCGTTCTTCTTACTCGATGACGCCATCACACTTTGAACAGGTTCCACAGCAGATTCTGACTGCTGTGCTGGAGGAGAAAAAATAACGATTTAACAATTTGCCAATATGACTACCGGCCAGAAAATTCGCATTCGACTTAAAGCTTTTGACCATCGTGCACTCGATGCCTCCGCTGCAGAAATCGTGGAGACAGCCAAGCGCACGGGTTCCAAAGTAGCAGGTCCGATCCCACTTCCGACACGGATCGAAAAATTCACCGTAAACCGCTCACCCCACGTGGACAAAAAATCCATGGAGCAGTTTGAAATCAGAACCCACAAACGCCTTCTGGACATCGTCGAGCCCACAGCCAAGACGGTTGACGAGCTGCGCAAGCTGAATCTGCCGGCGGGTGTCGATATTAACATCAAAATCTGACCTCATGAGCATTGGACTTTTAGGAAAAAAAATTGGTATGACCCGTATCTTTGATGAAGCGGGCAATGCAATCCCTGTGACAGTTATCGAAGCAGGTGGAAATCGCATTCTTCAGGTCAGGGGCGAAAAGGACGGCTATAGTGCAGTCCAGGTCGGCTTTGACGATCAGAAAAAACAGCGTGTTACCAAACAGCAACTGGGTCATTTTAAAAAAACCAATTCCACACCCAAGCGATTCATTCGTGAATTTCGTCTGGCCGAGGGAGAAAATGCACCCGAGGGAAATGACCTGCCACTGACAACTTTTCAAAACGGTCAGTTTGTTGACATCATCGGTCAGTCCAAAGGCAAAGGCTTCCAGGGCGTCATGAAGCGCCACAACTTCAGCGGACAGAATATGACGCACGGCTCGATGATGCATCGCCGTCCGGGATCGATCGGACTGAGTGCCACGCCAGGCCGCGTCTGGAAAAATCGTAAAATGCCGGGCCACATGGGCGACGAACGGATCACGGTTCAAAATCTCAAAGTTGTCCAGGTTCGCGAAGAAGATAATGTGATCCTTATCAGCGGAGCCGTTCCTGGAGCAAACGGATCGTATGTTGTGATTCGTCCGGCTAAGAAAAAACCTCTTCCAAAGGCTGAATAAACCATGAGTGCAACTGTTTTAACCACAAAAGAAGCCGAAGCGGCAAAGATCGAACTGATCACCAACGGCAGAGGAACCCAGGCGGTTCACGATGTCGTTGTTGCGATGCAGGCCAACCGCCGCAGCGGATCTGCTAATACAAAAACCAAAGCCGAAGTCGCTTTGAGCGGACGCAAACCCTGGCGGCAAAAGGGCACCGGACGTGCGCGTGCGGGTTATTTTGCTTCACCCATCTGGAAGGGTGGGGGAGTTGTTTTCGGACCGAAACCCCGCGACTATTCGAAAAAAGTTACCAAGGCGACAAAGAAGCTCGCCTTTCGCAAAGCTCTCAGCTCCCGCATTATTGACGGCGATGTTTTGCTGGTGGACTCCTTCGTGATTGCCCAGCCCAAAACGAAAGATTTCGTTGCTTTAATCGCCAAAACTGCGGGCGACGCCAAAAAAACTCTGGTTGTCTCAGCAGCTTTTGACGAGACAACTTACAAGTCCGCTCGCAATGTTCGCACATCCACTCTGGTGCGTGCTGCCGACCTGAATACCGAAGAGCTTCTGGCTTTTGACAAAATCATCGTGACCAAAGACGGTCTCGAACAACTCGCAGGGAGACTCGCCTGATGAAAGATCAATTTGATGTTATCGACACGGTGCTGATGACCGAGAAGGCAACCCTTCTCTCCGAAAAGCACAACCAATACGTTTTTCGGGTGAACCGGAAAGCCAATAAAATTCAGATTCGCCAGGCCATCGAGCAGATTTTTAACAAAAAAGTCGAAGCCGTGAATACCGCGAATTTTGACGGAAAGAAAAAACGCGAACGTCGTGCCGACTTCGGTCGCACCGCTCGCTGGAAAAAGGCAATCGTCACTTTAAAAGAAGGCGAAAAACTCGACCTGATCTAAAGCGCAGGACTCAAACCAGGAAAAAATTACCATGGCATTAAAAACTTTCAAACCTCTCACGCCGAGCCAGCGTTTTAAGGCCCTGCCTTCGTTTGAGGAAATTACCAAATCAACTCCCGAGAAAAGTCTGACCCGACCGATCAAAAGAACAGGTGGGCGCAACAACAATGGCCGCATTACCTGCCGCCACCGTGGAGGCGGGCACAAACGCCGTTACCGCATCATTGATTTTAAACGTCTCCGCCGCGGCGATCTCGCCGAAGTTCTCGGAATCGAATATGATCCCAACCGCTCAGCTCGTATCGCACTGATACAGTACAAAGACGGAGAAAAAGCCTACATCCTCTCACCTGCAGGTCTCAAAGTCGGAGCCAAAGTCAGTGCCGGCGAAAAAGCAAAAGCCGAAATTGGCAATGCGCTTCCGCTACATGCAATTCCGCTTGGAACGGCGATTCACAACATCGAACTCGTCCCTGGACGCGGTGCACAGATTGCCCGCAGTGCCGGATCTCAGGCTTCACTTTCAAACTGCGAGGGCGGCTATGCACTAGTCAAACTCGGCTCCGGCGAGATTCGCCGAATCAACGCAAACTGCTACGCCACAATCGGCCAGGTCGGCAACATCGAGCACATGAATGTCTCCGGTGGAAAAGCTGGTCGCTCCCGTTGGCTTGGAGTCCGCCCGACGGTTCGCGGTATGGTGATGAACCCCATCGATCACCCCAATGGCGGTGGTAATGGTAAGAGCAAAGGTGGTGGCGGACGCCAGCATCCGGTCAGCCCCTGGGGACAGCTCGCCAAAGGATTTAAGACTCGTAAGAAATACAAAAATTCCGATCGCTTCATCGTTCAGCGACGCAAAGCAAAATAACCGATACCTTTATTATTTATGGCAAGATCTCTCAAAAAAGGTCCTTATGTGGATGTAAAGCTGCTTGATAAAATTGATCGCGTAGCCGAAACCAACAGCAAAAAACCAATCAAAACCTGGTCCCGACGTTCGACGATAACCCCCGACTTCGTTGGTATCACTTTTAATGTTCATAATGGAAAAACTTTCATACCTGTCTTCGTTACGGAAAACATGGTGGGCCACAAGCTTGGCGAGTTTTCCCCGACACGCATCTTTAAGAAACACGGCTCTCACACGGCCAAAGTTACGAAATAATTTAACCGGGTGCTGGCGTCTGATCGCCGGCTCCCTGATTTTCTGCCTCGCCCCGGCGATGGCTCAAAATCAAAGCTCTTTGAAAAATTCTGAATACGGATCCTGGTTAGCCGGGGGGAAACCCACGTCAAAGCCAGAGGGCTCCGGCATGGCTGAGCTCCAGGAGTCGGTCGTCCTTTTGCGATCGACTGTCGAGGAACTCTCCAAAAGCCTTGCGATTTCCAATAGTGAAGCCGAGATGTTTAAGCGTCAGAGTGCCGACCTGGCTCTCCAACTGGACGCACTCGGATTTGCCGATCTGGATACCAATCCAGGCAAGCTGGAAGCACGGCTTCTTGGCGCGGTGAAGGAACTGCGGCGGGTGCAGGAGCAAAACAACAGCCTGAGAAACGAACTGCTCGTCACGCTCGATGCCTTGGTGACTGTGCTGGGAAGCAGCGAAAGCATCCCCGCCGAGTTAAGAGCAGATATCGAATCCAAAATGCGAAAATCAAATCAGGTGCTTGGTGTCAAAGGCGATGTAGAGACAGCAAAGCCGATCAGGGCAACCCTGACCGATGCGATGATAGTGGATGTAAAAAATGACCTGAGCCTGGTCATCATCAACGTCGGTAAAGATCAGCAGGTGCACATCGGAACACCCTTTAATGTTTTACGCGGAAAAGAAACCATCGGATCCGTTCTCGTCGTTGATGTGAGAGACCGCATCAGTGGAGCTATTATTCAGAATCTTGAAAGTGAAAATCAAACCATTCAGGTCGGGGATCGCGTCCGCGTGAAGACCCGGCAATAAAAAACCAATTATTAACAATGCAAGTAAAATCCATACATAAATACGCCCGCATATCGCCCTTCAAGGTGCGCCAGGTGACCCGTGAAATCCAGGGCCTTCCGGCTGTGGACGCGCTTGACGTATTACGTTTTACACCTCTTAAAGCTGCGACGCTGGTGTCAAAAACGCTGCGTAGTGCTATTGCAAATGCCGAAAATAATAATAACCTTTCGGCGGATACGCTCGTTGTAAAAGAAGCCGTTGCAGGTGAGGGGCCAACCTTGAAGCGTTTTCGCCCGCGTGCTCGCGGAAGTGCATCTCCGATTCACAAACGCTCCAGCCACATTCGAATCATCCTGACCGATGAGATCGAAATCAAGCGACGCGAAAAAACGGATACCAAAAAGAAAAAATCCACAGCCTCAAAAAAGGCTGATCCAAAAACAAAAAAGACCAACTCCGAAAAAACTGAAGCAGCTTCCAGGGCCGACAAGCCAGCCGCAAAGGCAAAGGAATCCGCCTCCGAAAAAGAATAAAATAAGTTATGGGACAAAAAGTAAATCCAATCGGCTTCCGCCTGCCAGTCAACCGCAACTGGCGTTCGCGTTGGTATGCCTCGCGCAAAGACTACGCACCCAACCTCCTGGCAGATTATAAAATTCGCGAATACCTGAAAGCAAAACTGCGTGCAGCAGCGGTCTCCCGAATCCTCATTGAGCGTGCCTGGAACAGTGTTCGCATTACCATTTATACAGCTCGCCCGGGTATTGTTATCGGTAGAAAAGGTGCCGAGATTGAGAAAATGACAGCCGATGTTTCGACTCTGGCGCCCGATAAACAGGTCAAAATCGATATCGTTGAAATCAAACGTCCCGATCTCGATGCGCAGCTCATCGCTGAAAACGTAGCGTCTCAGTTGGAGCGACGAATTTCTTTCCGCCGCGCTATGAAACGCGCTGTGCAGACCACGATGGACGGAGGAGCACTCGGTGTGAAACTCCGCTGTTCCGGACGCCTGGGCGGAGCAGAGATTGCCCGGACCGAATGGTATCGCGAGGGAAGTATTCCCCTGCACACTCTTCGCACGCCGATTGATTACGGCTTTACCGAAGCGACCACGCTGGCGGGAATCATCGGAATCAAATGCTGGGTTCGCCGCCCGGATGAAAAGCCTGAAAACCCAGAGGCTCCGGTTGCAGGTAAGCCAGCCAGCGCACCAGCCGCCTGAACCTGAATAAAAAATTTAACAGGAGATAAACGACAATGCCTTTAATGCCCAAACGCGTAAAACATCGCAAAACCCAGCGCGGAAGCCGCTCCGGGAATGCGACGCGTAATATCAATATCGACTTTGGAGCCTATGCTCTGCAAACCCTGGATCGCGCCTGGATCACAAGCATTCAGATCGAGGCCGCCCGTGTTGCCCTTACACGTCACATGAAACGTAAAGGGAAACTCTGGATTCGTATCTTTCCGGACAAACCGGTTACCGCCCGCCCGCCGGAAACGCGAATGGGTAAAGGTAAAGGCCAGCCCGAGCACTGGGTTGCCACCGTGCGCCCTGGAAACATTCTTTTCGAACTCGATGGTGTTTCCGAGACTATTGCCCGTGAGTCTCTTCGCCTTGCGGCAAACAAACTGCCGATCCGGACAAAATTTATCCAACGCCACCACGCAGCCTGATTTTTAAAGCTCATGAAAATGTCCGAAATTAAAGAACTCACGATTAAAGAACTGCAGTCCCGGCGGCATGAGCTTCGCCAGGAAGCCTTTAATCTTCGCATTCAGCAGCAGAGCGGCCAGTTGGAGCGGCCGCACCTCCTGCGCTCGATCCGCCGCGATGTTGCCCGTATCGAGACAGCCATTAACCAAAAGCGCACAGCCGCTACCACTGAAGCCTGAACCACCTGATTTGTATGTCCGAGGAAACTTCCCAAAAAACCGCAGCCGTTCGTAAGAGCCGTGTTGGAAAAGTCGTTTCAGACTCTTCCGATAAGACCATTGTCGTTCGCATCGAGCGTCGTGTTCCGCATCCTTTGTTTGGCAAAATTATTCGCCGATCAAAAAATTTCAAAGCTCACGATGAAAACAATGAAGCCAAAGTTGGCGACCAAGTGAGCATCGTCGAGATCGCACCACTCAGCCGCAGCAAACGCTGGCGTCTGGAACAAGTTCTCAAACACTAATTTTTTTAAATCCTATTTTTTTGCCATGATTCAGCTTCTTAGCAAACTTGATGTAGCCGACAATACCGGTGCCCGAAAGGCATCGATGATCGGTGTTATTGGTAAACCCACGAAAAGTGCCGGAGTCGGCGACATTATTACTTGCAATATCAAGGAAGCTGCCACCGGCGGCACCGTGAAAAAAGGTGAGGTGGTCCGCGCCGTAGTCGTTCGCACTGCCAATCCCGTGCGCCGCGCCGATGGTTCTTATCTCCGCTTCGACAATAATGCTGTCGTCATTATCGACAAGGAGCAGAACCCTCGTGGAACTCGTATTTTCGGACCTGTCGCCCGTGAATTGCGCGATAAAAATTTTATGAAGATTGTATCCTTAGCCCCGGAGGTTCTATGAGCAGAGTAAAAACACATGTCTCCCGCGGTGATACGGTCGAGGTCATTTCCGGCAACCATCGCGGTGCCAGCGGAAAGGTCATTCAGATTCTACCCGCAAAATCCCAGGTCATTGTGGAAGGTGTAAGAATGATCAAAAAACACGTCCGCAAATCCCAGGAGCAGCCCAATGGTGCTATCGTCGAGCGCGAGGGTCCCATTCACATTTCCAATGTCAAACTTCTGGAAAAAGCTGTGGCTGCAAAATCATCCAAAAAAGCCTGATCTGAACTATGGAAGTCGAATTATACAAAAAATATAAAGAGAGTGCGATCAAAGCCCTGCAGGCAAAGCACGCTTACAAAAATATCCACGAAGTGCCCAAAGTCGTGAAGGTTGTGATAAACTCCTCCGTCGGCTCGGCTGGTGATGGAAAAGAAAGCCTGGAAATTGCACGCGATGAGATCGCTAAAATTACCGGTCAGCGCCCCGTCACGACTGTTTCAAAAAACAGCATCTCGAACTTTAAACTTCGTAAAGGCCAGGCCATCGGTGCAAAAGTCACCCTGCGTGGCCGAATGATGTATGAGTTTCTGGAGCGCCTGATCTGCATGGCACTTCCCCGAATCCGTGACTTCCGCGGCGTCTCAGCCAAAGCTTTTGACGGACGCGGAAACTACACGCTCGGTGTTTCCGACCAGAGCATTTTCCCTGAGATCGAACTCGACCAGATAAAGAAAAATATCGGTTTCGATATCAGCATCGTTACAACCGCAAAGACAAATGAAGAAGCAAAAAGCCTGCTAACAGAACTTGGTATGCCTTTTGCCGACAAACCCAAGCAGGATGCCGTAGCAGCAGCCGCATAATTTCGCAAAATGAGCAACACAAACGATCCCATCGCGGACTTTCTGACCCGACTACGCAACGCTTCCAGCGCTCGCAAGCCCAGCTTCGACGTGCCTTACTCAAAGATGAAAGGCGAGCTTGCACGCATCCTCAAAAAAGAGGGTTACATCACCGATTACGAACTCGTCACTTCCGGCAATTTTCCGACAATGACCGTTCAGACTAAATTTGTAAACAAAGCTCCGGCAGTCGCCGGGCTGCGCCGCGTCAGCCGTCCTGGCCTGCGTCGTTACGTCTCATCCGCCGAAATTCCCCGTGTGCTCGGCGGCCTGGGAATTGCCATCGTCTCGACCTCCCAGGGAGTCCTGGCGGGACACGAAGCACGTCGCAAAAAAGTCGGAGGCGAACTACTCGCTTTCGTCTGGTAATCAAATTCAGCAACTAATTTTTAACTTAATAAAGAAAGGAAACACCTGATATGTCGCGTCTGGGAAATAAACCCTTTAATCTGCCTGACAAAGTTAAGGTGACAGTGGAAGACAACGGCCATGTCGTTGTCGAAGGAGCCAAAGGAAAGCTCGACTGGAACCTGCCTGAAGGCATCACACTCAAAGTCGATGACAACAACGTCACCTTGGCTCGTAAAAACGACAGTGGTAAAGTCAAAGCCATGCACGGCTTGGCTCGTTCGCTCGTCTTCAACATGGTAACCGGAGTCAGCGAAGGTTACAAAAAAGATCTCGAGATTCACGGTGTTGGTTTCCGTGCAGCAGTTCAGGGATCGAATCTGAATTTGAGCCTTGGCTTTTCGCACCCGATCCTCTACCCTATTCCCTCTTCTTTGAAGATCAGCGTCACCGATAACACCAAAATATCGATTGAAGGTATTGATAAACAGGCCGTCGGACAGGCTGCTGCTGATATTCGGCGTTACTACCCACCTGAGCCTTACAAAGGTAAAGGGGTGCGTTACGCTGGTGAGCAAATCCGCCGCAAAGAAGGCAAAACAGTTCAGTAAGCATTAAAAAAATCATGAGTAAGCGATTTCAGAAACGTCAGATCCGCCACACACGGATTCGTAAAAAAATTACCGGGACCGAGGAGCGTCCGCGGCTCAGCGTTTATTTTAGTGGTAAGCATATCAACGCCCAGGTCATTGATGACCTCGCCGGCAAGACCCTGGTATCTGCCCACACCACCGAAGCGGACCTGGCTTCCAATGCCGACACCCGGGCCAACGTTGCAACTGCTGAAAAAGTTGGACGCATCGTTGCCGAGCGTGGAGCAGCCAAAAACATTAAGAAAATCGTATTCGACCGTGGCGGCTATCGCTACCACGGTAAAGTAAAAGCACTTGCCGACGCTGCCCGCGAGGCCGGCTTTGAATTCTAACGCACCGGAGAAAAATTTTTCATGTCAACCCAACCAAAAGAAAATAGACCTCGCGGCCCACGCCGCCAGACCAGAGAACCCGAAATCAACGCTGCCGGCAACGAGATGTCGGACAAAGTCGTCTTCATCAATCGCTGCGCCAAGGTAGTAAAAGGCGGACGCCGCTTCAGCTTCAGCGCACTTGTTGTCTCAGGCGATCACAAAGGCCATGTCGGAGTCGGATTTGGTAAGGCAAATGAAGTGGCCGAGGCCATTCGCAAAGCAACCGATGCTGCGCATAAACGCCCGACAGCCGTTTCGCTTCAGGACAATACGATCCCTCACGAAGTCATCGGTGAGTTCGGTGGCGGACGGGTGATGCTGAAACCAGCCTCTCCCGGAACGGGTATTATCGCTGGTGGTGGTGTACGTGCTGTGGTCGAGTCCGCAGGTATCCGCGATGTCCTTGCAAAATCACTGGGTTCCAGTAATCAGGCCAACGTAGTAAAAGCGACCCTCGCAGCACTTCAGGCTCTGCGCCCGCGCGATGAAATTTTCGCCCTGCGTGGCAAGAAATTCAAACTTCCCGAAATAGAAACAGCAACTGCCGAAGCAGCTGTCAAAGAAGAAGCAACCGAGGCTGTCGAAGCCTGATTCTGACTCTCCCATTTTTTTAAAATCACACAACTATGAGACTCCATGATTTAAAACCCCGCCCCGGTGCCAAACACCGTCGTAAACGCCTGGGCAGCGGTGAAAGTTCCGGACGCGGAAAGACCTCCGGTAAAGGCCATAAAGGCCAGAAAGCACGTTCCGGCGGCAGCATTCGACCCACCTTCGAGGGTGGACAGATGCCGCTTTTCCGCCGACTCCCAAAACGCGGATTCAGCAATGCCGACTTCCGTCGCAACTTAGGAATTGTAAACCTCGACACGCTCGAAGCACGCTTCGATAAGGGAGCTTCGATTACGGAAGCTGACCTGCGCGAAAAAGGCCTCGTTCGCGGCCCTCTCGACGGAATTAAAATCCTCGGGCGCGGCGAAGTAACGAAAAGTTTCACCGTGGAGGCAGACTTTTTTACAGCTTCAGCAAAAGAGAAAATCGAGAAAGCGGGAGGAACGGTTGTCGTTCGTGAACGCAGCACCGCAAAGGCTTAATCATCTGACAGCACCGTAAGCCGCTCTTTTTTCCCTCATGGTTTCTGCCTTTACCGACATTTTTAAAATTCCGGAACTCCGCCAGCGGGTCCTGTTTACCCTGGCGATGATTGTCATTGTTCGCGTCGGAGCAGCCATTACGGCACCGGGCGTCAACTCCGAGGTCCTGCAAGCCTGGTTCCTGGATGCTGCCGATGCAGGCCGGGGTGGTGTGGCAGCACTGTTTAACCTCTTCAGCGGTGGTGCTCTTTCCAACTGCGCCATTTTTGCTCTGGGCATCATGCCCTTCATCAGTGCATCGATTATGATGCAGTTGCTGACAGCGGTGATTCCTCGCCTCGGCAAGCTGCAGCGCGAAGACGGGGGACGTCAGAAAATCATGCAATACACCCGCTATCTGACGATTATTTTGTGCGTCATCCAGGGGTATTTTCTGGCACTTTCATTTGAGAATCCGCAGTCCAATCCTTTCCTTCCAAACATCATGGAGACCATTGCGCGTCTCGGTGTGCCGCTGGTTGCCGATCCCGGTATGGCATTTCGCCTGCTGACGGTAATTACCATGACTGCCGGAACCATGTTCCTCGTATGGTTGGGCGATCAGATCACTGATCGTGGTATAGGTAACGGTATTTCCATCATCATTACAGTCGGTATTTTGGCTCAGTTGCCGGCAGGTCTGGTGCAGGCCTGGAGGACTTTTGTTCCTTCCGAAGCAGGGCAGGGGGGTGCCGTGAATCCGGTCATGCTGGTCCTGATGATTGCCTTCCTGCTTTTTGTCATTGCGGCGGTCATAGCGATCACTCAGGCCGTCAGGAAGATAAGTGTGCAATACGCCAAGCGTGTTGTCGGGCGCAAAGTCTACGGTGGACAGACTCAGTATATGCCGCTGAAAGTCAACTACGCCGGTGTCATGCCCATCATTTTTGCTCAGGCAATTCTGCTGTTTCCATCCACACTTCTGGGGATGATGTCCAATGCCAAGTGGGCGCAGGATCTGGCCCAGGCCCTGGCGACGGGCTGGCCCCACTACGTGCTCTTTGGTGCGATGATCTTTTTCTTTAGTTATTTTTGGGTGGCCACGCAGTTTCAACCCACACAGATTGCAGATGATCTGAAAAAATACGGTGGCTTCATCCCCGGAGTGCGTCCAGGTAAACCGACGGCAGACTTTTTGGATTACACAATGACTCGCCTGACATTTGCAGGTGCGATTTTCCTGACCATCATCGCTGTTTTGCCCATGCTGCTGACTCAAAGCATGGGGCTGCCCTACATGACCTCGCAGTTTTTTGGAGGCACCGGACTTTTGATTATCGTCGGCGTGGTGCTCGACACCATGCGTCAGGTCGAGACGCATCTTATCCAGCGTCACTACGACGGATTTCTTCGCAAGGGGCGTCTTCGTGGCAGCTCCTCGCGCGACAGTCGTGCACGTATGAGCACGGCCAATGTCGTGGACAGCGGCACACTCTTTTGGATTTGGTTTTTCCTCGCACTTGTTTTCATAGCGGGAATCACAATCTACATGGTCCAGCATTTCTAAGGATTGGATTTTGAAATCTTCTTCGAAGTCGCGTCTTGTGCTGCTTGGCCCTCCCGCTGCAGGTAAGGGGAGTGTGGCGAAGTTGCTTACAAAGCATTTAGCCATCCCTGCCGGATCGACCGGAGCCATGCTGCGCCAGGAGGTTAAAAGCGGCTCTGAAATCGGTAAATTCGCCGAAGCCTACACAAAACAGGGAAAACTTTTTACTGACGATATTGCCTTGCAGGTTGTCGAGGCCTGGCTGCTGCGAAACGGAAATCAATTTATTCTCGATGGCTTTCCCCGCACGGTGGGGCAGGCACATGCTTTTGAAAAAATGCTCGCCGAAAAATCTTTATCGGTTGATATCGTTTTTGCCCTGGAGCTTTCTGTGGAGTCGATCGAGCAGCGTATTCTGAGCCGACTCACCTGCTCCTCATGCGGCAGCACTTTCAGCACAAAGCTGGACAAAAATCTCACAGTGGGCTCCGCCTGCCCTTCATGCTCGAAACCTCTCGAACGCCGACAGGACGACAACCCAGAAACGCTCCGGGAACGACTCATTCAGCATCGGCAGCTTAGTGCTCCGGTCGAAGATTTTTACCAGGAAAGAAATTTGCTCGTCCGAATAAACGCCGATCAGGCACCACAGGCTGTTTTCGATGAAATTGCCCTTCATCTCTGATTTTTTTCCGATGATTCCGATAAAAACTGCTGAACAGATTCAGAAAATGCGTGTCTCCTGCGAACTTGCCGCGAATATTCTGAATCAGCTCTGCGATATGATTCGCCCTGGGATTACGACCCTGGAGGTTGATCAGGCCGCCGGGAGACTGATAGCTGATGCCGGTGCCAAAAGTGCTTTTTACCGCTATCGAAATTTTCCAGGGCAGATTTGTATCAGCGTGAACGAAGAGGTCGTCCACGGAATCGGTGGCGAGCGAAAAATCCTTTACGGGGATTTGGTGAAGCTTGATGTCGGTGTGGTTTACGACGGATGGATCGGCGACAATGCGATCTCTCTTCCGGTTGGCGTTGTGGACCCAAAAGTCGAGCGACTGATCCGAATCACCGAAGAAGCTCTTCAGAATTGCTTTAAATTTGCGCGTGCCGGACGCCGCCTCGGGGATATTTGCTCCTCGATCGAGCAACATATTCTCGATAACGGATACTCAGTCGTTCGCGAATTTGTTGGCCACGGAGTCGGACGAAAATTACACGAAGACCCGCAAATCCCAAACTACGGAAAACGCGGCACAGGCCCTAAACTAAAGCCTGGAATGGTCTTCGCTATCGAGCCAATGGTGAATATGGGCAGCCCTGATATTCGCCTGCTTGATGACGACTGGACGGTTGTTTCCTCGGACGGCCTGCCAAGCTCCCATTTCGAGCACACAATTTTAATTACAAAAGATGAACCCGAAGTCTTGACATGGCCAAGGAAAACGCTACTCAACTAGGTGACCAAGCTGCGAAAAATACTATTGTGCCGCTTCCAACCGGAGTGGGACATGTTTTTTTGTCGCTTCGTGTCAGGCCGCGAGAGGCTTGGTTTGAATGAACACATGTGATTTCTCGCAGCACCACGATCTGAGAGATTGTGCCCACTGATTTATATCTGCGGGTGAACTGTCTCTCCTGAACAAAGGAAAAATTTTAAAAAATAAATTATATCATGAAAGTAAGAGCATCAGTAAAACGACTATGTGAGGGCTGCCGTATCATTCGCCGCCGGAATGTCGTCCGTGTTATTTGCAGCAGCAATCCGCGCCACAAACAGCGTCAGGGTTAATTTTCATCCACCCATTTTTTCTAAATAAATTATGCCACGACTACTCGGAATTGACATCCCAGGAGATAAACGCATCGAAGCTTCCCTGCCCTACATTTACGGCATCGGGCCGAGCAATGTGAAACGCGTTCTTGAACAAGCAAACATCGACCCAAATATCCGTGCAAAGGATTTGAGTCCGGAGCAAATCAACGCGATCACTCACGCGATCAACGACAACAAAATCATTATCGAGGGCGACCTTCGCCGCGAACTCCAAACTAACCTCAAGCGCCTGCAGGCCATCAATTGCTACCGCGGGATTCGTCATCGTCGCGGACTTCCCGTTCGCGGTCAGCGCACCAGCACAAACGCCCGCACCCGCAAAGGGCCGCGCCGCACAGTCGGTGTCCAGCGCAATCCAAACGCCAAGGCCGGTAAGGTTTAAGAATTTCCTATTTGTTTAATTAGTCTGATATGTCCAAAGAATCTGAAGAAACACCGAAACCAGCAGAAGAAACAAAAGTGACACCTGCTGAATCCGCTCAACCCAAAGCAGAGGCTCCCAAAGCTGAAAGCGAAAAAGCTTCTGTAGCCAAAGAAGAAACTCCAAAGGCTGCTGAGGAAAAAGTCGAAAAACCCAAAAAGGAAGCTAAGCCAAAAGCAGCCAAAACGGCAAAACCCAAAAAAACCGAGGAGGCAAAAGAAGCCGCTCCTGCTGTTGCTGCTGACGAAAAATCTGCTGAGAAGCCTGCTGAGAAAAAAGCAGAGAAACCTAAAGCTGCAAAAAAAGCTGCTGAAAAATCCTCAGATTCCGAAAGCAAAGATATCAGTCTTTCTCTGGATGAAATCGAGAAACCAAAAATTGTCCGTGCAAAAGGCAGTAAAAATGTCACTCATGGAATTGCTCACGTCCAGGCAAGCTTTAACAACACAATCGTCACGATCACCGACGAGCGCGGAGGCGTTTTGGGCTGGTCCAGTGCCGGCAAAATGGGCTTCAAAGGCTCTCGTAAAAGCACCGCCTACGCCGCTCAGATCGTTGCTCAGGATGCCTGTCGCCAGGCCATGGGGCACGGACTGAAAGAAGTCGAAGCTCGCATTAAAGGCCCCGGTTCAGGTCGCGAATCTGCGGTCCGCGCAATGCAGGCCATCGGCCTGGACGTATCCGTCATCCGGGACGTTACTCCGGTTCCACATAATGGTTGTCGCCCGCCAAAACAGCGTCGCGTCTGATTATCCGAAGATTTTAAAACCTTAATTAAGAAAATTTTTTATGGCACGTTACACAGGTCCCAAAACAAGAATCAGTCGCCGCTACGGTGTTTTCATTTCCGGATCACCCAAAGCATTTGAGCGTAAACCCTACGCACCAGGCATCCACGGCCCGCGCGGCTCCCGTCGCAAGCTTACGGAATACGCAGTTGCTCTCGCTGAAAAGCAAAAACTGCGTCACCAATATGGTGTGCTTGAGAAACAGTTTCGTCGTTACTTTGAGCTGGCTCGCACCCGCCGCGGCGTCACCGGTGAGATTTTGCTCCAGCTTCTCGAAATGCGCCTCGACAATATTGTATGGCGCTTTGGTTTTGCAAAAACGCTTCGCGCTGCTCGTCAGTTGGTAAATCACGGGCACGTAACCGTCAACGGACGCAAATGTGACATAGCTTCTTATAATACGCGTCCCGGAGATGTTGTTGCGATTAAAGAGAGCCCGTCTTCCAAAAATCTGGCTCAGCGTGGCCTCGACGCAACACAGATCGTCACTGTTCCCGAATGGCTTCTTGTTGACACAACAAAGCTTTCCGGAAACGTCGTTCGGATTCCTTCTCGCGAAGAAATCAATCCGACTGTTAACGAGCAGCTCGTGGTTGAGTTGTATTCGCGTTAAGTTGATTTTTTTCAGTCTCTGCCCTTTGCTTTTGTGAAGAAGCAGAGGAGGGGCAGAGTAAAAATCCAGGGTTTTTTACGAAAAGGCTGGTAAAACTAATCCTGGTGTGTTAAGAATAACGGTTCGATATTATGCAAAGAAAAAGCGCTTTTTCCCGTCGTCTTCCTGATTTAGTTACCGAAGAATTGGTTGCTGTTTTATCCAAAAAAAACACTTCGTTTGAGTTTAAGCAACTCTTCGACCTCGTCCACGAGCGCCTGCGTGCTCGCAACGCTGCCAGTGGTGGCGAAGAAATGCTCCGTCTGCGAGCTTACGAAAAACTTCAGAACCTTGTTTCCCGAGGTATGGTAAAAAAGGTGGAAAAAAGCACAAAAGATGCAAAGGGCGTAAAAAAATACAAAGGTCTTGCGAGCATCAGTAAAGCTCTCGAACCCCCGCCGCCAATCCCCGCCCGCCAGGGGAAATAAGTTTCTCTTCTGATAAGAAAAATTCCAGGCCTTGCCTCTGGTGCCTCAAGTCTCCGTACCTGTTTTTGATGAGCTGGGTAATGTTCTCGAATGGGAATCTCAGGGACGAAGCTGGGTGGAGACTCGCCCGATTCGCCAGAATACCCTTGTGGAATTTTATCCCGTTAAATCGTATCTCGCGGGATCTTTCGCTGGAAGGAGTTGCTGCTGCAGCTCTGGCGTATGCCGGCATACTTACGATGAGGAAAAAACTCCAGCGCAGTGTGCGGAACTTGTGCGGGGACTTTTTCGGAAGTTGGTCTTATAGATCCGTCGGATCAGACGGATTAGTCGGATCGGACAGATTTTTTCTGCCCTCGCTTCAGGATGTTGCTCGTGGAGCGGCCCTTTAGCTCGGGGAGGATTACGATCTCTGCTCCGCATTTTTTGAGTGCGTCTGCTTCGCTGGTTTCGAGGGTTTCAGGTGTGTAGTCTCCGCCTTTGGCGTAGATGCCTGGACGCACTTTTTCGATTACCTTTGTGGCTCGAACCTCTGAAAAAATACTTACATAATCGACTGCCTGGAGGGCTGCCAGGACCTCGGCCCGGTCATCTTCGGGGTTGATCGGGCGCTCAGGGCCTTTGAGGCAGCGGACCGATTCATCGCCATTGAGAGCTATGGCAAGGGCATCGCCGCGTTCGCGTGCAGCCTGCAAATAGCGAACATGCCCTGCATGCAGAATATCAAAACAGCCGTTGGTCAGCACCAGGCGCTTGCCTTCGGATTTTAATCGCTGGCTTTCTGAGGCGAGTTTTTCGAGCGAGACGATTTTTTCAGAGTTTTGCATAGGCAACGTAGTTTTATCCGGAAAATACGGAATTGGAAACTTACTTTTCAGCTGAATCGCCGGAGGTAAATTTTTCTTTTTGCCTGCTTTAGCTTGCTTCACGCGATCGGTTTACATTTATTATTATCCAGGAAACCGGGCGGACGGCCTTGTTTTCTTCATCAATCCAACACCACACCTCCTTACCTATGAGTTTTATCATTCGTCTTATTGTTTTAATCATTATCATTTTGGCGGTTTATATTTTGTGGCCGCGGAATCCTGATTTGGCGAAATTTAGTCCGAAGAGTGTGGCGGAGCTGGAAGCAAAGGCCTGGGTGGCTGCCTCCAAAGCGGATGCCTTTGGTTCCGCAAAATCTTTTTACATCCTCTATGATCGGCAGTTTGGCTTTCCGCCGATTGCTTCGGTGATGCTCGCACAAAGTTCGAGCCGCGCTTTGCTGCTTATTCGACGTGGAGCTGATGAGGCTGATCAGGAAAAGGCGCTTCCCGTTTTGACGGAACTTTACACCCGGATGAAACGCGAGCTGGGTAAGGACTGGGATTCTCCGGCTCTTGCGCGTCGGCATTACTCGATCTGGCTGAATGTTGCAAATGGAGGGAAACCTGAGGATATTTCCAAATTGATTGTTGATTTGTGGACTTCTGTTTATGGCAGTGAAGCGGGCTCCCTGACGGCAGCAGCCAAAGAGCGTGCAGAGGCGATGATTGCTTCTGCTGCCGTGATGCCGGACGGAACGGGGGATCTGATGACGACGAAGTCCCTGCTCGATGCTTCCTGGGAGAAGGTTAAAGCTGCTGTTGAGAAGCCCTAAAGGGCACACCCGAAAAACTATCCGCTTGCGCCGACGGTTTCTTTGAGGGCGGCGATGTTGTAGCTGCGGTTTAGTCTGGAAATGTAGCTTGCCGAGATGTGGGCGGGGCAGACGGCTTCGCATTCGTAATAGTTGCTGCAGTTGCCGAAGCCTTCCTGGTCCATGGTACGAACCATGCTGAGAACGCGGCGTTCGGTCTCGGGTTTACCTTGCGGGAGGAGGCCGAGGTGGCCGACTTTGGCCCCGACAAAGAGCATGGGGGAGCTGTTTGGACAGGCGGCGGCGCAGGCTCCGCAGCCGATGCAGGCGGCAGCGTCCATGGCAGCGTCGGCGATGGTTTTTGAAATTGGGACGCTGTTGGCGTCGGGGGCGGAGCCGACGTGCTGGCTGACATAGCCGCCGGATTGGATGATGCGGTCGAAAGCGGAGCGGTCGGTGACGAGGTCACGGATGGGCTGGAAGGAGCCGGCGCGGAAGGGTTCGATGTGGATGGTATCGCCGTCGTTGAATTTGCGCATGTAGAGCTGGCAGGTGGTGCCGACTCCGGGGCCGTGGGGGATGCCGTTTATGGTGAGGCTGCAGATGCCGCAGATGCCTTCTCGGCAGTCGGAGTCGAAGGCGATGGGTTCGTCTCCTTTTACCGTCAGGTCGCGGTTTACGATGTCGAGCATTTCGAGGAAGGAGGCTTCGGCGGGGATGTTTTTGGCTTCGTAATCTTTCATGGATCCGGCGTCGGTCGGGCCGGATTGTCTCCAGACTTTGAGATGAAAATTCATAATGGTCGGGGCTGTGGGTGTGAGATTATTTGTAGCTTCGGGTTGCGAATTTTACGTATTCGTATTGGAGGTCTTCGATGATGCGGGTGGGTGTTTTTTCGTCACCTTCGTATTTCCATGCAGCGACCTGGGAGAAGGTGTCGTCGTCTCGGAGTGCTTCGCCTTCGTCGGTTTGGTATTCGGTGCGGAAGTGGCCGCCACAGGATTCGTCGCGTTCGCGGGCGTCCATGCACATGAGCTCGCCGAATTCGAGGAAGTCGGCGACGCGTCCGGCGTGTTCGAGAGCCTGATTGAGTTCTTCGCCTTTGCCGGTTACGCGGACGTTTTTCCAGAAATCTTCGCGCAGGGTTTTGATTTCTTCGATGGCTTTTGCGAGGCCGTCTTTGTCGCGGGCCATGCCGCAGTAGTTCCAGAGGATGAGGCCGAGTTCGCGGTGGTAGTCTTCGACGGGTTTTTTGCCCTGGATGTCGAGGAGGCGTTTGGTGCGTGCTTTGACTTCATCGACGGTTGCCTGAAATTCGGGGGCGGCGGCATCGACTTTTTTATTAAATTGGGTGCTGAGGTAGCTGCCGAGTGTGGCGGGGATGACGAAGTAGCCGTCGGCGAGGCCTTGCATGAGGGCACTGGCTCCGAGGCGGTTTGCTCCGTGGTCGGAGAAGTTTGCTTCGCCGAGGACGTGGAGGCCGGGGAGGTTGCTCATGAGGTTGTAGTCTACCCAGAGGCCGCCCATGGTGTAGTGGACTGCGGGGTAGATGCGCATGGGTTGCTGGTAGGCGTTTTCCCCGGTGATGTTTTCGTACATTTCGAAGAGGTTGCCGTAGCGTTCGCGGATGGTTTGTTCGCCGAGGCGGGCGATGGCGGCGGCGAAGTCGAGGTAGACTCCTCGTCCACCGGGGCCGACGCCGCGGCCTTCGTCGCAGACTTCTTTGGCGGAGCGGGAGGAGATGTCGCGTGGGGCGAGGTTTCCGAAGCTGGGGTATTTGCGTTCGAGGTAGTAGTCGCGGTCTTCTTCGGGGATGTCGGAGGGTTTTTTGCCGCAGTCTTCTTTGCGTTTGGGGACCCAGACGCGTCCGTCGTTTCGCAGGGATTCGGACATGAGGGTCAGTTTAGATTGATAATCGCCACTGACGGGGATGCAGGTGGGGTGGATCTGTGTGTAGCAGGGGTTTGCGAAGAGGGCACCGCGTTTGTAGGCGCGGTAGGCGGCGGTGACGTTGCAGCCGCGTGCGTTTGTGGAGAGGTAGAAGGCGTTGCCGTAGCCGCCAGTGCAGAGGAGGACGGTGTCGGCGGCATGGGAGGCGATTTCTCCGGTGACCATGTCGCGGGCGACGATGCCTTTGGCGTGTCCGTCGATGACGACGAGGTCGAGCATTTCGGTGCGGGGATACATTTTTACTCCGCCTTTGTGGATTTGGGCACTGAGGGCCTGGTAGGCGCCGATGAGGAGCTGCTGGCCGGTTTGGCCGCGTGCGTAGAAAGTTCGGGAGACCTGTGCTCCACCGAAGGAGCGGTTGTCGAGCATACCGCCGTATTCGCGGGCGAGGGGGACGCCCTGTGCGACGCATTGGTCGATGATGTTTGAGCTGACTTCGGCGAGGCGGTAAACATTTGCTTCACGTGAGCGGAAGTCGCCGCCTTTGATGGTGTCGTAAAAGAGGCGGTAAACGCTGTCGCCGTCGTAGGGGTAGTTTTTAGCAGCGTTTATGCCGCCCTGGGCTGCGATGGAGTGGGCCCGGCGGGGGCTGTCCTGGTAGCAGAAGCATTTTACGTTGTAGCCCTGGCCGGCGAGTGTGGCGGCTGCGGAGGCTCCGGCGAGGCCACTGCCTACGACGATGATGTCGAACTTTCGCTTGTTGGCGGGGCTGATGAGCTTGGAGGTGTTTTTATAGTTGGTCCATTTTTTTTCTAACGGGCCTTCAGGGATTTTGGCATCGAGCGTCATGGTTTTTTAAAAGAGATAAGAATTAGAAGGGGCGTAAAAGGCCCAGTAAAACTGCGGCGGGAATGGAGACGAAACCGACACAGAGAATCCAGGAGAAAATCTCTCCGCCGCGAGTAAGACGTTCCCGGGTTGCACGATTGGTGATACCAAGGGTTTGAAAAAGACTGCCGATACCGTGGTTGAGATGACAGGTCAGCAGGATGAGTGAGATGATGTAGAAGAGTGAGATAGGGACATTTTGAAAACCAAGAATGACGATGGAGT
The DNA here is from genome assembly GCA_047973165.1 of Chthoniobacterales bacterium. Lineage (GTDB taxonomy): Bacteria > Verrucomicrobiota > Verrucomicrobiia > Chthoniobacterales > JBKEAD01 > JBKEAD01. Next base: position 29,415 of record JBKEBM010000233.1, read on the forward strand.
AAACGTCGTGGCGGCCTTCGGAGTCGGTAAGATGAAAGACGCCGGGCTGAATGCATCCGAGGGTGAAATGCGCGAGATGGAAGAGGACGAAAAGGAGGATGATCGGTCCGGTATAGCGCATTGTTTTGGCGAAGATGCTGGATTTTACATGGTCACCAGCTTCGTATTTTTTTGGAGTGGCAGCCTGATTTTCTTTGAGCAGAAGGACGGTGAAAAAGATGTGTGCGGCAAAGATGGCGAGCAGTCCGAAACGGATGACCCAGAGCAGGGGACCGAGGGCTTGCAGCTTTTCGGCGTAGGTATTTAAAGCATCCTGACCAAGGAAAATGGACAGGTTTCCAAGAAGGTGACCCACCAGAAAACCAATCAGGAGCAGTCCTGTGAGTGCGACGATTGTTTTTTTTCCAATGCTGCTGAACATCCAGCGTGAGAAAAATTTGATGATAGGGACCGGAGTTGTGGTGGCTGAACCTGCACTCATAAGTGAACTTAAAATGCGTGAAAGGTTAAGTGATTTCAAGGGCTTTTATTCTGGAATACCTGAAAAAATAATTTTTTTTCGCTAACTTTAAAACGGGAAAAATTTGAGGCGATAATTGAGATTTATTCGCAATATTTTGTCTGGGATTACGCTGTGTTTTTTTTGAGAAAATCGTGTCTGGTAGATAAGAGTTTTTTTGATGAGCATTGCATGCATGCTGATCGGGTGGGATTGATAGAGGGAAGGAGAGAGGCTGGTTTACTGGATGTGAGTGTTACGGAACTATAGGAATTGGTTGCCAATCTTGCTAAGTCTCAGGCGGAAACTCACCGCTAGTTGAAGGAGACTGATAGTCAGATCAAAGAACCTGGACGACAGATCGGCGAGCCTTAAGCCTCGTGAGTACCGCTATGTGAAGGAATAAAATCGCGCTTGGCAGGAGTTCAGCGAGAGGACATTCTTTCCGACGTGTTTGAGAAATCTTTATTTGGGCAACATTTTACAGCACGTAGTGGTATTGAGTCTTTGATGGAGGATTTGGGGGAGGCCCTGGCATCGGATGGTGGTGATATCCGGATGCTCGGCGGGGGAAATCCGGCTCTGATTCCTGCTGTTGAAAAACTTTGGCGTGAGCGGATGGCGGAGCTTCTTGCGGACGGGCGACGCTTTGAGCAAATGCTGGGTGTCTATGATCCTCCGAAGGGCAATGCGCGTTTCGCCAGAGCTCTTGCGAGTGAGCTGGAGAGGCACTTCGGGTGGCCGGTCAGCGAGGAAAATATCGCTGTCACCAGTGGTGGGCAAACCGCATTTTTTTATCTCTTTAATCTTCTTGCGGGTGAGCATGGCGAGGGGCGAAGGAAAAAAATTTTACTGCCGATTGTTCCGGAGTATATCGGTTATGCTCAGCAGGGTTTTAGCGAAGATTTTTTTGTTGGGACCTTACCGGAGATCGAGCATACGGGGCCGCATCGTTTCAAATACCGTGTGGATTTTGAGAAGCTGCGGCTGGACAATTCCGTTGCAGCGATCTGCGTGTCGCGTCCTACGAATCCTTCGGGTAATGTGTTGACGGATTTGGAGATCACGCACCTGGATCGTCTCGCACGTGAGGCGGAGATTCCGCTGATCATAGATCACGCCTACGGCAAGCCGTTTCCGGGGATTGTTTATCGCAACATCGAGCCGATCTGGAATGATAATATTATTTTGACCCTGAGTCTTTCCAAGCTTGGCTTACCTGGGACTCGAACTGGTATCGTGGTAGCGCATCCGGAAGTCATTCGCAGCATTGTGGCGATGACTTCCATTACGGGCCTGGCCAATGGAACCATCGGGCAGGCTTTAATAACTCCTTTGCTTGAGTCGGGAAAAATTGAGAGCCTCGTGAGTGAGTGTATCGCACCTTTTTATAAACGTAAGTCGGAAAATGCTCAGGCCTGGGTCAAAAAATATTTCCCGGATGAACTCGACTACCATGTGCACGAATATGAGGGGGCGCTTTTTCTTTGGATATGGTTACGAGGGCTGCCGGTTTCGTCGGCTGAACTTTATGAGCGTCTCAGGCAGCGGGGTGTTTTGATTGTGCCGGGGCATTATTTTGGTTTTGGGTCGGAAGCGGCAGCGAAGCACTGCGACGAGTGCATCCGCGTGAGTTTCGCAATGGAAGATCGTGTCGTGGAGGAGGGAATACAAATCCTCGCTGAGGTGATCGGGGAGGCTTATCGGATGTAGTTTTTTTAAAAAAACTATCCCGTTGGCTGTCGTAGGCCCATTCGTGGGACGAGAGGATAGTATTTTTGGATTCTGGCCAGGATTTTGAAGGCCTGGATACGCCAGTAGATGGGCCAAAATTTGTCCAGGCGTCCGGCGAAGACAGCGTTCATGGCACTGGGGATTTTGGACTTGCTTTCGGTGTAACACATGAGATCGAAAAATTCGGGGCGGTAGAAATTTACGATGAGATCATGATAGATTCCTACGTTGCGGCGCACTTGTTTTTCGTAGATGTGCATTTCTGCTGAGAGGGAGGGACTGCCATTTTCAAGAGTTTTTAAAAGAGCTTCAGCCGCTCCTTTTCCCATGAGCATAGCGAGATAAACACCGGATGAAAAAATGGGATCGACGAAGCCGGCGGCATCACCGATTCGGAGGAGGCGATCGCTTACGAGGCGTTTATTGGTGTAGGAAAAATCCACGATGGTTCGCAGCGGCATAGAGGGTTGTGCTTTTTGTAGCCGCGACTTTAAAGAGGGACTTTCGTCGAGAAATTTATGGAAAAGTTTTTCAGGAGAGAGGGTGGTTTTTTTTAGTAGAGATTTATCAAAGACGACTCCGATGCTGCATTTTTGCTTCCCGAGTGGAATCGCCCAGAACCATGCCTGGGGATGACGAAATATCTGTATATCGCCGGCTTCACATTCAGGGAGATCGGTGGCATCCTGAAAGTGTGTAAAGACGGCGATTTTTTGCAAGTGAGGGTGTATTTTTTTTAACTTTTCACGATTGCCCGTGAAGTTGTTGGTCCCGCTTGCATCGACCAGGTAGCGACCTGTGTGTGAATTGCCGTCGCGGGTTTTTACGATGACGTTTTTCTGTGAGACCGTCCAGGCCGTAACTTCGCATTCCTGTTGCACTCGAACTCCGCGGGATTCGGCTTGCTCCAGCAAAACTTGGTCGAAGTGGCTTCGCTCGACCTGCCAGGACCTGGTAAATTCGGTGAAGTGGCCTTTACTGAAAATGAATTTTATAATTTTGTTGCCGTTCCACAGGCCAAATTGTGCACCGAGCTTGGTGACGAATTCATCGGAGTTTAATCTTTCTAAAACGCCCAGCTCTTCAAATATCGTTTGATTGTAGGGCAAAAGTGATTCGCCGATATGGAAGCGTGGAAAACGCTCTTTTTCCAGGAGTAGAATTTGTTTTCCGGATTTGGCCAGGAGATTTGCAACGGTCGATCCGGCCGGGCCACCGCCTATGACGATGGCGTCCCAGGTGGATGTGGGGGTGGTTTGGTTGTTTTGCAAGGTTGCAGCGGTTATTAATGGCTAGCGCCATTGATAATGCTCTTCCATTGCCAGGAGATTGTCGAGATCAAGAATGATGTCCAGGTCTGTATTAAAGCTGTAAGTGGTTTCTCCATTGGAGTTGGTTGGCAAAGCGATCTTGTTTTTAGCGGAAGCAAGGTGGCGGTTTTCCAGCGGATCGTTGAGGAGGACGAGGCTTGTTGCTGCAAGAATCACACAGGCTGCCACTGCGAAGCGAGCGGGTGCTGCAGAGTGAAAAATATCGCTCAGCCAGTTGAAAACAGCAGCAAATGAGGGGGTATTTTTTACCTCTTCGCTTCGACGAATTTCCTGCATGACCCGATCTGTGAAATTGGAGCCTGGCTTAGCGGTTTGCCCTTTGCCGAGCAGGTCCCAGAGTTCGTTGTCGTTAAAATCGTTTTTGGAGTCCCTGGTTTGCATGCTGTGTTTAAATCGTGTCGTCAGAGAGCTAACACCGAATGCCGTCTGAAGTTTCGTTTTTTTTATTTCTATGCGGTTTTTTGGGTGGAGTAAATGCGGCAATATTCCTCCTCCGCCGCGTGCGTGCCGATCAGGATGAGTTCGTGTTGTGCGCTGATGAGAGTGTCCGGTGCTGGGTTGACGATTTGTTCCTCTCCGTTCTGCAGAGCAATAATACTGCAGCCGGTGCGAGCACGGATGTTGGAATCTTTAATACTTGTCTGAACAAGAGAGGAGGGTGCGGGTAAGCGGAAGATATTTAAGCCCTCGGCAACGAGGAGGGTGTTGCCACGGCGGAGGAGATTAAAGAGACTGTTCGACCCCATGCCGGCATAGGACATCACAACGTCGGCGCCGGCACCATGGAGGCGCCCTACATTGCCCTCGGAGTTTGCACGGGCGATGATCTGAGCGTCGGGCCGGAGCTTGCGACAGTAGATACTGAGGTAGATATTTACCGCGTCTTCACGGCTGGTAATGATGATCGCGGGTGCATCTTTGAGGCCGGCGCGTTCGAGTGCCTTACGGTCGGCTGCACTGCCCAGGATATATTTTTCGGGATTTCGAATACGCGCGGGTTTTTGCTCCAGGATGCGCCATTCGACGCCCGATTCGTCAAAGGTCCTGGCAACAGCACGACCGACTCGTCCGGCTCCGATGATGAGGACCGGAGCATGTGAACGGTGATAGATACAAAAAAGCGCGTCGTAAGCAGCAAGCTGCTCGGGAGTTCCGGCCAGGACGAGCATGGTGTCGCTGGTGAAGACAGAGTCCGGGGTGGGGGAGACAAAGTTGCCGCGTTGCCAGAGGCCGACGACGGTAATTCCAACCAGTTCGCGCAGGCGAGTTTCTTTTAAACTCTTATTTACGAGCGGCGTTCCGGCAACCATGGATTCTGCGATTTGCAGTTTTCCGAAACTGCCGATGATATGGGACTGAGCATCGGAGGCACTGGTGCGGCGGGCCAGTGAGGAGCCGAGGATATTACCGAGCTGCAGGACGTGGTTTGCCCCGGCCAGGTGGAGAACATCGACGGAGTCCGGCGATGTTGCTGTGGCTACGATCTGAACTCGCTTGGAGTGTTCCCGTGCGGTAAAGGCGATACTTGTATTAGTAAAATCATCGGCTGTGGCAGCAACCATAGCCGCACGGTTGAAGCCACAGTTTGCAAAAGCCGCGGGTTCCTCAAGGTCGGCAACGACGACTTTCAGTCCCTCGTCGTGGAGCCGCAGTGCTTCCTCCACATTTTTTACGACCAAAATGTAAGGAAGATTATAGTTTTCAAGACGCTTAATAAAAGCAGCCGCAACCTGATCGTAACGTATAATAATAATATGGTCACGCAGAGTAGGAGGCACCGAGCGCGGAGCACGCGCCTGTTGCTGGGCCTTTACAAAAGGGGCATAAAAAAACTCGATAAAAGTAAACGGCAGCAGGACGAGCAGAAAAACCATCCCACTTAACAAGACGACGACTGAAAAAAAACGTCCGGCATCGCTGTGAAAAGTAATGTCTCCGAACCCAAGAGTGGACATCGTAACGAGGGTCCAATACAAACCGCTGACCCAGGAGTGATCCTGTTCCTCATAGACCATGATGAGATGGAAGAGGGTCGTAAAAAGTCCGACAAGCAATGCCAGCACTGCTCCGAAAATAACCAGGTAGAGCAGGTTGCGCCGTGCAGCTCCCTGGCGCAGTAAAATGGAAATCTGGGTAGCGAGGATTTTCAAATCAGCCCGACTTCATCGTAAGCACAGGCCAGGGTCAAAAGCTTTCGCTCAAATTTTGGCAGAACTTTCAGCAAATTTTTGACCGGGCGGACTTTCTTATTGCAAGCCAGTCTCAGTTATTAAATTATCGCTCGGCGACATGGCTGCTACTTTTTTAAAAAAACCTTCAAGGCCCGGGAACCTGCAGAGCCTTGCTGAGGCACAGGTGGGGCAGGATTTTCAGATATATTGTCTGGAGGGGCCGGCTTGTGAGCAGTTGCGACAACTCGGTTTTTGTGAATCTCTGAAAGTTCGCAAACTATCTGACGGGCGCAATCTGATTTGCTCGGTTTGCGGCAGTCGTCTCGCTCTGAGTCGGGACCTGGCAAATCAAGTGAAAGTTGCGGCGGCTGTCTGATTTCGACAAACAGAATTGCATGAGCACCGTTGCCGTTAAAAATGTTGTCCTGATCGGAAATCCCAATTCCGGAAAAACCACTCTTTTTAATGCCCTAACCGGTTCGACAGCTAAAGTGGCAAATTATGCCGGAGCTACCGTGGATTTGCGGATGGGAACGACGCGGACTTTGCACGGTGATAAACTGAATGTAATAGACCTGCCGGGTTGTTATTCGCTGGCCGGAGAGTCACCGGATCAAAAAATTGCGCGACGAGGGTTATTGGGAGAGTTTGAAGGAATGCCCCGCCCTGACCTGGCAGTTTGTGTTGTCAATGCGGCAAACCTCGAACGTCAATTGAGTTTTTTTCTGGAAGTTGCCGAGGAAGGAATCCCGCTTATTCTGGCTCTGAACATGGTCGATCTGGCAGAGAAAGACGGCCTCCGTCTGGACCCGTTGAAATTATCCGAAGAACTCGGCTGCCTCGTTATTCCAATGCAGGCCAACGCAAATAAAGGAATCGTTGAATTAAAACAGGTGCTCTCAGGTGTGCTGACGACAGTGCCAGAGACCCCCTGGACAACCGCTGAGAACCCCGGAGAAGCACGCAGAAAAGCAGCTTTGGAAATTTGTAAAATTGCGGCCATGCGTCCGGACGCTCACCAGAGCACGATGTCCGATTCACTCGATCGTATCTTTCTGCATCCCGTTCTGGGTTGGTTGATTTTTGCCGGAATTATGTTTTCGATTTTCTGGTCCATTTTTTCTCTTGCAGGCATTCCGATGGACTGGATCGCAAGCGGCCAGGAAGTTCTCGAAGGTCTGGTGGAGAGAAGTATGCCGCCGGGAGACCTGCGGGATTTGCTCACAGGCGGAGTGATCTCCGGGGTCGGTGCGGTGATCATCTTTCTCCCGCAGATCATTATGCTGTTTTTCTTTATCGGCTTGCTGGAAAGTTCTGGCTACATGGCCCGAGCTGCCTATCTGATGGACGGTCTCATGTCGCGGGCGGGACTCAGCGGCAAAGCTTTTCTGCCCCTGCTCAGCTCCTATGCCTGTGCGATTCCCGGGGTCATGGCTACGCGCACGATTGAGGCTCCAAAGGAACGTCTCATCACGATTTTTGTGGCACCCTGGATGAGTTGCTCGGCACGACTACCGGTTTACCTTTTACTTATCCCGATGCTCCTGGGCAGACGTGAGTCCGGCGTAACTCAGGCTCTGATTATGTCAGGCATTTATATTTTTGGCACACTCTCTGCCTTTGTAGTGGCCCGACTGCTGCGAGGACGCCTGGGAAAAGATGCCGAATCCCGCAATTTTATTCTCGAACTTCCGCCCTACCAAATGCCGCAATGGGGATATATTTTTCGTCACCTGGTTGAGAGAGCATGGTCCTTTGTGCAAAAGGCTGGAACGGTGATCCTCGGTCTCATGATTTTGCTCTGGGCCGCACAGACATATCCCAAGTCGAAAAGTGACGATCCGGCCGAACGTCTCAATCATTCGCTGATCGGACAAATTTCAAATGTGATCGAACCCGTCGTAAAGCCACTCGGTTTTGACGGGCGAACCGGCACCGCCATCCTGACTTCCTTTGCGGCACGCGAAGTCTTTGTGGGTTCCATGACCCAGCTTTTTCACGTTGATGAAGGTGGCGAAGAAGACGAGGTTCAAAAAAATCTGCGAGAGCGTCTGTCGGCAGAAACCTGGCCGGACGGGAGTCCCATGTTCACACCGCTGGCAGTGATTTCACTGATTATTTTTTATATCTATGCGCTTCAGTGTCTGCCGACATCGGCAGTGGTTGCCAAAGAATCCGGCTCCTGGAAATGGGCGGTCGGGCAGTTTATATTTATGTCGTGTATTGCCGGGATAGCCTCCCTGTTGGTTTTTCAGATTGGCAAAGCGTTCGGATTTTAATTGTCTGAAAACATGACTCCAGAAGTTCAGACCTGGCTGGCACTCGGCATCGTTTTTTTAACGGCGATAATTTTTTTATTTCGCTTTCTACGAAGAAGAAGGTCCGACGATTCCTGCGGTGGGCAGTGCGGATGCTCAAAAAGTCCACAACAATTGAAGTAAGTCTTTAAAGAAAGTGATTGCCCGCCTGGGAAGAAAGCATTATATCAGGCACTCCCGCTGGGAGATCAGACGAAATAAAGAAGTCTGACGCCCAGGAAAAAAATTGCGCGGTTAGCTCAGTGGTAGAGCACTGCCTTGACACGGCAGGGGTCACTGGTTCGAACCCAGTATCGCGCACCACTTTAGTACGAATGCTGCAGCCTTCTCGATTCGGGGGCGAGCCGAAGTTTTTTGATCCATTATTTTCCGCTGCGAATTAGAAAACGATTCTTACGCCGCCTGGGGCTGCCCAGACCACTTTCAGCAATTTCGCGAAAATTTGAAAAAGCTCGTAGAGGTTGATATTTACAGGGGAAAAGGCCATTTTTGTATGGCGGAGCCTACGGGACTCGAACCCGCAACCTCTGCCGTGACAGGGCAGCGCTCTAACCAATT
>JBKEBM010000038.1:0-2283 GCA_047973165.1 Chthoniobacterales bacterium
GTCCACGTCCACATCATCCTCCGGGTTCAGAAAAGTGAAGTCCGGCATGGCCTCGCCATCCACCGTGTAGGAATACATATACCCTCCGCCCATCGGACGCCGCGTGATCTCAAAGCGATAAAACTTCCCCGGCACGATCTCCTTTTTCTCAAAATTTCCCAGGGACCTCTTTTTTCCTTTTTCGCGATAGACACACCACACACCGTCCGAACGAAGCGCAAAAAGACAGCCCCCGACATTAATGCCGGCAAAGCCGCCCTTCCCCAGCGTGTCCGGGATCATCGCCACATCCACCACCACTTTGGCCGCCGATTCGAGTGTGACATTGACGTTTGCCGTGCCACCGGTTGCCGCCACAAGCTCCCCGTCCTCTACCTTCCACTGACTCGCGGTGGTCGGCTTAAAGTGCTCGATAAACAAGGCGGACGTATCGAACTCGTCCTTGAATAGAAGGGTTTCAGATTCTGCACGTGTGTCGGGTGTCAGCATAGAGAGGCAACTCAATACGGTCAGAAGAAGAAAGAAAGGTGCAGTGTGTTTCATTAAAATAAAATTCAAAAAAAGAGATGATTGCCTGAAGAAATTTCCCGGAGAATTGAACCGTTACAGATTCTCTCAAATTCCACAAGGGTTTTTTCGAAGGTATTCCGGGCGAAGCGGACTTACTGCGGCTTTCCCAGTGGTGAACCGGAGTTTGAAAAGACTCTGAAACAAAAAAGCAGGGGCAGGGTGCCGAAGTCGGTCAAAATGGTGTCCGCCCAGCCAGGAGATCACCCGATCTCTTGCATTGCATGGGGAATCACAGAGGACCGATCGTATCCCCGCCGTCCTGCCACTCGCACTCCAGGCGACTGCGGTGTCGGGAAGGTTTTTTCTCGATTTTATCCAGAAGCATTTGCACGACTATGCGCCCGGCTTTGCGCCAGGGCAAAGAAATGTAGGAGGGTTGCGGGATAATGAGCGAGGTGTCCTCCTGATTGCCAAACGTGCAGATCGAGAGATCGCCAGGGATGCGAAGTCCGAGCTGACCGGCAGCCTGAATCAACGGATTTGCGGAAGAAACCGACGCTGCCAGAATGGCCGTTGGTGCTCTTTTTCCCTCAAGCAGGCGTTTGGCCGCAAGGAGGCGTTCGGGACGCTGCACCAGCGAGTCCACCACCATAGGTTTGAGGCCCAGCTTCGTAATGGCAGTCATATACCCTTTCAACGTATCCTTAAAGCTGTAGTGATTGTATTTTCCGGTATAAAACAAGTAGGCGATGCGGCGGTGCCCCAGATCCGCCAGACGCTGCACAGCCCGTTTTGTCGCACGGAGGTGGTCGAACCAGATGGAATCCGAAAATTTGTTGCGGGTGTTGACGAACACCGAGGGGATTTCGTAATGCCGAATAAAATCGAAAAGCCCCTGGGGCATCTCGACCCCGTAGTTGACAATCACACCATCCACGTCGCGTTGACGGAGAAAGCCCGGCTCGCTCTGCATGAGGTCCTCATCGTCGAGCTGGATAAACCGCAGGGATTGGTTTCTTTCCTGAAGTTCCATGCTGATGCCGTAAAGAAACTCATTCGAAAGCACGGCGCGGTCGATTGTGGAACTTTGTAACAAAGCCACACTACCGGTTCCGCGCATGTGAATTTGGCGTGCGTTGGCATTTGCACGATATTTTAACCTATGGGCAACCCTGCGAATCCGTTCCTGTGTGGCAACGGCAATCTCGTTCAACTGTCTTGCTTCACTTAGCACAATCGAAGCCGTTGAGACGGCGACTTTTGCTTCTCTGGCAACATCAACAAGCTTGGCTCTGAGCATTTCAGCTTCTAGCAGAGCCGCCTGCTTCCGGGCAACTGTTTATACGATTCAGAAGACAAATTGGAGAGTTTCACTTGTCTTACTAAATCGTCTGGCAGCTTTTCTCTCCCCGGCAGGGTCGTTTTGACAAAACGACCGCGTCATGTGAGCAACGCCACATACCACGGTCACTTCATCGAAGTGACCCTACCAGGGGTGTTTTTACCAGGTGGAAAATCTTAAAAACCGATGTTTTGACATCGCGCCCTCCGGCAGGGTCGTTTTAATAAAGAGCCATTTTTCCAACATGACTCCTCATCGAAGTGTCCCTGCCGGGGAAAAGGTCCATCGAGAGGCCCTTATCTTGTTTGGCCTTTAATTTGACTATACGCGACGACGGAGAAGGAACAGCGTGCCCGCTCCCAACACCATCAATGCCGCCGACGGCTCGGGGATGCTGGTGGCCAGGCGGAACCCCACGGTGTTATATTCAT
>JBKEBM010000091.1:0-13302 GCA_047973165.1 Chthoniobacterales bacterium
GAGCGTGACATGGGTTGGCTTGTGATGTATTCGCGGATTGTTATTTTGATTTTTTCGCTGGGTTTTATCGAGTGGCTTACGATGGCGCGTATCGTGCGTGGACAGATTTTAAGTCTAAAGGAGCGGCAGTATGTGACGGCAGCGCGTTCGCTGGGGCAGTCGCATTTTAAGATACTAACCCGACATCTATTGCCAAATATAACCGGAATTATTGTGATTTATCTGACTCTGACGATTCCGACGGTTATTATTGATGAGTCTTTTTTGAGTTTTCTCGGCCTTGGTGTGCAGGCACCGCTGGCCAGTCTGGGGTCTTTGCTGGCCGACGGAGCAAATGTGATCAATCCGGTTCGTAGTTACTGGTGGTTACTTGTTTTTCCGGCTTTGGCTATGGCTCTTTTGCTTCTCTCTCTAAACTTTTTAGGAGATGCTTTACGCGATATCGTTGATAAAAATTCAAACCGCTGAAAAATTTTATTTACAGTATTTTCGCATATCTTATACATCACAAAACATTAAACGTATGCTAACTAAACGAATTATTCCCTGCCTGGATGTTACTGAAGGCAGAGTTGTCAAAGGAGTTAAATTTGTTGAGCTGACAGATGCCGGTGATCCGGTGGAGTGGGCGCGGGAATATGACCGTCAGGGTGCGGATGAGCTTGTTTTTCTTGATATAACGGCCTCCAGCGATAACCGGAAGACTTTAGTCGATGTTGTGGAGCGTACTGCGGCGGAGTGTTTTATGCCATTGACAGTTGGGGGTGGGATTCGTGAGACGGCGGATTTCAGAGAAATGCTGCTGGCCGGAGCTGATAAGGTCAGCGTAAATACGGCTGCGATCAAAAGACCCGGCCTTGTTGCTGAAGCGGCGAATGCCTTCGGCTCCCAGTGTGTGGTTGTTGCGATCGATGCAAAGAGAGATGCGCAACTCGGATGGAGAGTTTATACGCACGGGGGGCGCAATCCAACGGAGCTTTCAGCCGTCGACTGGGCTGCCCAGGTGGAGGAACTTGGTGCCGGGGAGATTTTATTAACCAGCATGGACGCGGATGGAACGAAAGAGGGCTACGATATTGAACTAACCCGCGCTGTCTCTGAGTGCACACGGGTTCCTGTTATTGCCAGCGGAGGTGCGGGAGATGTCGAGCACATGGCTGAAGTTTTCGAAAAGGGTAAAGCCGATGCCGTGCTGGCAGCAAGTATTTTTCATTTTCGAAAATATAGTGTTGCAATAGTAAGGCAACTATTGCATGAGAGAGGAATTGCAGTTCGCTGAATTGTAATAACAGGCTGTTATGATTTGAAAAGGAACCAATTAGTTGAGGCGTATTTGATAAGACATCAAAAATTAATTTTTATCTTTACAACTTGTATCAGTGTCTAAACATAGCATAAACCACAAATTATTAATCTTAAAAATATAAACATCAAATGCACTTTTTAGTTGATTCAGAAGGATATAAATTCACTGTCAATTCTGTGATGGCGCGTCTGCGTTCGGAGGGGATGCGGGTGACTAAGGGAAGAAAAACAATACTGGAAGTATTGTTTGCAGCCAACGAGCCTCTTACTCTGAATGAAATACAGACACGCGCTGAGGCTACCGGATTGGATATTCCTGATTACGCTACAGTTTTCAGAATGATCGCATCGTTGCAGAAACTGGGCCTCGTCTATCGTGTAAATTTGTTGCGTGCGAATAGCTATTATGAGTTGCGTGATCCTGCAGTAGATTGCGATTATCTCATTTGTCGTGACTGTGATAAGGTGATTCCTTTGCAGCCCGGCATACCCACCAATGATATGCAACATCGTATTCAGCAGGAGTATGGTTTTTCCCGTTTGTCTCACTCTGTTGAATTTTTCGGACGCTGTCCGGAATGCAACATCAGATACGGTGGCGTTGGCTTCAGCGCACCTCTTTCATCGTCGATAGACCCTGATATGCGGCGCTGACGTTGTGGACTCTCAGGATGTCGGCACCTCGCCGGGCGGCACTTAGCATCGCAGCAACACTTCCGACATCGAGAGACTCATTGTCTTCACTGCCCAGGTATTCCCGGATAAATCCCTTTCGCGAAATCGGCACAAGAATAGGTCTTCCGAGTGCAGAAAAACGTTCAAGCGAAGCGATCAGAGCAAAGTCATCTTCACTTTGCTTTGCGAAGCCCAGGCCGACATCCAGAATGATGTTTTCCTTAGGAAGGCCTGTTTTCAGAGCCAGAGCCATTTTTTCTTTCAGGTAACTCTCAACTTCTGAAACAACATTCGTATAGCGAATATGCGTGTGGCTTTGCTTGGGCAGTCCGACGGTGTGCATGATAAGTAAGGCCGCATCGTATTTTGCACAAATTTTCGCATTGGCATCATCTGACAGTCCGCTCATATCATTTAAAATATCTCCGTTTATTTCCAGAGCGGCATCGGCAACTTCGGGGCGCCAGGTGTTGACCGAAAGCAAAGGTTTTTGTCTTTGGCATTTCGTCGGATTTTTTTCTGCTGCCTTCAGAATTTCCGGCCAGGCTTTCAAAAAAGGCTCCAGGCGAGCAATCTCCTCTTCCTCACTGATTGGAGGGCGATTGGTTCGTGCGCTTTCAGCACCGACATCGATGATGTCCGCACCCTCGCCAAGCATTTCCAGAGCGCGACGAAACGCCCATGCCTGGTCGAGACGTCCGTCACCGGAAAAGGAGTCGTCATTGATATTTAAAATTCCCATCAAAAGCGGATTGCCCGAGGGAGCTGGAAACGTAATTCTTTGTGAGCGAAAATTTAACCCGATCATTTCTTGTCGATCCCGCTTGTGTCGCGGTTGATTCTCTTTATGAGTTAGGAGTAAGATAAAAAAACAACAATGAGTTTTACAGAGTCAATTTTTGAAAAATTAAAAAAACATCCCAAACGAATCGTTTTTCCCGAGGGAGGACACCCCAATGTTTTAAAGGCTGCCCGCATGTTTGTGGACAAGGAGCTGGGCATCCCGGTCCTGCTTGGGGATAAGGAAAAAATTCTCCGGACTGCTGAGAAGCTCGGTATTTCCATGGAGTTTATCCGAGTGATCGAGCCAGCTGCATCCAGCGAATTTCCGACCTTTTGCGAACGTCTCAAACGCCTCGATCGCTACCGCAAACTCAAGCTCGGAGCTGCCGAGGACATCATGAAAAACCCCTGCTACTTCGGAGCTATGATGCTGCAATACGGACAGGTTGACGGTTACATCGGCGGCGTCGAAGCACAGACAGGAAGCATTTTTCGCCCTCTGCTAAAGCTTGTGAAGCCATTGCCCGATGCCAAAACGATGGGAAGCTGCCTGATCGTTGAGTTACCGCGCAGAGACATTGGTGATGACGGAATTTTATTTTTGTCAGAGTGTGGAGTATTGTCTGAGCCGCGTATTGAGGAGCTCGCCGCCGTAGCTGTATTGACGGGCCTGACCTCTCGACAACTTTTTGGAATGCGCCCGCGCGTTGCGATGATCAGCTTCAGCACAAAAGGCAGCGTAAAAACCCCGGCAACCGAAAAAATGTCCTCCGCCGCTGATCTGGCTCGCGAATGGATCTCCAAAGAAAATCTGGATATCGCTGTCGATGGCGAAATGCAGATCGACGTGGCACTTAACCCGACAATGGCCGCCGCAAAAATGCCGAAACCCAGCCTGGTCGCAGGCAAAGCGAATGTCCTCGTCTTTCCCGAACTAAACAGTGCCAGTGTCGCAGCAAAACTCATCGAGCACCTTGTCTCTTCAAAAGTTTACGGCCAGCTTTTACTCGGATTCACACGTCCGGCGGCAGACGTTGGACGCGAAGCCTCGCCGGAGAAAATCGTAAATATGGCGGCCATCGTCGGACTACAATCTGTCGAATACAGAAAGCTCTACCCCGAGACTTCTGCGGAATAAATTTTTCATCCCGCAGAGAGCCGACAAGCTTTGACAGCTTCGTCCGGCCCTGTAGTCTGTTTCGCTTATGAGATTTCCGCTGCCTCTCACTGCGAAGATTGCTGCTTACATCATTGGTAAGAAAATTCGTCGGGTTGAAAAATTCGCGACCGTTTTGCAGTTGGAGCCCCTGCATACCTGTAACCTCACCTGCACCGGCTGCGGACGCATCCGCGAATACTCCACCTCTCTGAAAGACGTGATGACGCTCGAAGAATGCCTCGCTGCTGCTGACGAATGCGAAGCACCGATGGTTTCCATCTGCGGAGGCGAACCGCTGATCTACCCCCACATCGAAGAGCTTGTGGCCGGCCTTCACGAGCAAAAACGCATCATCTACATCTGCACAAACGGGATGTTCATGCGACGCAAAATGCTGGACTACCTCGCAACCCTCCAGCTCGAAAATCCCACTCAGGCAAAAACTTTAATCGCTAAACTCCAATCCGAAAAACTCCTAAGCGACGAACAGGCCGCCAAAATTTTTTCTACAAAAAAACGGCCCCAAAAACCAGCGATTCGCCCCTCATCTCATCTTTACTGGAATGTGCATCTCGACGGCCTGGAGCGCACACACGATCTCATCGTCGAGCGGGAAGGCGTTTTCAAAGAATGCGTTGCTGCCATGCGGATGGCAAAAATCCTCGGCTACCAGGTCGCCACGAACACGACCGTTTACAAAGAGACAGACATGAACGAACTCGAACAAATGTTCGACTATCTCTCCTGGCTCGAAATCGACGGACATACGATCTCGCCCGGCTACGATTACGACTCTGCAAAAAAAGACATGATGCAGCGGCTCAATCTCTCACCAGAAAATTTCTTCCTCACCCGCGAAAAGACAAAGGAAAAATTTAAAAACATCCGCGCCTGGGGAAGCCGTTACACTTTCTTTGGCACACCCATCTACCTCGATTTTCTAGCCGGCAAACGCGACCTCACCTGCTCCGCCTGGGCGATCCCGACCCGAAACGTCCGGGGCTGGAAAGGCCCGTGTTACCTGATGACCGACGCCCACTACGCCAGCTACAAAGAGCTTCTGGAAAAAACAACCTGGGAAAATTACGGTGTCGTCAACGGAGTCGCAAAAGACTCCCGCTGCGAAAACTGTATGGTCCACTGCGGCTACGAGCCCTCCGCCACCCTGGGGCGCAACGCCGAGTTTGGCGACACCTGGCAAAACATCGTTTTTAATTTCGGTGCCCGCCCCAAACGCCGCCTCCAGGGCAGCAAAGTCAATGCCTTCAACGGCGTCAGTTCCGGCAACGGACACAAGACCGGAACTCCAAAAAAAGCATCCTCAACCACGGCTTCCACAAAAGAATCCGCTCAACCCGCCGCGATGGCCTGAGACATAAAAAATATTTAAAAATGATCAACGCAGCTGCAGCCAAAATCATCCGTCCACCGGAATTTTCAAAAATCAACACAAAAAGCCTGGAGGAGAGCATGGCAGCCTCCCGCGATTTTTTACTTCGCATTCAAAAAAATGACGGCCACTGGGAAGAAGAGCTCGAGGTGGACTGCACACTCTGCGCCGACTACATCACCTACATGCACTGGCGAGGAGGTGTGGATGCCGAGCTGGAAAAAAAATGTGCGGCAGAGGTGCGGCGCCTGCAAATCCCCCAGGGCGGCTGGAGCATCTGGCGTCACGGCCCGGCTGAACTCAACGCTTCAGTAAAAGGATACCTCGCTCTCAAACTCGCCGGAGACTCGCCGGATGCCTCCTGGATGCGGGATGCTCGCGCCGACATTCTCCGACTGGGCGGCATTCCCGAGATGAATACTTACGGTAAACTCTACCTGGCCCTGCTCGGAATTTTCCCCTGGAAACACCTCCCGGCAATTCCGGTAGAGCTTTTCCTTCTGCCAAAAAGCTTCCCGATAAATCTTTTCGAAATGTCCTCCTGGACACGCGCTATCCTCGCCCCCCTGGCAATCCTGAACCACTTTAAGCCAACGCATCCGCTCCCTGCAAACCAGCAGCTCCATGAGCTTTTCCCCGTCGGCACCGAAGACAGTGACCTCTCGCTCAAATGCAAATCCGCTTTCTGGTCCTGGGAAAATTTTTTCCTAAAAATCGACTTTCTTCTTAAGCTGCACGAACGCCTGCCCTGGAAGCCACTACGAAAGCTCGGCCTGCGACGCGCCGAGAAATGGATGCTCGACCGCATGGGCGAGGGGAACGAAGGACTCGGTGCGATCTACCCCGCCATGCTGAACGCGCTCATTGCCCTGCAAACACTCGGCTATAAACACTCCGACCCCGTATTTAAAAAAGCGGAGCACGACTTTGCAGGGCTTTTCCTGGAAGACGAAAAAGGCTTTCGTATACAGCCCTGCCTCTCTCCCGTCTGGGACACCGCCATCACAACGATGACTCTGGCCGAGGCAGGAATGCCGCCGGAGGCTCCACAACTCCAGTCCGCAGTTGCCTGGCTGGAGGAACGAGAGGTTCGTTTTCACGGAGACTGGAAAGAAAAAAATCCCCATCCCGAGGCAAGCGGTTGGGCCTTTGAACACGGTAATAAATACTACGCCGACACCGACGATACGATGATGGTCCTGATGGCACTGCGCCTGGTAAAAGCAGCGGACTGCGAAAAGCATCGCGAAGTCCAGGAGCGTGCCTGGAAGTGGCTTTTGAGCTTCCAGTGCCAGGACGGAGGCTGGGCGGCTTTCGATAAAGACGTAACGCAGCACTGGCTCGAAGACGTTCCCTTTGCCGATCACAATGCAATCCTCGACCCCACCTGCAGCGACCTTACCGCTCGCGTCCTGGAGCTCGGCGGCAAACTCGGATTTTCCAAAAACGAAAAATGGGTGCAGCGAGCACTGACCTACCTGCAGTCAACCCAGGAGGCAGACGGCTCCTGGTATGGACGCTGGGGGGTCAATTATATTTACGGGACCTGGCAGGCCCTGCGCGGACTTGCCTCCATCGGGGCCGACATGCAGGAAGCCTGGATTGTCCGTGCCCGCGACTGGCTCGAAAGCGCACAAAACGAAGACGGCAGTTGGGGTGAGACCTGCGCCTCCTACGACGATCCCGATCTCAAAGGCCGAGGCCCCGGTACCGCCAGCCAGACCGCCTGGGCACTGATGGGGCTCTGCGCCTGTGGCGAAGCGGATCGTCCCGCAATCGAGCGCGGCATCCGCTGGCTCATCGACACACAAAACGCCGAAGGAACCTGGGATGAAGACGCAACCACCGGCACCGGCTTCCCACGGGTCTTTTACTTAAAATACGAGATGTATCGCCACCACTTCCCGCTGCTGGCACTGGCTACCTACAAGCAAATACGTTAAACAAAAACGCTTACTTCCGCTTTGCTTCCTGAATCAACTGACGCTCCGCTTCGACCCAGTCGCTTTCTTCGTTGCCTGGCCAGCCCATGCTTTGGCGACGTTCGGCGATAAAGTAAGCTCTTAGCTGAATATCCTCCACGGTGTAGGTCTTAGTGACTTCTTTGGAAGTCTTTGGAACTCTTTTTTTGGAAGCTTTTGCAGGTGCTTTGACACCGCGCTTGCGTGTAGCAGGACGTTTGGCTACGCGAGTTGTTTTTGCAGGCTTTTCAGTTTTTTCGGATTTCTCTGTTTTGGCAATTTTTGCTGCCTTAGCTGCTTTTTTTGCTTCCTTTTCAGCAGATTTCTTTGCTGCTGAGGCTGTGCCTTTTTTCGATTTTTTAGACATATCAGTCCATTGTAAGCATGAGTTGGACCAGGTTCGCAAGTATTGCAAAAAAAATTCTTCCCGCCCCCCTGAGCACGGGTTAATTTTGAAGTATGACAGGCTTTATTATTCGCTGGCTTATTACGACGGTAGCTGTTTTTACCGCAGCACACATTATTCCGGGAATCAGCTACGGTAACTCCTGGCTGACTTTACTGGCTGCTTCGCTGTTGCTCGGCATCATCAACGCACTGATTCGTCCGATCCTGCTGATTCTCAGCATTCCCTTTATTTTGGTGACGATGGGTTTTTTCATCCTGGTGATCAACGCTCTGCTGCTGTGGTTTGTTTCAGCTCTGCTGCCATCCTTTCAGGTCGATGGGTTCTGGTCGGCATTTTTCGGAGCGATTGTTGTCAGTATCGTGAGTTGGCTGATGAGCATCTTTTTCCGGGACAGTACCGGCAAGGTTCATACGATCACGCATCACGGAAAAATTCGTGAAAAAGAAGCCAACGCACGCGTCATCGAGAATCCGGGGGACTGATTTACCCTCTTTCTTGTAGCAAATCTAAAATCCGTTTATATGCTGCCGCCGATTGTTGCTCCGCGACGAATCAATAAGAAAATGAAATCCCCGCATTGGCCCAGACGACATTTCCCTGCTCGATTGTTTGCAGTGCTTTGAGGGCGACGGAATAATGGACGCCTGCAAAGACAGAAATGTGTCGAGTGACCTGCCAGCCAGCCTCCACTCCAAACTGAAAATTATTCCAACCGTAGTAGTCCGGCGTGTTGTAACCGAAATTTAACCCGAGCAGCGCGTAGGGCCTCAAAGTAACGGTGTTTTTCCGGAGCGGAATCTCCCCGTCCAGACGAAGCTCCGCAGCCGCAGCGGGAGTATTATTAAGGTCACAGATAAAAACCATGTTTGGTGTCACATAAGGAATACGATCCGTCCCAAGGACAAAAAATAACTCATGTCCGTAGGTCTTATGAGAGTGAGAATGAGAATCTTCCTCGTGAGGCTCCTTTTCACCGTGAGCGTGCTCTTCTTCCTCATGCTCCTCTTCGTTGAAGCTCGCCGAGTATCTGAAATTGTAACCCGGAACAAAAAAGACAGGCCCGATATCCAACCGGTAAACCAGCGTAAAATCCCATTCCTGAAAATCATTTCCCGTTCCGTAGCCGCTCCAGGCTGTGAGACTCAGCCTCTCAACCTGAAAACTGACTTCGGCAGCGTATGCCCCGCTTGGCCCCGTCTCGTCCACACCGTAGTGAACGTGGCGGCTCTCCCAACTGCTCAGCAGGCTGAGTGTCCATACTTTTTCTTTTGAGGATAAAATTTTCCTGTCCTGGTTGCCGGAACCTGACTCCGATTCGGATGAAATAATTTCTTCCCGGACAGTGCCGGATTCATTGCCGTGTATATGATTCGGGCCGTGAGCGGGCAAATCGGCAATGCCGACTGTGAACAGAATACCCATAAACCCAATCCAAAATTTTCTCATGCTCTTAAACAACGATTTACTGAGGGGAGCCTCTGCACTTAAAGATACATTCCGCCGTGGTCAACAGTTCGTCTTCAGAAAAATCGATTTCCCGCTAAACTCAGGGTTGACAGAGTTGGGATTGATCAGCAACATGGCACGCTTTTCCCGATTCACGCTTAATTTTTAGATTTTTATGAAAAGGACTTATCAACCTTCAAAAAGAACCCGTAAACGGCAGTTTGGTTTTCGTGCAAGAATGAAAACCCGCGGAGGCCGCGACATCCTGCGCCGTCGGCGCCAAAAGGGACGCAAACGTCTCACACCTAAGGGAGTGGAAATCCATTACGCCCGACACACCCAGGCCTGAGCAGCCATCTCTGAAGTGGCCTGCCTGTCTCCGGATGAAACGCTCTGAGCTTTTTCGTCAGGTGCGTGAAGCGGGTAGTTCTCAGATCGGGGCACTTTTTCGGCTGGCCGTTTTTAAAGAACCCGACGCTGGCGTTACTCAGTTTGGTATTATCACGACGAGGCGAATGGGCACAGCAGTCCTGCGGAGTCGTCTGCGTCGCAAATGTCGAGAGCTTCTGCGGCGTCACCAGTATGAAGTCGTCTCCGGAGCGCAGGTGGTGATTATACCCCGCAGGTGTCTTGCCGGAGCTTCGGCGGATGAACTGGATGCGGAGTGGTTGCGACTTGGACGACGCCTCGCGCTTTTTCGAGTCTGATTTATTTATTAAATTTTTATGTTTCGCTTTTTACTTTTGTGTCTGATCCGGGTTTACCGGTTTATTTTTTCACCTTTGCTGCATTGCCTGGCAGGGCCGGGTTGTGGGTGTCGCTTTGAGCCGAGTTGTTCGGCTTATGCCTTTGAGGCAGTGCAGAGTCACGGTGCCGGGTATGGTGGATTTCTGGCTTTGAAGCGAATCTGTCGCTGCCATCCCTGGGGAGGCTGTGGCTACGATCCGGTGCCGACCCCTGATGCAAAAAACTCCGAACCCGCTCTTTTGAATTTGAAGTAATTTTTTTATATGGACTGGAAAACATGGCTTGCAGTTGGTCTGTCGATTCTGGGGTTAGTCCTCTGGCAGGTTTTTTATTCAAACAAAGTCTCCGAGCAACAGCGCCTGTATGAGGCGCATCACCAGAGCGAAGTTCAGGAAGCAGAGGTGGAAAAAGAGGCTGTCGCACCTGGAGAAAATACAGGCACTCCGGCCATATCGGCCACTCCAAAAACTCCTCCGGCAATGGAGGCTTCAGGAACTTCCGCTGCTGCTTTCTTTTCTCCGGACCCGAATCTGACGAAGCAACAGGCGACTTTGAAAAATGAGTTTGCCGGGTTTACTTTTCAAAACGATTCCGGCGGAATTGAGGCCGTAAACCTGCTGCATCACTTTGCTGAAGATGATGACTTCGTAAGCCTGAATAAAGGAGCTTCGATGCCAATCGGTGCAATAGGAGTCGAAAACGGACGCGTGCTCGGCGGCTTTAAAATGAAGCTCGAAGAGGCTCAGCAACGCGTGGTCTTTGAGCGCATGGACGACGACGGAATGCTAATCCGCAAAATTTTTCAACTCGCAACCGGGGAGGGGAGCAAAGCAGAGGGAAAGGACTACGAACTCGAACTACAGATCATTTTTGAAAACACTTCCGGGGCAGCGCTGCAGCGTCTGGGGTATTTTGTAGCGACGGGTATGGCTGCACCGATTCACGGAGACGATCAGCTTCGCTACACGCGCTTCGATTGGTTCCGCGATGGAAAAATGAAGTCGATTGATGCGAACTGGTTCTCTGCTTCAAGCATTCCGATTATTGGAATTCAGACACGCGAGGCACGTCCTCTGTATGCCGAATCTTCCGAAACAACCTTTTGGGCGGCTGTAACGAGTCAGTATTTTGCTACTATCGTGCGCAGCCAATCCGCCGATTCACTGGGAGTCTGGGCACGGCGTTACCAGGTTGGCGGAGAGCCGGGCAGCCCGGTTTATGCGATTTTTGGTGGACTTTCCCGTGGAGGGTTCAGCGTGCAGCCCGGTGAAAAACACATCGAGAAGTTTACGATTTTTACCGGCCCGAAAGATTTTGAAATGCTCCGCAAGCTCGGAAACGGCGAAGACTCCGTAATGAACTTCGGAATGTTTGGGATTGTCAGCGAAGTCTTACTTTGGGGGATGAATCGCTTCTATGATCTGACCGGAAACTATGCTGCAGCTATCATTCTGCTGACCCTCGTCATTAAGACCCTGCTCTGGCCTTTACAGAATAAGGCCACGCAATCCATGAAGCGCATGTCCATCCTCTCGCCAAAGATGACGGAGCTGCGCGAGAAGTATAAAGACAACCCGCAGAAGATGAATGAAGAGCTGATGAAGCTCTATCGCGAGTATGGCGTCAACCCCTTTGGTGGCTGTTTGCCGATGCTTATTCAGATTCCGATTTTCTTTGGATTCTACTCGATGCTGGGCGTGGCCATTCAGCTTCGCAACGCCTCTTTCCTTTGGATAAACGACCTTTCACAGCCGGATACAGTCGGGTATTTATTTGGGATTCCGATCAATCTTTTGCCTATCATCATGGCGGTGACGATGCTTATCCAGATGATGATTACGCCGAAAACCGGCGACTCGATGCAGCAGCGCATATTTTATTTTATGCCGATTATCTTTCTGTTGTTCTGCTACAATTTCGCAAGTGCACTCGCACTGTATTGGACAACTCAGAATATTTTCTCTATTGTGCAGCTCTACCTGACGAGGAATCGTCCGCTTCCGAAGCTGGAGAGAAAAACACCTCCCAAAGGCGGCAAAGGTAAAAAGAACAAAAAAAAATAAAAACCCATGAGTGAACTGGCAAAAAATACATTGGATATCATGCTGGGCTACCTCGGTTTTTTTGTTGAAATCGAGGAACAGAAACGGGGAGATAGTGTGGTCCTACAGATTCGCACCAGCGAGCCGGAACGCCTCATCGGGCGACGGGGTGAGGTGATGGAAGACCTGCAGTTTCTGGTAAATCGAGTTGTCCAGGCAAAGGATTCTGCTGAGCCGCGTGTGGTTGTCGATGTGGAGCACCACCGGATGATGCGGGACGATGCTCTCATCGAAAACGTGCGTCACCTGGTCGATGCCGTAAAAAATACGGGAAAACCTCTGCGGACCGAGCCGTTGAACTCCTACGATCGTCGCTTGGTGCACAATGCTTTTAAAGACGACCCGGAGATCGAGACGGTCAGCCCCTCCGACCAGGCCAGGCTGAAACGAATCACCCTGCGGCGAGTCATAGGCAGCGAATAAAAAAAAGGCGTCGTTTTTTACGTCACAACGAGGCAATCCCCTAAAGCCTGGGGTTGCAAAGCTACCCCCAGGTATTCGACCAATTTCTCTCTTGCTGCCCCAACGAGGTTGCCTTTCCGAGTTCCACGAATCCGACCGAGGGCACAATCCCGTTGGAAAAGTTTTTTAAAAAAGTTTTCTGGTGTTGGCCTCTTTGGTATTGGCCCCCTTCAGAGTCTGTTTTTTTCGCTCCGGCAGGGTCGTTTTGAGAAAATGGACCCTACCGATTTCAATTTTCGCCTCATCCTCTTTTTCTTCCTTCCTGCTTTCCTTATTCAAAACTCTGAGAGACGGAAACTGCCTGGATGTTTTGCTCGCCAGGAGTTTGGGTTTTTAAGGGGGTGCAGGTTGTCGAGGGTAACGAGGTCGCCTCGGTTGAGATTTTTTAATGTGTGGCGTGTGGGTGGGTCGAGCTTACTGGTTGTGATGGCGATTTCTTTGAGCTGGCTGTCTTCTGCACAAACGCGGGTCAGAAATTGTCCCTTCATTTTGGCCATGGGGGCGATGAGACGGGCTTGCAAAGGAGTGGAAGTTGATGCGGAACGTTTTGTCTGATCTGTCTCTGTTTTTTGCAGGACGAGGTGGCTCCACTTTAGCTCATGAAGTTTTCGATGAAGCATGGAGTTAATACGCTGAAGAGAGGGTGGGGGTTGCCACTTGCGGACTTCGTGGTACCAGAAACGCCCCTCGGCGAGCAGAGCGCATTGTTCGTGATGGAGACAGGGAGAGAGAATTTTTAGCCCAGTGCTTTGAGTCACTGTATCGCGGATTTGCATGAGCCGCGTGGCTGTTTCTTTTAGCGCGGGTTCGAGCAGAATGAGAAGGGCGTCCGGAGCGAGGAGACTCAGGAGTTTTTTTATGAA
>JBKEBM010000114.1:0-5442 GCA_047973165.1 Chthoniobacterales bacterium
CCTTCGCGTCTGGCGGTGTCGAAAGAATCTATATCGGTGCCCCAGGCGGTGTTGAATGCTTCGATGGTTTTGTATTTTTTCTCCAGCATCCGGACGAGTTCCTGTTTGGAGGCTTTGTTTCCGCCGAAGGAAGCGACGAGTTTGGGGATGTCTTCGAACAGGGGTTCGTTGGTCAGAAAATACCCGATGAGCAGGGGGTCGTCGGCATTGGCGGCGAGCGCGGCGAGGTTTTTTTCGACAGCGGCACGGGTCTTTTCATCGAAGGGGTCCCAGACCTGACGGGCGATAAATGGCACGCCTTTCCATGGCACCAGATTGATACCGGCGATCCATGGGAATTTTTTTTCTTTCAGCGCAGCAACATTTCCCGATCCGAAGGCACCCGTGGAGTTGAAGCCAAATTTTCGCACACGGTCGATCATCTGCGCCGTAAATTCTTTGGCGTCGTGGGGGCGTCCGTATTTGCGGATACGGTTTGCCAGGAGGTAATTGAATTGTCCGTCTTTGCCGCCTCCGCCGTCTTGTCCGAAGGCGGTTTTATATTCGCTGTCGAATTCCGGGAGCCATTTAAAGACCGATTCTCTGCCGCGAAAATATGTGCTGCTTGTGAAGGGCTGGAATGAGCAGACGCCGAGATGAAAAAACCAGTTTCCCTCCGGATCGACGAGATACCAGCGGTCGTCCTTTTTCTCGACATGGAAGAAACCGGTGGCCGTCAGGCCGAGGGATTTGCCGGACTCCGGCAGACCGCCGAAACTGTCCGTGGCGGGTGGTTGAAGGGAGGCGTAATATTCTGCATCGCGTTCCACATCCGCCTTGAGTTCTTCGATGGAGGAAATTTTTAGCGGCCAGTCTTTGGCGACATACTGGCCAAATTGATCGAGAATAAAAGCGGGTTTTTCCTCAGCTTTTGCCGCTGCGTCGGGTGTTCCTGCTGCGATCCGGAAGGCGTAGGTCGGATTGTCTTTTTGAAGGGGAAGGAAGACATTGAAATCGATTTTTTTTATGCCCCACTCCCGAGCATCGGTGAGCTGGACGTAGGAATGCTTTGGCACCTGAACCTCAAGCTGTTGACCGGTGGCATAGTCGATGGTGACACGCTCCGCATGGTCATTCAGCAGATGGGGTGTTTTTGGTTTTTGATCCGGGATGATTCCAGAGGCTCCTTTGTCCGTTTCCCATTTTGCACCGAGCAGAGCACCGAGTCGCAGTCTGGTGGCGACCTTGATTTTTTCTACCTTCGGACTGAGATGGGAAAAGGCCATCTTTATACTATCTCCGGATGTGGTGACCGTGAGTGCGCTGCCATCATCATACCGCAGATACGCGGTGTCTTCTGAAATACGGGTTTCGATCAGCTTTGCAACCGGCTTGCCCGTGCGGTTTTGAAGTCGGGGATACAGCATGGTCATCCTGCCGATTTCCGGAGATTCAAATACGGCTCCCTTCTCGTCGGGGTGCAACTCAAGGCCATAGGTCGTGCAGGATAAGTGCATGGCAAAGGCAACAAGGGCTGTCGAAAGCTTTAGCTTAAAACGATCTGCTCGCATAAACGATCTCTCTGGCCGTTGCTGAACAGGGTGCAGGCAACGGCATTTGATTATTCTGAATCTCGCGGCTTATTTGCGGCGGTTACGACGAAGAAATAATGCGGCACCACCCAGCAGAAGCATGGCACTCGTGCCTGGCTCGGGAATGAGCTGGGCATTGAAAAGAGTGCTTATACCTGCAGCGTTTGTCGCGTTGTTGTAGATATTGAAAAGCGCGATCTCGGTATTTTCCGCAGAGACAAGAGCAATATTACCGTTGTTGCCTCCGGTATTTGCTTGTGGTGATCCGAACACGTTGGAATTGTCATTTCCGGCAATTGAAGTGAATGTGCGAGCCTCGTTAATCGAAGCAGATCCTCCCGCAGCACCACTTGCATACAGACTTACCAGATCATTTGCATCATCAAAGACGACGGCTGACATGATAAAGTCCGTATCGTCAAAGCTGCTCAGTGAGAGCGTGAAGTCATCCTTACCGCCTCCACCGCCAATAGCCATAACCCTCAACTCCGGAGTAAGTCCATCAGTATTCTGATAGAGCAGCGAAAATCCGGAGGATGCTCCGCCTCCATCAAAGAGAATCTGTGGCGTCGATACGGTCGCGTCCAGATCACGGCGAAACCACAATTCCAGCGTCAGATTTGTGCCTGAAATATAAGATGTTCCAAGGTCTCCACGGCTACTGGAAGACGATACTGTGTAAGCATTTGTAAAAACGGTATTGGCACTGGAGACCGAGCTAACTGCGGAACCTCCGCTGAAGGCTGCATCCACACTGCCGACGGAATCGTTCCAGGATGTGTTCGTATTGGCAGCATCGGCGGCATCATAGGAATGAACGAGAGCGGCCTGAGTTCCGGTAACTGCCGCAAAAGCGACGGCGGTGACAGTTAATACGCAAAGCAATGGAGTAGTATTCATAAGAGGAGTTTTTTGGTTGATGAAAATATGGTAGAACATAGCGCGTTTGAATATATGCAAAAATCAAACTTTCTTAGATTTTCGATTATAAATTTAACCAGCAGGCAATGAAAACGGGGTTTTCGGGTGTGCCCTAAAGCCTGGAGTTGCAAATCTGCGTGGCCCTGCTGAGCCAACCTATCGTATCGGTAAATCATATTCCGCCTGGTACCCATGAAGAGCATTTTTTGTACAAAGGTTGACCTGAGAAGGGATAGCTGTGCAAATACGTGTCATAATATTAGAATAAATTTCCTGAAAATCCAAATGGAGTTTCAACAGCCGATAGGTTAGACACAGCGCAAGGACATATCCCCTTTTTTCCCTGATTAACATCTAGACCGTTATGAAAAATATCCTCATTCTTACTGCCGTTGCCACATTTTCTCTTCTCTCCGTTGCGAACGGACAGATTATTACGCTCAGTTACTCCGACTGGGCAAGCGGCACTAATCCGCCAAGAGCAGAAACCTGGGCCAGTCTGCCTTCCGCCATCGTTGCTAACCCGGACGGTTCGGGTAATGCTGGTCTTTTTGCCAGGAGCGGCTACCGGGATTATACGGAAGTTCGCGATTTTGATAATGCCACGGCTCCGAATGGAGGATTTCTTTTTCCTGCAGGGGTTGTTGCCGGGACAGATTCCATCAGTATGAGTCTGGATATTTACATTATAAATTCGGCGGTAGTCAGCAACAGCGATACTTTTAGCCTCTATTTTCGCTGGAATGATCTGGGATGGCCTGAGCCCGAGCCTGTAAAGACTTACAATGTCAGCAGCCTGGCGCGGGACACATGGCATACCCTGAGCTTTGATATGCCGCAGTTGATTCCGGCAACAGCCGGTGGTTCACCCACAGTCAGTGTGACTCCTTTTTTCTCATGGTATCAACCCACTTCCACCAGCAATGGAGACGCCTTCTATCTTACCAACTGGAATGTTACTGCGACGATCCCCGAGCCGGGCACAGCACTTTTAGGTATCCTTGGGATTGGAGGTCTGGCCTTTCTGCGCCGCCGGAAGAGCTGATGCGGAAGAAAATTTATTAAAAAACAGCGCGGAACTTTCGGGTTCCGCGTCTTTTTTTTGTATAGTTTCCAACAGAAAACAAAATCCTTAGCGATACGTAAAAAATACGGTTCATCCGGAAAGTTCATGCGTATAAGAAAAACGGTGTCGGTTTTTACGCCACAACGTGGCAATCCCTTAAAGCCCGGGGTTGCAAAGCTACCCCAGGTATTCGACCGGTTTCTCCCTCGCTACCCCAACGGGGTTACTTTCTGCCTTCCATGAATCCGACCGAGGGCGCAACCCCGTTGGGCCCCCTTCAGAGTCTGTTTTTTTCGCTTCATCCTCTTTTAAGCACACCCTTTCTCTCCATACACACGAATTTCCCGGA
Organism: Chthoniobacterales bacterium; assembly: GCA_047973165.1. Taxonomy (GTDB): domain Bacteria; phylum Verrucomicrobiota; class Verrucomicrobiia; order Chthoniobacterales; family JBKEAD01; genus JBKEAD01. The sequence continues at coordinate 3,908 of JBKEBM010000114.1, forward strand.
TGAAGCAAAAATACCATGTGAAGCAGTGATGCAGCAGACGCTTCATCTTTTATGCCAGGAGTGCAGCATTACTATTGCAAGGAAGCTTTTAAGTGGCTAGCCTGCTCTGCTCTTTATGAAAATGTTTGAAACCTTTGTTCTAATTGCGCAGGCCGCTGCACCGGATACACCTCCGGCTCCTAATATGCTGATGAGCTTTTTGCCACTGATATTTATTTTTGTAATCTTTTACTTTTTGCTGATTCGCCCTCAGCAGAAGCGGCAAAAGGCGCATCAGAAACTGGTCAGTGCATTGAAAACGGGAGACAAAGTGGTCACCAGTGCAGGGATTCATGGCCTTGTCACCAATGTTAAAGAACGCACAGTGATTCTCAAAGTATCCGATAACGTTAAAATCGAGTTTGATCGGGCAAGTGTGGCCAGCGTCGTCCAGCCGTCCGACAGTTCTTCAGGCGAGTAAGTCGCCGACCTCACGCTTTTTTATTTTAACCCATCGTTTCAGAAACGGTGCTTTTTTAAAATTCGGATTCTATGACCCCTGCACTAACTTTTTTCTTTGGCCTCGCCATTCTGGCTTTGTTTGCCTGGTATTTTGCGAGCGACTCTTCGGCTCGTAAGCGAAATATCGGCCTGGTTCTCACGGTTCTTCTGGCTGCATTTTGTTTACAGCAAATCATCCCACCAGAAAAAAATCTTCGTCTTGGTCTGGACCTGCAGGGCGGCACTTCTTTTTTAATTCGTCTGCTTCCTGACGGAGAGCAGGAAATCTCCCCCGACATGCTGGGGCAGGCGGTGGAGGTGATTCGTAAGCGCGTAGATAAATACGGCGTTAGTGAACCTGTGATCACACCGCAGGGTGAAGATCGGATTCTGGTGCAAATCGCCGGTCTGGATGCGGATCAGATCGATGCCGCACGTGAGCAGTTGCAGCGTGTCGCGAAGCTCGAGTTTTCCATTGCGCCGCCGAATGGACCACAGATTCTGGCCGATGTGGAGGCCGGACGCGGAATCCTGCCGCCGCAATACGCTATCAAAGAATTTCAACCCGATCCGGAAGGTCCGAAAAGGCAGCTTCTGGTTAATAAAAAACCCGATCTCTCGGGCGATATGGTATCCAGTGCCTTCGCCTTTTTCGATCAGCGGGGATGGGGGGTCGTGCTAAATCTTAACAGCGACGGTGCAGATCGCTTCGACGCACTCGCTCGTCAGAATAAAGGCAATCAACTCGCCATTCTGCTGGATGGGGAGGTCCAGTCTGCCCCAAGTTTAGAGTCTGATTACTACGGTGGTCGCGCCGAAATCTCGGGGCGCTTCACCGAAGCCGAAGCACGAAATCTCGCCAGTGTTCTGGAGAATCCCCTTCGCGTGCCGGTCATGATCGACGAGACGCGCAGTGTCTCCTCGACCCTGGGTAAAGACTCTGTCCGCAGCGGCCTGATGGCCGGTATCATCGGCCTGGTCGCCGTACTTCTGTTCCTGCTCGTTTATTACCGCCTCATAGGCTTCATCGCTTTGGCTGGTCTGGCCATAAACAT
>JBKEBM010000124.1:0-8856 GCA_047973165.1 Chthoniobacterales bacterium
CATCTCCAAAGCGAGCTTTTTGTTTTCTCGTAGATATTGCTCGTAAAGGGCTTGTTTCTTTAAATTTTATGCAAAGATCTGTCGGATCCGACCGATCGGACAGATCCACCGGATGATCTTTTGAAATGCGCTTTATCGGCGCATTTTCCGATCTACAAAAAAACCTAACTTTTGCCTCAGAAAAAATACTCTTCGCTGAGCTGCCGATAGCTTTTTCCACACTTCAAATTCAGAAGCGATTATATTATTAAAAAACTGCAGCCAACGCTGCCTGATAGCCGTTGGCGTAAACTCTCTCGCTCGTTTATGCACATGCCGAAGTGTTTCTTCACGAAACTCCATATTATTTTTTAAACGCTGTACACATTCTATAATATCATTCGGCGAATAGACCTGAAAATAATCAAAGGGCGACTTTCTCTCCGCCTGAAAAGCACTATCATTTCCCCCAATAAACGGAATACCTGCCAGCCAGGCATTATATAATTTTGTAGCAGGCTTATGAATGTGTTTTTGGCGTGTAAAATCCCGAATTCCCAAAGCACAATCCACATCGGAATAATCGCTCCAGCGGGCAGCCTCACGAATTTCAAAATTTACCCCTGTGCTGTTATAGAATATTTTTTTCCAGTCCTCACCACAAAGCTCAGGAGCTAAGTTTGGCTCATCTCCAAAAAATGCCAATGTTTCAAAACGATCTCCCCTAATCGGATCACGCGAAATAATATTCGGCTGCGGCCAAAGTGGAATAAAAGTGCTGCGGGGGAGACTATCCGTATGAACCGGATTCTGAACAATCTGCCACGAAGCACCCGGATGAGGAAGAAAGTCTGCCACAATCGCTATTACAAACTGCTCCTGATTTGCTCGAAATTTTTGGTCCAGACAGTTACTCAGACTTACAATAACTCCGGTATCAGGCAAGGTATGCACAAGCTGCACATCCGCTCCCGCTTGCCGGAGATAAAGCCATGTCTGATATATCCAGCACTGGGCGCAAGCAATTTTTCCTGAGGCATGAAGCTGCGTCATCCCACCGCTTTCCCATGCTTTTTGCGCATCGGAATCAGGCATGTATTGTTCGGGTAAATAAAAGTAAATTGGCATTCCGGATTATTTTATAAAAGATTACCACTAAATGGACTCTTCACCAAAAAATCAAAATGAAAAATCGTTAGGAGCGGATGAAACTCCCTCACGCTCTGTTGCTACAGGGCCGCCTGCGGCAAAATTAAGCAGCGGAATTTTTCAGGATTGGGAAGTAAATAAACAAAATCCGAAAGGCCGTTTTGTCTTAGCATTTTTTCGACTATGCCAGATCATTCGTAACTGGCCCGCACCCTTCTGGTATCTCGGAATTCCGATTCTCGCAGCCTATGTCGTAATCGTTATTTGGATTTTTGGAATCGAACTGGATTACCGCACAAAAGTTGGCCCGGCATTGCGACTATATCATGGAATGGGTTTGGTCATTCATCAGGATGTAATAATCGGCGCGAATTGTATGATACGTCACAACACAACAATCGGCCTGCGAGGGGGAAAAGAACCCTGCCCCGTTCTTGGAGATCGTGTCGAAATCGGAGCACACTCTATTGTTATGGGTCCAATAAAATTGGGTGACGGATGTATCGTCGGCGCGGGTTCTGTCGTTCTGCACGATGTGGAAGCCGGACATATTGTTGCCGGAAATCCGGCTCGTGTGATTCGGAAATTAGACACAGCGACTTAAGGTTTTTTTCGTGAAATTTGTTTTTTTGTCGAGCTATGCTCATCTGGTATTAGACCCTTCATCTAACAGGGTCTCAGGCGGTGCTGAATTGCAGGTTGCTCTTTTAGCAAAAGAACTGGCAGCACGGGGACACGAGTCTGTCTTAATCGGCGGAGATATCGGCCAGCCAGATAAGCAAACTTTTCAGGGTGTTCGCACACGAAACGGAGGAAAATTTCATACCGGAAATACTATTGAAATGCTTCGGGCGATTCCTCGGGTTACCAGAGTCTTACGAGAAGAACAGGGGGATTACGTTTTCATTCTCGGATGGACGGCATGGCTCTTTATATTATATCTCTTACGAAAACCGTTACATTATAAACTCGGTTTTATTTGTGGGCTGGATACGGAAGTGAACGGAGAATATCGCAAAGCAAATCCTGTCAGCGGCGGCTTGTTTGAATATGCTTTGCGACGTTTGGATGTGCGTTTTGCCATGACGCGTTTGCAGGAAAGTCTTTTTCAAAAAAACGGTATGGATTGCCATCTCTATCGTAATTTGATTTTACCACGACAGAATACTCTAAACGAAATTCCCGCAAAAGATATCGATTTGCTATGGATAGCCCGTTGCCAGAAAATCAAACGCCCCCATTTATTTTTGGACCTGGCGGAGGCATGTCCGGAAGCACACTGTGAGATGGTTTGTCCTGCTGAGGACGCAGAGCTTTTTGCAAGTATCGAGGCCCGTGCAAAGAAATTACCCAACGTTACTTTTTTGGAACGTGTCCCCTATCATGAAGTGCAGAGTCACTACGATCGGGCACGTTTATTTGTAAACACATCTGACTGGGAGGGCTGGCCAAACAGTTTTATTCAGGCAGGTCAGGGCTACTGCGGTATTCTATCATTATCCGTAAAACCAGATACTTTATTCGAAGACTTCGCGCTGGGAAAACTATGTCAAAATGATATGGAACAATTAAAATCCACCGCTAAAAATTTTCTGCAATCCAAAGAAAAAACCGATGCACTCGGCCATGAAGCCAGACGTTTTGTCGATGAGCTGCATAATAACGATCAGGAAACCAAAAACTTTCTGCAAGGCTTAGGACTTTCGTGATTCAGGTCTTACACATCATAGACGGCTTTGCTTTAGGTGGAGCCCAAACGGTTGTTCTGGAAATCGTAAAGCATATCGACAAAAAAAACTTTGCGATCGAAGTTGCCGGAATGCACGGCGAGGGACCTTTCTATGAGACAATCAAAGCCACCGGCATCCCCGTGCATGTACTGTCCGAAAAAAAATGGCCACCAAACTATTTGTGGAATTTACTCCGACTTCTGCGATCGAAAAAATATGATATTATTCACTATCATCTTTTCGGAGCAAACTGGATCGCTCGACCCCTGAGCTGTTTAGCCAGTCCGAAGTCCATCCGGGTGAGCCACGATCATTGCAACGATGCTTTACGCTGGAAAAACCCCGTCGCTTTACTAACAGATACTTTCACAAATCAACTCGCTGACCATATTTTCGCCGTCTCAAAATCGACCGAAAAATTTCTCACCGAACAGGAAGCCCTCTCCCACGACAAAGTTTCAACATTATATAATGGAATCGATACACAGGAATTTCGCCCTGCGAGTCAGGAGGAAAAAATCTCCGCTCGCCGCAGCCTGAATCTTCCGGAAAAATCCTTTTTGGTCATGGGCATCGGTCGCCTGGTCGAACAAAAAAACTTTGAAGGGTTTTTGCATATCGCAAAGCGCGTTTCCGAAGAGCATCCGGATTGTTTTTTTGCAATCGCCGGCACCGGCCTATTGCAGGATAAACTTACAAAACAAATCCGAGACTTAAATTTATCCAAAAATGTTCACCTTTTAGGCTTCGTTCAAAATCGTGTGGAATTACTTCAGGCCGCAGATTGCCTGCTGCTACCCTCTCATTTCGAAGGCCTCCCCATGACGCTTCTGGAAGCCATGGCCACCGGCCTGCCAGTCGTCGCCTCCTCCACCGACGGAATTCGAGAAATTCTCGAAACATCAGAAGACGCACTTTTGCATCCGGTGGAAAAGGAGCACCTGTTTGCCGACTCCCTGATCCGTTTAATAAAATCTCCCCGGGAAACACAATATCGCGGAAACGGCCTGCGACAACTCTGTCTCCAAAAATTTTCTTCTCTCCAACAACTTTCTACGCTGGAAAAATTTTATAAATTGCTAAATAGTGAAAAAATCAAGCAACTGGTATAGAGGGAGCTTTTTAAAGATTCCAATTTAAATTCGCCTTCTGGTTTGTTAGGTAGAAAAGAGCTTCAAATGTTTCATCGCAAATTCACAATTCAATCCTTCAGTTTAGTAATAGGACTCACCGGATTACTCAGCTTTGGCGGTTGTAAAACTCCAAAAACTCTGACCTCAGAGGAGGCGCCTGCCTACGTAACCGTGATGGGACACACTCCTTTCTTCCAAATTGGACCTCAGCAAATGAACGGTCCCAATATGTTGCTACCCGGCGGGACTTTGGTCCGCGTACTGCGTGAGCGTTCAGGTTACAGTTATGTCTCACTACCGGATACACGTCGAGGTTACGTGGCAAAAGAAAACCTGATTCCTGCTTCGGAAGCCCAGCTTCTCCAGGAGCAAATGCGTAATGACGCTGCCAGCAGATATGCCGTATCCGGCGGCGGCAGCAGCGGCGGAAGATCACGTTCTTCGAGTAACGCCGAAGCTTACTACCCACCGCCAGACCTGTCTCCCGAACCCCTTCCCGATCTGGACGTCGGTCCGGAGGAATTTTTGCCACCGACTTTGATTGACGATCCCGAAGGAGGCTCAGAAAAACCGGAATTTCGTCTCTGACTTAAGGCCACACCCAAAAACCTGTTTTTCGGGCTTGCCCTTAACTTAAAAAATCTCTCGACGACCCATTTGCAAATCGGATTTTTCCGAAAACGCAAATGGGTTTTTTTGTGTCCGGATCAATTTGCCCGCTCCAGATCAGCAAGGATAGGACAGTCCGGACGATTATCTCCGGCACAATTACGAATCAGATTTCGCAGGATATCAACCAACGCCTGCATCTCATCGATACGCTGCTCAAGCCCCTCAATGTGTGATTTGGCCAAACGTCGAACGTCCTTACTTTTTCGTGAACGATCATCCCACAGACCGAGTAGTTCCTGAATTTCCGGTACAGAAAAACCCAGGTCCCGTGCCCGACGAATAAACCGAAGCCGATGAATATCCGCATCTGCATAACTGCGATAACCCGAATACGTCCGCGCAATCCGGGGAATCAGTTCGATCTCCTCATAATAGCGAATCATTTTAGCAGAAACGCCGGACTGTTTTGATGCTTCACCGATATTCATGAGCGGTGTTCTTTTTCGAGACCTCCCGGCGGATCGACCTGAACGGTGACATGATTGATCCCACGATGTTCTTTCAGCCAGGCAGAGACCAGGGGTGGCAACGTCAAAGGATCGACACCACCGGCCGGACTCACATGCACTGTGGCCACGATCATTTCATCCGTCAGAATCCATGCATGAAAATGCCCGGCCTCCTGAACTTCCGGCAGCTCCTCCAGGCCTCGCACCGCAGCTTCGACCTCGATATCACGAGGAACAGCCTGCAAAAGAATCCCCACCGAATCGGCTACCAACCCCCAGGCCGACTTTACAATCAGTAAAGCAACCAGAATCGACAAAATCGGATCCAAAATCGTCCAGCCCGTAAACATGATCCCCACAGCCGCCGCAATCGCCCCCACCGACCCGAGCAAATCGCCGATGACATGCAGCAAAGCTCCCCGCAAATTTCCATCTCCCCTGTTCCCGGACCAAAGAATCCACGCTCCGGCAATATTAACCAAAAGACCGATCACTGCAACCACCAGCATCGGACCCGCCAAAACCTCGGCGGGTGAACTGATGCGTTTAACCGCCTCCCAGGCAATCCAGATCACCAGCAAAATCAATGTGCCACCATTTGCCAAAGCCGCCAGCACACGGACACGATGAAAACCATACGTCCGTCTGTTATCTGCCGGACGCTTCGCAATTCGGTAAGCCATCAGTGCCAGCAACAAAGCTGCTGCATCGGAAAACATATGCCCTGAATCCGCAATCAACGCCAGAGACCCGGACAACCAGCCACCAACAGTCTGAATCACCGCATACCCGGCAGTGAGCAAAAAAACAAACCGTATCCGCCGCTCATTATCCGCCGTCACAGCATGATCGTGATTGTGTCCCTCGTGAGAGTGCTCGTGGGTATGATTATGCTGATTTGCTTTTTTAACAGGAGATGTTTTCAGATGCATAAAATACAGATTTCTTTCTCAGCGTTTTGGCTCAGCTAAAGCCCATCGCGGAGCCTGAAAGCGACGCAACCTTAGCGCGTTCCCCAGCACAAAGATACTCGAAAACGCCATTGCTCCCGCCGCAAAAATCGGTGACAACAAAATTCCCCATACCGGATAAAGTGCCCCCGCAGCTACCGGAATCAACGCCGTATTGTAAGCAAAAGCCCAAAAAAGATTTTGGTGAATATTCCCAATGGTCGCTTTTGACAACGCAATCGCATTTGGCACCCCCTGCAAACTCCCCGACACCAGCACCACGTCAGCAGACTCCACCGCCACATCCGTTCCCGTGCCGATTGCCAGACCCACGTCAGAGACAGCCAAAGCAGGAGCATCATTGATTCCGTCACCCACATAAGCCACTTTTCCATGCTCCGCCTGCAAACACTTCACCTCATCGACCTTGCCACCCGGAAGCACCTCGGCCACCACATCGTCAATACCAAGCTTCCGACCGATCGCTTTACCCGTACGAGCATTGTCTCCCGTGATCATTGCCACCCGGAGCCCCATTTCATGCAAGGCCGAAATCGCAGCCGGACTATCCGACTTTATCGGATCTGCCACAGCAATAATCGCTGCCAGCCGCCCGTCCACCGCTGCGTAAAGAGGTGTCTTTCCCTCCTCTCCCAGCCGCTCCGAAGTTTCTGAAAAGCTCGCAACCTCCAGCCCCAGCTCCCGCATAAAACGATCTGCCCCGACCTCCACCCGCATACCATCCACCCACCCCCGCACACCCATTCCGGAAAGTGATTCAAAGTCTTCTGCAGCCGAAACTTTGAGCCCTTCCTGCTCCGCTGCCTCGACGACAGCACACGCTATCGGGTGTTCCGAACGCGCCTCCACCGCTGCGACCAACCCCAGCACCTGGCTCCGCTCAAACCCCTCCGCCAGCTCCATATCCGTCAGTGCGGGACGCCCCTCCGTTAAGGTACCCGTCTTATCCACCGCCACAACCCTTGCATCTCGCAGTGACTGCAGTGCCTCTCCTTTACGAAAAAGAATCCCCATCTCCGCACCACGACCCGTACCAACCATGATCGAAGTCGGCGTAGCCAAACCCATCGCACAAGGACAAGCGATAATGAGCACCGCCACGGCATTCACCAACGCAAAAGTCAAAGCCGGAGTCGGCCCCAAAAAAAGCCACAACAAAAAAGTCAGCCCCGCAATCGCCATCACTCCCGGCACAAACCAAAGCGTCACTTTATCCACCACCGACTGAATCGGCAGCTTTGATCCCTGTGCCTGCTCGACCATACGAATGATCTGCGCCAGCATCGTCTCCTCACCCACCGCCGTCGCCCGCAGGGTAAACGCTCCCTGCTGATTTACCGTGCCTCCGACCACACGGCCACCCGCTTCCTTTTTCACCGGCACCGGCTCACCGGTAATCATCGATTCATCGACAAAACTCCTCCCCTCCAGCACCTCACCATCTACCGGCACCCGCTCACCTGGCCGCACATCCAGCACATCTCCGGCAACAATCTCGTCCAGGGCCACATCGACAAAACTCCCTCCCCGCGACACATGCGCGACCTTTGCCTGCAAACCAACCAAACGCCTGATCGCCATCGAAGTCCGCCCCTTTGCCCGCGCCTCAAAAAACCGCCCAAGCAAAATCAGTGTCACAATCACCGCTGCCGCTTCGTAATACACATTCACCGTCCCCTCCGGCAACACTGCCGGAACAAAAGTCGCCACCAGCGAATATCCGTAAGCCGCCGCTGTGCCAACCGCTACCAGCGAGTTCATATCCGGTGCCCCGCGAAGCAACGCCGGAATCCCCTTTAAAAAAAACCGCCGTCCGGGAAACACCAGCACAAGAGTCGTCAGCACAAACTGAAAAATCCAGCTCGCCTGCACCCCGATGCTCTTCGCCACAAGCTCATGCACACCCGGGATCAGATGCGATCCCATTTCCAAAATAAATACCGGCAAAGCCAAAACAGCCGCCAGCAGCAAAGCCCGCCTCAGCCCGGCCAACTCCTTATCCTTTTTTTCTGCCTCCGCAACCTCCATCTCATCCGAACGCCCTCCGCCTTCAAACAGCTTTGCCTCATAACCAGCCTTCGCAACAGCCGCCACCAGAGTTTCCACTCCCGCAGTCCCCTGCACCGTAGCACGCTCTGTCGCCAGATTCACCACCACTTCCGAAACTCCAGGCACTGCCCGCAAAGCCGCTTCCACCCGACCCACACACGAAGCACAGCTCATCCCATCCACCGTCAGCACCGTCTGCCCAGCAGGCACGGAATACCCCGCTTTTTCAATCGCCTCGACCAAAGCCCGACGATCAACATGCCCCTTCGTCTGAATCGCAGCGCGTTCGGTAGCCAGGTTGACCGCCACATTTTCCACCCCCGAAATTTTTTTTAATGCCGCCTCGACCCGACCCACGCACGAAGCACAACTCATCCCCTCCACAGGCAATGTAACAGAATTTATCGTATCAGTATTCACCATACCTCCATCAATAAACCTTCCCATAATGGTAAGGTCAAAATTATTTTAATGGGCACCCCCGGAAAGCTGCTTTTCAACGCCGTCTCCGGAATTTTGAACTACTCTGTGTTGAAAATGAGGTTTTCGGGTGTGCCCTAAAAAAAGTCTCACGCCCGCTGTGCTCAGGGCGCAAAGACGAAAAAAAAACCTTCTGCACAATTTGGGTATCAAACAAAGTATACCTTTCAGATATACTAAGCTAACCAACAAAGTCTTTCCCAAAATTTCCTGTTTTCGATTTAGTTGTTGTCATGAAAACGAC
>JBKEBM010000159.1:0-3156 GCA_047973165.1 Chthoniobacterales bacterium
TATGTCAGGGCGTTGCGATCGAGCGGCAGCGAGAGTTTTTTTGTAATATTTTTCCAGAGCCAAACGAGACTGTTGTTTGCCATGTCTTTTTGCCAAAATTTTCTCCGATTTTTGGGATTGCTGGTGAAGTATGAAAATTAAGCTGAACCTGACGGTAGCGTAACGGCTGGGCCTGGATAAACTTATTTATGACGGATAAAATAATAGTGAAGCTGTTTCAAACTCGGCGAAGTAACTATTCTGTTTCAGACGGTTCCTCGGTGATCTTCCAGTTCGATGCGAATTTTTTCCATTTTTTTCCGATCCAGGTGATACCATCCAATAAAAAATAAGGTCAGGCTGGTTGAGTGCTTCAAGCACGGGAGTAAGGTGCACGTGAGTGAAGCCGCTGGAGTCGATGTTGCCGAGCTGGCTGCTGGAGGCTTTGACTAAAAAAGTGCCGTACCGAGGATGGAGAGTTCGCGTTCCTCGCGCCCAAGTTCATGCGAGAGGTGGATGCGGGGCTGCAGAGTTTCACTCACAGAAATTGGCAAAAATCGATGTAAGCTTTTTCCCAAATTTCGGAATTTTCGGGATGGTAAGTTTTTGTGGGGAAGGAATTACGGATCAGTATGCGGCCTTCGGTAAGGGAGGAGATTTCTCCGAGCGCACAGAGCTGCATGAGGATGTTGCCGATGGAGGTGGCCTCGATGGGGCCGGCGATGATACGGCAGCCTGTGGCGTTTGCTGCGAATTGGTTGAGGAGTTCATTTTGGGAGCCTCCGCCGACGATGTGAATGTGGTCTATGGGGCGTTCGGTGATTTGTGCGAGGTCTTCTTTTATTTTGCGGTATTTTAAGGCGAGGCTTTCCAGGATACAGCGGGTGACGGCAGCAGGAGTTTCCAGTGCGGGCTGGCTGGTTTTTTTCAGCCAATCGGCAATGGCGCGGGGCATGTGCTCAGGTGCCTGAAATTCAGCGGCGTCGGGGTCGAGGAGTGCTGTGAAAGCGGGTTCGGCGGCGGCAGCTTCGATGAGTTCGGCGTAGCCGAGAGTCGAGCCTTCGGCGTCCCAGTGGCGTTTGCACTCCTGGAGCAGCCACATGCCGGCGATGTTTTTTAAATAACGTGTCGTGCCGAAGACGCCGGCTTCATTTGAAAATCCGAGATCGAAACCGATTTCGTTGATGATGGGGGTGAGGAGTTCGCGGCCCATCAGGGACCAGGTACCGGAGCTCAGAAAGACGGGTTCGGATTCGTGGGCTGGCACTCCGGCGACGGCGGAGGCGGTATCATGTGAACCAGGGACGATGACTTCGATAGCGGGGTATTTTAATACGGGGCCGAGTTTGGTTCCGGCATCGACGAGATCGCCAAATATTTTTTCGGGGAGACCCATTTTTTTGATGAGGCAGCGGTCCCATTCCTGAGTTGCAGCGTAGAGGAGCTGACCGGTGCTGGCGATGGAGCGTTCGACGACGCGGCGTCCGGTGAGGCGGTAGTTGATGAGGTCGGGGAGAAAGAGGAGGGTTTCGGTTTTTTCCAACAGGGCTTCGGGTGAGCGGGCTTCGGCGAGAAGCTGGAAGAGGGTATTAAAAAAGAGGAACTGGATGCCGGTGCGCTGGTAGATTTCGTTGCGAGGCATTTTTGTGAAGGCAAGTTCCTGCATGCCGTTGGTGCGGCTGTCGCGGTATTGGAAGGGCGTGCCGAGGAGGTTTCCCTGTGCGTCGAGCAGACCGTAATCGACGCCCCAGGTATCGACTCCGATGGAGGCGACAGCATCGCCGTATTGGGCGACGGCTTTGTCGATGCCGGACTGGATTTCGCCAAAGAGCTTGTCAAATTGCCAGTGCCAGCCGTTGGCGAGTTTGACAGGTTCGTTGGTGAAGCGGTTGATTTCGTGGAGTTCGAGGCGGGTGCCGTCGAAGCTGCCGGCGAGCACACGTCCACTTCCGGCTCCGAGATCAGCGGCTAAACAAATACGTGGAGATTTTTTCATGATACAGTTTGGAGTTTGACGCCGGCGCGTTTAATGGCAGCGCGAAAAGCGGGGGCGGGTTTGCGGTCGGTAATTAAATAGTCGATATCGGTGAGACTGGCAAAAAAGAAGGAAGACTTGAGGCCGAGCTTGCTGTGGTCGGCGAGGAGGCAGGTTTCCTGCGAGAGTGCGATTATGCGGCGACGGAGATGGGCGTGTTGTTCGTTCGCTTCGCTGAGTCCGCGTTTGGCATCAATACCGCGGCAGGAGAGAAAGGCTTTTTCGATGTTGTGGCTGGCAAGAATTTGGTCGGAAAGCGGACCGACGCAGGAAAGCGAGGAGGTGTTGAGCGAGCCGCCGACAAGGACGACCTGCATCGCCGGGCGTGTGGCGAGTTCGAGGGCGATTTTTAGTCCATTTGTCAAAACGGTGAGCCGGATATCGGGTAGGAGGACTGCGAGCTCGAAGGCTGTGGAGCTGGCGTCGAGCAGGATCGTTTCGCCTTCCGTGATGCTTTTCAGTGCGTGGCGGGCGATACTTTGTTTTTCCACAACGTTCATCGTCTCGCGACTGGTGAGCGGGAGGTCGCGGCGGTTTTCAGAACTGCGAATCGCTCCACCGTGGGTGCGGACAAGTTCGCCATCGGCATCGAGTTTTTCCAGGTCGCGACGGACGGTTTCCTCGGTCACTTTGAACAAGCGGGCGAGGTCAATCGTACGAACGCTTTCCTGAGAAGTCAGAAGGTTCAGGATGCGACGGTGACGTTCCGGGGCAAGCATTTTTTTATTGGGTCAGAAGAATGAAATCACTGAGAAGGTAATGAATCTCCCGGCGGGGTCAACACAAAAACAGATTTTACAACAAAAACACAGAAAATAACAGAGAAATACTATCCTGAGATTCTCTTAAAAAGGAGAATCAAAAGATTTCGGCTTGCCAAAGTTTCCTCTGCTTATTTATTCTGCGCTCCTTGTTCTGGGGTCTTAGCTCAGTTGGTAGAGCACCACAATGGCATTGTGGGGGTCAGGAGTTCGAATCTCCTAGGCTCCACCAGTTCTCGCTTTTTTTCAAATATCAGGCAAATTCCAGAAAGAGGACTCCGGTGCGGCGGCGGGCGTGGGTTCCGTTGGGTAAATTAATTTTTGCCGGTCCGGCTTCAATATCGAGTAGCCGCAGGACTTCGCTGACTTCCTGGATGCCCG
>JBKEBM010000199.1:0-1570 GCA_047973165.1 Chthoniobacterales bacterium
TTTTGAGCGTTGCTGCTTCCGAATAGGTTTACTTTTGCGACTCGGCACAGTTACTTCGTCGCAGACTTGTAAATACAAAGCAAGAAATTGCTTGCGAAAATAAATTTTTAGCGGCACTCTCGATATGTGAAGAAACAGGTCATGCAACCAATTACATTAACCCCTATGAAAACCATTCAACATTCCCCTGCCGGTAAAAATCAATCAGGCCGCAAAGCTTTCACTCTTATCGAGTTGCTTGTCGTCATCGCCATCATTGCCATCCTGATGGGGCTGCTTTTTCCGGCAGTCAGCGGTGCCCTCAATCAGGCTCGCAGAGCCAGCGCGAAAAACGATGTCGTCCAGATCGCAAATGCTGTCGTCATGTATGAAACAGAGTATGGCAAGCTACCGCCCTCCGCCGGCGGTACAGTCAAAGGAAAATTACTTGACGCACTAATGGCTACACAGACAAATGACAACCCGCGTAAGATTGTTATTCTTGAAGCACCGGATTTCAAACGTAATAAAGGCGGCGTAACCAGTGGAAGTTACAAGGACCCATGGAGCAACGACTACCAGATCAAGATGGATACAGATTATGAAAATAAGATAGACGTTACGCAATATACTGATAGAAGAGGAGGATCTAAAACTGTAAAGCTTCGCAAGCGGGTTGGTGTTTGGACTTCCGGTGAAGACGCCAACGTTAATCCGCATGTGTTCTATCCAGCACACTCCTGGGAATAAATTTTCTGAAATATTTAAAATAAAGGCTGTGCCGGAAATTACCCGACGCAGCTTTTTTTATTTCCTGAATAAATCGCTATGGCTACCCGTGCGCTCAAGAAACAAATGGTCTCCGCTTATCCTATAGATTAGCAGCCAATCTGGTTCGATATGACAGTCCCTTGAGTCTTTTAACGAGCCAGCTAACGCATGATCCCGATGACGAGCTGCAAGAGGTTCTTCAGCAGAGATTTGTCTTACTACCGACTTTAGCTTATCGATTTCCTTTCCCTGCCGTTTGAGTTTTTTGATGTCTTTTCTAAATTGGCTGGTCTCGTAGATTGCCTTCACTCGTCCCAGCTCCTGAAAAGCTCATCAATTGTATCGTACTTTTGCAGTTTACACCCCCTGCGAGAGTCACTCGCTGCTTCCAGAGTCGATGCATTTGGGATTTTAACTTCAAATGGAAGACCCTTCCTAAGAGTGATTTGAGTATAAAACATCCGGATGGCCTCTGTCGGGCTCAAACCAAGCTGAGCCAAGATGGCCTCCGCTTGCTTTTTGACATCTGGATTGATACGACTGTGAACAGCAGCTGTCTTCATTTTTTAAATACTGTGTTGCATCGGCGACACAAAGTCAATATCGCTCCAACTCAAATTTCAAATTATCGGTGAAGTTTTTTTATTCCTTATCTCCCATGCACGCTTATAAAAAACTATACAACTTAATACTCAAGCAATGAACGTCGCCGACCTTCGGGAAATTTTACAATACGTCCCTCGCTTCCGCGAGCGGACCTTCGTAATTGCTGTCGATGGAAAGATCGCAGCTTCCGAAAATTTTGCTAATATCCTCCTCG